>JACZXA010000171.1 GCA_022571865.1 Pseudomonadota bacterium
CCTTCGTTAACAAGCATGCACACAAATTGAAGATAGTCCGAAACGGTTGACACCAGCCCCCCGCCCCCTGACAGGAACGTTGCCGGTTTCGCGTATTGACTCCGCCCAGGCGCGTCGGCTTCGATCAATCCTCCTTTCATCGGTTTGAGGATGTCTGTTGGCGCGTACATGGTGACTAACCGATCCAGTTTTTCAGGCGGTACGTAGAAGTCCGTGTCGACCATTCCGAGCGGTCGAAAGATTTCCGCCTGCAAAAAATCATCGAAGCGCTGACCCGACCACACTTCTATCAATCGAGCCACGACATCGCTAGCCAGGCTATAGCGCCAGAACGTCCCCGGTTGATAGACAAGCGGTAAATCCGCCAACTTGTCGCACATTGCTTCCAGGGTAGATTGCAGATTTTCCGGTAAGTCGATACCGGCTTGAACATAACTTTTATCGATCAACGAGTCCGGCTCGATAAATCCATACGAGAGGCCGGCGCTATGACTGAGAACATGTTTCACAACGATGGGGGACGCGGCAGGCACAACGTCCGTAACACTGGTGGCATCCGTTTTGAGCACCTGGGGGTCGGCAAATTTCGGCAGGTATTTCGCGATGGAATCGTCAAGCTTGAAGTGACCGCGTTCAAAAAGAATCATCGCCGCGACGGAAGTGACGAGCTTCGTGCTCGAGTACATGCGATAAATCGCGTCCTCCGTCAACGGGGTGCGCGATTCCAGATCCATGTAGCCGAAGGTCTTGAAATCCAGCACATCCATTCCACGCATGATCAGCGTGTTGCAACAAGAGAGAATGTCCTGATCCACGTACCACTGCATCCGCTGATGAAGTTCGGTGAAATTCAGATCCGATTGGACGACGTCAATGCTGATGGGAAAAGGACCGTCGGTTGTTAGGACTGGGATTCTACGGGTTTCTTGACCTTCTGCCAGCCATGGCCACACCGCTGCGCCCGACATCGGGCTGGTCGATAAAAAAGCCATCCACACCGGCACGGATCAGACGTACCACCTCCTCGGCGGCGCTCAGCGGCCGACCCCGTTCATCGAGAACGCGATACCGTTCTTCTGCACGCACCGTATAAGGATGTACCTGCAAACCCGCACTTTTCGCATTCTCAAGAATCTCTCCTACCTCACCGGTCAGGCGCATACGCAATTCCGCCATGCCGTCGCCGTTTGCATCCACCGGGCTGACAGGTTCCAGGAGTAACACGTTGTGTTTTGCAGGCCCGATACAACATGCATAGCTGTTCGCCAACTGAATCAACGAACTCGCAGAAGCGAGATCCGCATACCTCACTTCTTCGCCTGCGGACAATAATTCGGCCAAATCACCATATATCGTCTTCAGATCACTACCAACACGAGCGTGATACACCACATCGTACGGGCGGGCGACGTAAGCCGAGTTGTTCAGGTCACCAAAAAGCTGCACCAACGGGAGCGCCACCCCGTAACGCGGCATGATGTCCCGTTTGAGTGCAACCAGGTTGGCGACCTCGAATGATTGGATGAATATTCGATCGGGGTCGGTAAAACTCATGTCGACCAGAGTGGCGATGAGCCGTTCGCTCAAGTTCGTGCCGATCTGTTCGCCCGTGTACCTCAGACCTTCCACTGCAAAATACACGGGATGTTTGGTTTCCGGATAAATGCCCACCCGCTTGCCGGTTGCGGCTTCAGTCTTCTGAAGCAGCTCGATGATCTCCCGCAACGTCGGAATGGGAAATTCACCATTGTGAGAAGCACTTGCCGGTCGTTGTTCGGGAATTCGTTCTCTCGCCCGCAACGTTTTGATTTCACGCAGCGTGAAATCTTCGCTGAACCAACCACCGATCGGCCTCCCATCCACCTGTTTGACGACCAACCGTCCGGCGAACTCTGGTTTGTCCGCAACATCCGTTGTTGCCTGTACCACAACAGGCATGCCCTGGAGGTCTCGCACTATCTTCCCGGCTGCATCCAGCCTGACCGTCGCGAGCGCATTTTCGTGGCGGGCGATCAGCACTGAATCGCGCGTTGCCACCAGATCCGGTTCAATGAAATCGGCGCCTTGGCGAATCGCCAGTTGGTATGACGCCAAGGTATGTTCCGGGAGATATCCGCTCGCTCCGCGGTGAGCGATGACCAATACCGAAGATTGCAGCGAGGTTTCATCAACAGACAATTCCTGGGGAACCGCCGTGCAGGAAACCTGCCCAATCAACAACAAAACAAGCCAGAATCTTGGGAATTTCAAGTAACGTCCCCGCCTTATTCCTAGACCGACATAACAGTTCTCGGAATATGAAAAATGGTGATTTCTACCGGTCGGACAATCGGCCTATGATGCTTGTCAACGACGGGTCCTTCAGCCTCATTTAGTCGATGAACTCAATTCTGTGAAGAGTAACGCTCGATCGGATCCGTCGCTCTCCTCTCCTTAACTCACGACAATCCTGGTACCAACAACGCCCGTTACCTCGCTATTAGCTCTCCGTAGCTCGCTCAATGAACAGCCGCGTCGCAAACGGTCAATTTTCCACCGTAAATTTGACACCCGCGTTCAAGTTAAGCCGCTCGAGGAGAGCATCGCCCATGGCGACCGCCGGAGTCAGAATCCCTCCGCTCGAGTGCAGTTCATCCTTGGCCAGACACACGGCACTTTCTCCAAGCATCCTGGCGGTGGCGCCGTAGCCAGGATCGCGATCGCCGCGGACCTGACCCCGGACATCATATGACGCATCCGTCGGATGCTTGCCAAGCAGCTCAATGTGGAAGAATCCCGACTCACGAGCTGCTTTGTCCGGACCTTGACCCGGATCCGGCAGCGTCTTCGCCAGCATTCGGCGTAAGCCCCCGAGACCCAGGGCTGCATTGAGCAGGGCCGTGCCACCACTCATGGCAATGGCTTTGGCCATACCGAGTGGTCCAGCCAGCAGGGTAGCTTCGTCGTAACGGAATTCGTTGCCATAGGCATGATCCAGCAACGCATTGCTGCGCCTGACCACCTTGGTGTTGATGGCCGCCATCATGAAAGGCGCGGCCCATGCGCCAAACTCATCATCGTACCGTGCCAGGCTGTTTTCCGGTCCGTCGAGCCCTCTTCGCTCACCGGATGGATTAAGTCCGTAGGGATCCTCGAGCACCTCGTTAATGCTGGGATCTCGCTCGACCTCTTCCATCATGTTCAGCATGCTCGCGACCGTGCCGCCGCTGAAACCCCCTTTGAACTCCCTCGTTCGATACTTCACGGCTGCACAGGCAACGCCGTGACGAGCACGCATTTCCCGTTGCATCAAGTGCACGCCCATGTCTGAGGGAATGCTGTCGAATCCGCAGGTATGAACGATTCTGGCACCGCTCGACCGCGCGGTGTCGTGATGCTCATCGATCATCCGGCGCATCCACTGAACCTCACCCGTAAGGTCGCAGTAATGAGTACCTTGTTCGGCGCACGCTCGAACCAGCTTTGAACCGTACAGTGCGTATGGGCCAACCGTGGTACATACGACGCGCGTGCGCATAGCCAATGCCGTGAGAAATTCCTGGTCGTCGCTGTCTCCCACAATCACCGGAAGATCGTCGCAGCCGGTGCCGAGTTCGGAGCGAACCTTGCCAAGCTTAGCCTCGTTACGCCCCGCGATCGCCCAGTTGAGTTCCTGACCGACGCCGTATCGTCCCAGGAAATACTCGGCCACGAGCTGACCGGTGAACCCGGTGGCGCCCCAGACAATTACCTCAAACTCGCGTGGCATTTCGTTCCTTTTTGACAACTCATCGATTTGGTAGTGTATGCGATACGCCCCGTGGCCGCTCAGTGGCAAGTGAACAAAACTTCTCTTCAGTCATTCTCAGAGCTGCGGAAACGTTCAGCGTTGGTTAATATTATGCCCCCTACGCTACGAACATTGTCCGCGTTGGAGGTCTCCTTACATGCTTACCGTTCGCTTCTTTTTGATCTGTATCGTAACTGGACTGTTGGCGGGTTTGCTGCCATCTGGCGCAAGTGCCGATACGCTGCTCGGGTACTGGGTCCTGAATCAGGAACTTTCCCGGGAGTTGCAGCCGGCCAACAGCAACCAGAAAAAGAGCCTGTTCGGGCGGTCGAAAGTTTCACCCTCCGTAGTGCTCGGTGGCATTCCGATACCGATCCCGGGATCGGGTAGCAGCAAAGCAGTCAGCAGCGGCCCGACCCCCGATCCGCGGGTACTGCGCTGTGAGGAGATGATCATCGAGCTCGTGGGAGATGACATCCTGTTCACATACGTCGGTTTCGGTACCGAACAGCTCAAACAGGGCAACGATCGCGGAACGAAGACAACTTACCGACCGACTAAGCTCACGAGTCGCTACGAGACAACGTCACGCAAGGTGTCCAAAACGTTTGAACTGACCCGGGAAGGACGCCTCCACGCAACCGTACGATTGCGGCCGACAAAAGGTAAGACCCTGATTTACCATCGAATATTCGATCGAGCGAGCTAATTATAATGTCAAGTAAACTATCTGTATTCGACTGACAAAGTTCGATTCTGGACTATGCTTGGATAAATTCGACCCGGTTGGGGCCATCATCCTAGTGTCGGACATTGATTCAAAAAACGGCGCAGTAAAGCAAGCCATAGCCAAACGGGTCAGCAAGGCATTGAGTGCGCGAGCGGCTCGTTTGCAGCCAGCCCCTGAGAGCGCGCGGCTACCATCGGGTTAGGATCAACTCGCCACGCATTCTCGTCGTGGAAGACGAAGTGGCCGTCCGCAAAGTCATCGCCATGTTCCTCAAATGCCAGGGTTACGATTCCGTCATCGCCACCGATGCGCACCACGCGTTGTGCCTGCTCGAGGAACAAGACTTCGACCTGCTCCTCAGTGACGTGATGATGCCTGACATGAAAGGCCCGGAACTGTATTCGGCAGCGCTCAATATACAACCCGCTCTCAACGTGGCGTTCGTTTCCGACTACTCCGAAGACAGCTTGAGTGAACTACCCGGATCGGATGTGTGTTACTCGTATCTGCCAAAACCTTTCACGTTGGCACAATTGGATAATGCTATTCAGGAAGCCGCCACCCGCTGCTGGACCCACCCAAAACGCCGGGTATCCTTCGCAAGCGCAGCGCAAGCAAAAACCAACGGCGGGTAACAACCAACCGCTGCCCTCCCAATGGGTATGAAACCCAAACATCACCAGTTCTTTCCGGAATTCCAGGAATCGGATAATTGCCCGTAACCTCCTTAAGGTGGGGATGCTCCGCCGCCTGCGGAAACGGCCTCTCTTGCCTAGCAATACTCGCCGCAATGGCTCCCGCTGAAGCGGAAGCGTAATATGGCTCGTTTTGCCCCTGGCACGGTGAGAAGCGGCGTACCGTGAAAGGGTTGGTGACAGGAGTCCCTTTTTGAACGCTCAGGCCGAAGCGCAACCCCTCGAACGTCTCGCAGACCCGGCAAACCCAATTGATCGATCCATGTTCGCCTCGCTCAAGGTGGCCGACTATAGGTATCTCTGGATCGGCATGGTGGGCTCCGCATTCGCGATGAACATGCAACTCGTCGCACAAGGATGGCTCGTGTACGAGATGACCGTATCGACGATGAACCTGGCCTGGGTAACGCTATCGTTCATGATTCCGCAGATCGCTTTTTCCCTGCTTGGCGGTGTACTTGCCGATCGGTTGAAGAAGAAACCGGTCATCATGTGGGCACAGTTGCTGAACGCGGTGGCCACTCTGGTAATGGCGTTCATCATCATCACTGGAAACGTTACTTTCTGGGATTTCATCTGGGTGAGCGCTTTCAACGGTACGGTGTTGGCGTTATCAATGCCTGCCCGTACGGCATTTATTCCCGAGATCGTCGGTGAAGCGCTGATGTTCAATGCGATGGCGTTCAATACCGCATCCTGGAATCTCTCGCGCATACTGGGCCCTGCGCTCGCCGGTCTGATGATCGCCGTGTTCGCCGATGGCAATACCAGCAGTGAATTCGGCGTCGGTCTGGTCTATTTCGTGTTATCCGGCTTGTACTTCATTTCCTCCTTCACCGTACTACTCATGCGCCACGACGGTTTACCCATTGGAACACCCACCTCCAGCCACCTGGCGGCCGTGGGCGAGGGTTTGAGTTATGTCATCCACTCACCCATCGTCGGCGGGCTGATCCTGCTTTCAATCATGCCGTTCCTGTTCGGATTGACCATCAACACGCTACTCCCCGCGTTCAATACAGACATCCTCAATGGCGGGCCGACGGATCTCGGTTTCCTGATGACGGCTATGGGGATTGGAGCTATCGGTGGCTCGTTGGCACTGGCCAAACTTGGTCAACTCCGTCACAAGGGATTCTGGTTGTTTGCTACCTGCGCGCTCTGGGGAGTCACAGTTGCCTGGTTCGGAATCACCGAAACCGTTCTCTGGGCTACATTGAGTGTTGGTATGGTCGGATTCATCTCGGCAATCAACATGTCGATGAATCGCAGCATCGTGCAACTACAGGTATCACCAGAAATGCGCGGCCGTATCATGAGCATCGACATGATGTCCCACGGTCTGATGCCGCTTGGACTCCTCCCTATCAGTTGGATCGCCGAGCGTTACGGAGTCCAGTCTGGCCTGGTCGTGAGCGGCATAATTCTCCTGGGGATCACGCTGCTACTTTGGCTTTTGCTGCCGAAGGTGCGACGTATCGATGATGGTTTCGAAAAACTCGAGTAGCTCTGATTGGCATCGATCTAACCCGAGCTTTACCTGCAGTGTAACGCCAGCTTACCCTCGCCTTTTGTTGGAAAACACCCTTGTCAAAAAAATTCAGCGCCAACACCGCCATGGCGGTTGTGATTGCCAACATGATCGGCACGGGCGTATTCACGAGCTTAGGGTTCCAGCTGGCGGATATTCAATCCGGCTTCGTACTCATCATGTTGTGGGTAGTCGGCGGGTTCACGGCAATATGTGGCGCGTTAACCTATGCCGAACTTGGTGCTGCATTGCCGCGCTCAGGCGGCGAATACAATTTTCTCTCTCGTATCTATCACCCTTGTGCCGGTTTTGTCTCTGGATGGGTTTCGGCAACCATTGGGTTTGCCGCTCCGACCGCACTTGCCGCAATTACCTTCGGAACTTATCTCGCTTCCGTATTCCCATCTCTTTCACCCACCTGGCTCGCCTGTGGGTTAGTGGTTATTCTGACCACGGTACATACCAGCTCACGACGAAACAGCGGTGCGTTGCAGCGCTTGTTTACCGCACTGAAGATCCTGTTGATACTTGCCTTCTGCCTGCTGTGCTGGGTGTTCGTCGATCAACCACAAGACGTGAGCTTCCTTCCGGTTAGTGGAGACACGGCATTGCTTACGAGTAGCGCGTTTGCCATTTCTCTAATCTACGTGAACTACGCCTATAGCGGATGGAATGCGGCAACCTATCTAACGAGTGAGCTCGAGCGACCGCAACAAAACCTGTCGAAAGTGCTTATCCTGGGTACCGCGATCGTGCTCGTCTGTTACGTGTTGCTGAACTTCACCTTCCTGTACGTAGCACCGATGGAGGCCATGGTCGGGAAACTCGAAATCGGCTATATCGCCGCACAACATGTGCTGGGTGATTCCGGTGCAGCCGTGATGGGAATAATGCTCGCATTGTTGTTGGTCTCCACGGTGAGCGCGATGATCCTCGCGGGACCCCGGGTATTGCAGGTTATCGGTCAGGATTTCCCCGCGTTCCACATGCTCGCCCGTACCAACGCGCACGACGTTCCTCACGTAGCCATCACGGCGCAATCGTTGCTCTCGCTGGTATTCATTCTTTCGGCGTCGTTCGAATCCATCCTGGTATTTGCAGGCTTCACACTCGGAATCAATACGTTTGTTACCGTGTTCGGCACGTTTGTCCTACGCCGCACCCAGCCGGACCTCGAGCGACCTTACCGCACACCTTTCTATCCGCTGCCTCCGATCATCTTTCTCGGGTTCACCGGGTGGACCTTGAGTTACATACTCTTGAACAGACCCGTGGAGGGGTTGCTGGGATTGGGGATCATCTTCTCCGGAGCACTTTTTTACGCGGGGACAATCTGGTTTGGGAAGGTCCGAACTTCGGCGAACTAACCGATCAGGTGAGTGCTAGGCGCTTCGAATTGAACAAGCCTCATATTCAGAGCTTAATAGAGTTCAAAAACGGGGATGATCACTTAGGAACACGAAGTGTCTGATTCATTCACAAGACGACAGTTTCTGAACAGCGTCGGCGCCACCGGCGGAAGTGCCGCCGTCTACCAGATGAGCATGGCTCTCGGTCTGCTACCGGGTTCCGCGCAAGCGGTGCCATTCGCGAAGGTGGAAGCCCTCGGCAATTCTCAGCGTAGTGTGTTGATTCTGGGCGCAGGTATTGCCGGGCTCGTTTGCGCCTACGAACTCGAACGAGCCGGCTTCGGGGTGACGATCCTGGAAGCCTCCCACCGAATCGGCGGACGTAACCTGACCATTCGCAGTGGCGACTTTGTCGATGAGATGGGTCATCCGCAAACCTGCCAGTTCGATCGCCATCCCAACCTCTATTTCAACGCTGGCCCTGCCCGCATTCCCTCACACCACCACCACTTGCTGCATTATTGTCGCACTCTTGGCGTTGAGCTCGAAATGTTCGTGAACGATAACAAGCACACCTACGTTCACGATCCCAAGGCTTTCGGCGGCAAGCCGATCAAAAACCGCGAATATGTGACCGATGCGCGAGGCTTCATGACCGAGCTACTGGCCAAGGCTGTTAACAAACCGGATTTCGAAAAAGCTTTCTCCGGGGAAGACACCGAACGGGTGTTGGAGTTTTTGCGCAGCTATGGAGACCTTTCGCCTGCCAACACCTACGAAGGCTCATTGCGAGCGGGTTACAAATCAAACGGAATGGTGATACCGGGTGAGCTAAAAACACCCGTGGAGTTTTCGGACCTCCTGGACTCGAGTTTCTGGCGTTTCAGGATGCACTTCACCGAGGGCGAAGATCAATGTTCGCCACTGATGCAGGCTGTTGGTGGAATGGACAACATAGTCAAGGCTTTCGTACGGAATATCAAAAGTCGGATTCTGACCAACGCACAAGTGAAAC
Organism: Pseudomonadota bacterium; assembly: GCA_022571865.1. Lineage (GTDB taxonomy): Bacteria > Pseudomonadota > Gammaproteobacteria > Pseudomonadales > Azotimanducaceae > SMWK01. The sequence goes on from JACZXA010000171.1 coordinate 9,090, forward strand.
GTATCACTCTGGGTGAAAACGGAGTCGACGTGGTCTACCAGCACAAAGGAAGGCACAAAACAACGTACGGAGATTATTGTCTCAACAGCATTCCCAAACACCTGATGGGCGGCATCGACAGCAACCTGCCGAACGACTACTCCACCGCGCTCGCGTCCATTGGCCGTGGCAAGCTGTTCAAGATGGGAATTCAGATGCGTGAACGTTTCTGGGAAAAGGAAAATATCTACGGCGGCATTACCTGGACGGAACAAGAAATCGAACAACTCTGGTATCCACCTCATGGTATCCACACCGAGAAAGGCGTGATGCTGGGCGCCTATACCTTCGACGCAGAAAACTCTGAATTCTTTGCCCGTATGACACCTGAACAACGCTTCGAGGAAGTGCTGAAACAAGGTGAAAAAATCCATCCTGATTTTCGAAAGTATGCACAAAACGCGGTAAGCGTACCGTGGCACAGAATGAATCACATGATGGGTTGCACAGCCGTCTGGACAGCCGAAACCCGTGAGCGTTGGTTCAAACGACTTCAGCAACCCGAAGGACGCCACTATATGATTGGTGATCAGATGAGCTTTCATCCAGGCTGGCAGGAAGGCGCCATGTCGTCCGCTCACTGGACGCTCGCCCATCTCAATAATCGCGTTCGGGCCGAGTTATCGGGTGCGGCTGTAAACGCGTGAGGAACATGAGCGCGCGTTACCTGATCCTGGTGCTGGCTCTGGGCGTATCCATACCCGCACAGGCAGACGACTATACGACGACGCCTGCTCAGTTCGTTTACTGCACCGTGTGCCACGGAGTTGAACTCAAGGGAAACAAGTCGGTGGATGCACCCAAGCTCAACGGCATGGAGCAGTGGTACGTGCTTGACCAACTCCAGGCGTTCAAGTCCGGCCGTAGAGGCACGAACAGCCAGGATCTCATCGGTCGGGAGATGAGACCCATGGCCGCTGTGTTGACAGACGAACAGCTTCGACAGGCCGCGGTCTATGTCACTTCGATTCCAACTCTTCGGGCCCAGGCGACCCTCGGCGGAGACCCCCGCAGGGGGGAAACCCTCTATGCAACCTGTGCGGCGTGCCACGGTCCCCGGGCGCGAGGGAATGAAGCGCTGCATGCTCCGCAACTCGCAAGTCAGAGTGATTGGTACATGGTGCGACAACTGGAGAAGTACCAGGCGGATATCGTCGGCTCGACT
>JACZXA010000172.1 GCA_022571865.1 Pseudomonadota bacterium
GGAGGGTGCGCGGAAACTGTTGACGTTCCTGCGCGACGAGCTGGCGGTCAACAAAATCCGCTTCACCGAGCATTGCGGCATCGGCATCAAACACGTGTCGGAGGAGGGCAGCAAACGGCTGATTCGCAAGGCGCTGAGTTATGTGATCGAACACGATCGAGACTCCCTCACCCTCGTGCACAAAGGCAACATCATGAAGTTCACCGAGGGGGCGTTCAAAGACTGGGGTTATGAACTGGCGGTTGAGGAGTTCGGTGCCACGCCGTTGGATGGTGGGCCCTGGCACGCGTTGGAAAACCCGACGACCGGCAAGCAGATCATCATCAAGGACGTGATCGCCGATGCCATGTTGCAACAGATTCTCACCCGGCCCGATGAATACGACGTCATCGCGACGCTGAATTTGAACGGTGACTATTTGTCCGACGCGCTGGCGGCTCAGGTTGGCGGGATTGGCATTGCGCCGGGTGCAAATATCGGCGATGCCATCTCGCTGTTTGAAGCGACCCACGGAACCGCGCCCAAATATGCCGGCCAGGACAAAGTGAATCCGGGCTCACTGATACTTTCCGCCGAGATGATGTTGCGTCACATGGGCTGGGACGAAGCCGCCGACCTGATCATCTCAGGCATTGAAGGGGCAATCGCCGATAAGACTGTGACCTACGATTTCGAACGGCTGACTACCGGTGCAACCCTGCTCAAATGTTCGGAGTTCGGCCAGGCTCTCATCGCCCGAATGAGTGGTTAGGAGGTAGCTTCCGTCGAAGTTTCAGACGTTGTCTCCACGGTGGAGGCTGTCTCGGGTTCGGGGGTTGCCTCGATCGTTGGGGCGGTGATCTCTTCTTCCTGGGCGGTGGCTTCCTCAACGTCGGGGGGCTGGAAATCGGCGCTCACGGTACTCGGTGCGCGGATGTTCACCGCGTGCAGACCCTTCGGTCCTTCGATGATATCGAATTCGACTTCCTGACCGGCTTTCAGCGTTTTGTATCCGTCCATGTGGATGGACGAATAGTGCGCAAACAAGTCTTCACCACCACTCTCAGGCAGGATAAATCCATAACCTTTGGCGTTGTTGAACCACTTTACATTTCCCGCCGCCATGACCACTACCCTCCTACCTACTACTTCCGTTACCCCCAATAATGTCGGTGGAGGCAACCAGGATGCCAAGCAATACGTACGGTGTTTCCCCTCATTCCCGACTTTCTATGGATTTTCCGGTCTAGTCAAGGCCCGTGATGATTGCCAGGCAACCCGATGAGATGACTCGAACGGCGCCTAAAACCTCACCACTTCACAGTATTGATGGGAATTCAAGCAAAGACAGGGACCCGCGGATACTTGTATTATCGCCCGCAACCCTCATTCATCGGCAATCCACGCCGATTGAGTCATGGATTTGCAAGAGATGCTTGCAAGGTCATCATCCAGTCATAGACTAGTCTTATGTATGATTAGGGTATGAAAAGCAGGATCTGGCGAGCGCAGAAGGAAGACGAAGGAATCGACCAGGAAGGTGGGGTCGCAACGGCGACCGAAAAGCCCAAGCTCAAACCCCCCTCGATGTACAAGGTCCTTCTAATCAACGATGACTACACGCCCATGGAGTTTGTCGTTGAGGTTTTGGAGTACTTTTTCCGCATGGGACGAGAAAAGGCGACACAGATAATGCTCGCAGTGCACACCCAGGGAAGTGCGGTTGTCGGTATTTATCCGAAGGACATCGCTGAAACTAAATCGGCGCAAGTGAATCAATATGCTCAGGAGAATCAACATCCGCTGATCTCCACGGTAGAAATGACGGACTGATGGAACCTAGAAATTAAGCATGTTAAGTAAAGATCTGGAGCTCACTCTCAACGAAGCCTTTAAAGAGGCCAAAGCAAAACGTCATGAATTCATGACGGTGGAGCATCTGTTGTTGGCGTTGTTGGACAACACGGTTGCCGTGGACGTGCTGGAAAAAGTAGGGGCCGACATCGAGCAGCTGCGCGGTGAACTCAAAGAATTCATCGATTCCACGACTCCGCTGATCCCCGCGGGTGACTCTGACCGGGAAACCCAGCCGACCCTCGGTTTCCAGCGGGTACTGCAGCGCGCCGTGTTCCACGTGCAGTCTTCGGGGCGTAAAGAAGTGACCGGCGGCAGCGTGATGGTCGCCATCTTCAGCGAGCAGGAAAGCCGCGCCGTCTATTTCCTGAAGCAACAGAATATCGCCAGAATCGATGTGGTGAACTACATCGCACACGGCATTTCCAAGGTGTTTGGCCAGGGAGAAAGCGAAGAAGCACCACAGGGAGCCGAAGAAGATGCCGTCGCGGGTGAGGGGGGTCAGCAAAGTGCCCTGGAAGCGTTTGCGACCAACCTGAACGAACAAGCGCGCAATGGCCGCATCGATCCGCTCATCGGTCGCGATGCCGAGCTCGAACGGGTCATTCAGGTTTTGTGCCGGCGCCGCAAGAACAACCCGCTGCTGGTAGGTGAATCCGGTGTGGGTAAAACGGCAATCGCCGAAGGTCTGGCTAAACGCATCGTCGATAAACAGGTCCCCGACGTCGTCGCCGACAGTACAATTTACGCGCTGGATCTCGGCGCCCTGTTGGCGGGGACCAAATACCGGGGTGACTTCGAGAAGCGATTCAAGTCGATCCTCTCGGAGCTGAAAAACGAAGAAGGCGCAATTCTTTTCATCGACGAAGTGCATACCATCATCGGTGCGGGCGCTGCGTCCGGTGGGGTGATGGACGCATCGAACCTGTTGAAGCCGTTGCTCCAGTCGGGTGAGATACGCTGCATGGGTTCTACCACTTATCAGGAATATCGTGGCATCTTCGACAAAGATCGGGCGCTCTCACGGCGGTTTCAAAAGATCGATGTACTTGAACCCAGTGTCGATGAAACCTACCGAATCCTCAAAGGATTAAAATCCAGATTCGAAGACCACCATCAGATCCGCTATACCGACCGTGCGCTCAAAACAGCTTCGGAGCTTGCCGATCGATACATCACCGATCGCTTCCTGCCTGATAAGGCGATCGACGTGATTGACGAGGCGGGTGCTTATCAGCAACTCGTGGTTCAGAGCAAACGCAAGAAAACGATCGGCGCCCCCGATGTGGAACAGGTGGTTGCCAAGATTGCGCGTATTCCGTCGAGCCAGGTTTCCACCTCGGATAAACAGGCGCTGCGAGATCTGGACGGCAAACTGAAAATGGTGGTATTCGGGCAGGACGAAGCGATCGATTCACTGACGTCGGCTATCAAGTTGTCTCGTGCAGGACTGAAGTCGGGTGACAAACCTACCGGCTCATTCCTGTTTGCCGGGCCCACGGGCGTTGGCAAAACCGAGGTATGCCGGCAACTGGCGATGATCATGGGTGTCGAATTGTTGCGTTACGACATGTCGGAATACATGGAACGTCACACGGTGTCGCGTTTGATCGGTGCGCCTCCGGGATATGTCGGTTTCGATCAAGGCGGATTGCTCACCGAAGCGGTCACCAAACATCCGCACAGTGTGGTGTTGCTCGACGAGATCGAAAAAGCCCACCCGGAAGTATTCAACCTGCTGCTGCAGGTAATGGATCACGGCACGTTGACCGACAACAACGGACGTAAGGCCGACTTCCGCAACGTCGTGCTCATCATGACAACCAATGCAGGCTCCCAGGATATTGCCAGACCATCGATCGGCTTCACCAAACAGGATAATTCCACGGACTTTCTCGAAGCCATCAAAAAAACGTTCACGCCGGAGTTTCGCAACCGCCTGGATTCGATCATTCAGTTCCACTCACTCGACATCGACGTGATAAAAATCGTGTTGGACAAATTCCTTACCGAACTGCAGCAGCAGCTCGATGAGAAGAAGGTGCAACTGGACGTCGACCAAGAAGCGCGCGATTGGCTCGCCCGCGAAGGCTACGACGACAAGATGGGTGCGAGGCCGATGCAGCGATTGATTCAGGAGAAGATCAAACGCGAACTCGCCGAAGAGGTGTTGTTTGGTACTTTATCCAAAAACGGCGGCCTCGTGGATATCACCCTGAAAGACGGTGAATTGCACATCGAAACGAATCCGCACAAATAGCGTGAAAAGGGGGCAGGTTGCAACCCGGTCCCAGCCTATTTGCGGAAAGTGATTCTTCCCTTGCTCAGGTCGTAGGGGGTAATTTCGACCTTCACCTTGTCGCCCGTGAGTATTCGGATGTAGTTTTTACGCATCTTGCCCGATATGTGGGCGGTCACGACGTGTCCATTGTCGAGCTCGACTCGAAACGTGGTGTTCGGAAGGGTATCGACAACCGTGCCTTCCATCTCTATCTGTTCTTCTTTCGCCATGCGGCTCCCAGCAACTCTCTTGGATCAAGAGGCGAGCGGCATTTTGCCGATGTTGCGCGAAAGAGTAAAGGTTCGGCGGCTAATCGAAGCCTTTTTGGCGCACCTATTTGAAGGTCACCCAAGTTCCTTTGACAAACAGTTCCACGGGACGATAGTCGGTCTTGTACCGCATTTTGTCGGAATCGCGTATCCAATATCCCAGATACAGATAGGGCAGCCCTTGGGTGCGACACATCTCGATCTGGGTGAGGATGCTGAACACGCCCAGGCTGCGGCGTCCCTCATTGGGGTCGAAAAAGGTATAGATTGCAGAAATACCCCGCTGCTGGCGATCGGTCACCGCAACGCTCAACAGTTTGTTGTCGAGGTAGGTGCAGACGAAAACCGTATCCGACCACTGGCTGAGGAGAAACGACCGAAACTGATCGATCGAGGGTGGGAACATGTCACCGCCCCTGTGCCGGGCCGAGATGTAGTCGGCGTATAGATCGTAATAGCGTCGGCTGTAGCTGGCGGCTTCGGTCTTGATACTCAGGTCGGCGTTGCGCGATTGCACACGCCGTTGCCGGCGTTTGGGTACAAACGATTCCACCGGAACTCTGGCGGGTATGCAGGCCTGACAGGTTTTGCAGTGGGGACGATAGAGATGGCTGCCGCTGCGTCGAAAGCCTTGCTCGGTCAACGCCTGGTAGCTGCCCGGATGAATGGTTTCCCTCGGGTCGAGAAACAACGTGTTGGCTTGTCGTGCCGGCAGGTAACTGCACGGATGCGCGGGTGTCACAAAAAACTGTTTCCTGCCCAGCTCATCCTGCATGTGGATGCCCCAACCGCCAGGTGCCGTTACGGGTCGGTTCGAGTTGGTTCGCTGCCAGTTTTTCCAGAAAGCTCGCCCGCGGTATCGACTCCGCACCCAGTGAAGCTAGATGATCGTTCATGATCTGGCAGTCTATCAATTTGAACTCCCATTCCTCGAGCTGCCGCGCGAGATGGTACAGGGCGATTTTCGACGCATCCCGTTCGAGCGAAAACATGGATTCGCCAAAAAACATTCGTCCGAGCGACACACCGTACAGCCCTCCAACGAGTCGACCGCCATCCCACACTTCTACCGAATGAGCATAGCCGTTGGTGTGCAACTCTGCATACCCGTTCGCCATCTGCGGCGTAATCCAGGTGCCACCCCCGGTCGCCCGCTGACCCGCGCACCCCTGGATCACCCGTTCGAAGGCACTGTCCATCGTCACCTGAAAACCGGAATTCCTGATTCGTTTCGAGAGGCTGCGAGAAACCTTCAGATTGTTGGGATGCAGCACCGCCCGGGGATCGGGACACCACCAGAGAATCGGTCCGAGATCATCTTCGAACCACGGAAAAACGCCGCATCGATACGCTTCCATCAACCAATCCGCGGTCAACTCTCCCCCGATTGCCAGCAACCCGCTCGGATCGTCCAGCGCTTGATCTCCGGGCGGGAAACCGATCGTCGAAGACAGAACGTTAATGGCTGTCGGCTGCGCGTTCGAGAATATCCATGAAAGGTCGCGCATGACGATGGGTGCTAATGGTTTGCAGGAGGGTCTCGCCAGCGTTGCTCCTGGCAGCTAGGTCATGGCCCTCGGTCAGGTAGTAGCCGATGAACTCGGTAAAATCATCCGCGCGCATGCTGCGATAGGCAAACAGTAAAATACTGTAGTCGTCGTTAGCCTCATCGCCCATGGGCTCCTTGTCGAGGAAACCCTTGATTCGCTCGGTGTCCCAGACTTCGTTGACGACTTTCTTTTTATCCGGCCTCATCCCGGGGAACCTCTGATCCGCACATTGCAGGTAATAGACTATATTGCCAAGAAGTGCAACGAACGGAAAGCCCGTACGGCGCGCCCTGCGGGAACTGCGGGGCTCGTGCTGCTGGCCACCCGCCGACCACAAGTACCGATCGAGGTATCGCCAGTAACATTTTGAATTAAAAAGGAAATTGTGACGGGAAATAAGAAGCGCTACACTCCGCCACGGGATTCCAGGAGAAACCTCGTGAGTACACCTTCCGTCCCCCTGCGGGAGATCGGCCTCATCGGACTTTCGGCCGGTGCGTTGTTCGTCTTGTTGGCCATCGCTTCCTATTCTCCCAGCGATCCGTCGTTCAGCTTCAGTGGCAACGGTGGAGAAGTTCAGAACCTGGTAGGAAAAAGCGGCGCCTGGTTTGCAGATCTGATGCTCTACCTGCTGGGTCTGGTGGCCTATGTGTTGCCGCTGGCTCTGGTGGTTGTCGGTGTTCGTCTGGTGCTGGCTACATCAACGCAGTTTTCGTGGGCGCTGGCCATTGTCCGTGGACTCGGATGGCTCGGCCTCATTGTCTCGAGCTGCATACTCATTCAGCTGCACTATCAGGCGTCGTTTGCGCTTCCTGCCGGCGTCGGCGGCGTACTCGGCCAATGGCTGGGAAGCCTGGGCTTGCCGGTGTTCGGCTGGGTAGGGCTCACCTTGTTGAGTCTGACCGGCGTATTGATCGGTGCACAAGCGGCGGCCGGCTTTTCCTGGTTGGCAATAGCGGAATTTACCGGGCGCCACCTTCATGGGTTCATTGCAACCCTGGTCGATTGGTTCGATCGACAAATCACTTATTTTAACAGCCGCCGGGCAGCCAAGGCTTCCACCCGGGGTCTCAAGAGTGCCCGCCGGCAATCGATGAAGCTGGAAAAGGGCAGACGCGGCACCCGGGCGCAGCCAGAAATCAAAACACCAGACCAACCGCCGCCCGCCGCGAGGCAGCAGAAACTTTTTGATCTCAAATCTTCGTCTGAACTGCCGGATCTGGACTTGCTCGACGATCGACTCCCCGAAGATCATCTTGGTTTCTCGGAAGATTCACTGGAAGCGATGTCTCGACTGCTCGAGCTCAAACTGCGGGATTTCGGGGTCGAAGCCGAGGTGGTATCGGTGTTACCGGGGCCGGTCATTACCCGCTTCGAGCTGCAACCGGCGGCCGGTGTGAAGGTGCAGAAAATCACCTCTCTGGTGAAGGACCTCGCGCGATCCCTCGCGGTCATCAGCGTGCGCGTCGTCGAGGTGATCCCCGGAAAATCGGTCGTCGGCATCGAGATACCCAATGAACACCGGGAAACCGTTCGCCTGAAGGATATTCTCGGCTCGCAATTATTTCAGGATTCCAAGTCCCCGCTGACCCTGGCTCTGGGTAAGGACATCGCGGGCGCACCGGTCACCGTGGATGTCACCAAGATGCCTCATCTGCTGGTCGCAGGCACCACCGGCTCCGGCAAGTCGGTGGGTGTGAACGCCATGCTCTTGAGCATTCTCTGTAAGGCCACACCCGAACAGGTGCGCATGATTCTCGTGGATCCCAAGATGCTGGAACTGTCGGTGTACGAAGGCATCCCCCATCTGCTGACCCCGGTCGTCACCGACATGAAAGAAGCGGCACACGCCTTGAACTGGTGCGTGGCGGAAATGGAACGCCGTTACCGGCTGATGGCCGCCCTGGGCGTGCGGAACCTCGCCGGATACAATCGCCAGGTTCGCGACGCGGCTAAAAAAGGCAAGGGCATTTCGGATCCCTTATGGGATGCCGACTCGTCTCTGGAGCCGCCCATGTTGGAGCACCTGCCACTCATCGTCGTGGTGATCGACGAATTTGCCGACATGATGATGATCGTCGGCAAGAAGGTGGAACAACTCATCGCCCGCATCGCCCAGAAAGCCCGAGCCGCGGGGATTCACCTGATTCTCGCCACCCAGCGCCCTTCGGTGGACGTGATTACCGGGCTCATCAAAGCCAACATCCCGACCCGCATCAGCTATCAGGTGTCTTCCAAGGTCGATTCTCGGACCATCCTGGACCAGGGCGGCGCCGAGCAACTGCTTGGGCATGGGGACATGTTGTACCTGCCGCCCGGGGCGGGCCTGCCGACCAGAATACATGGCGCGTTCGTATCAGACGGCGAGGTGCACCGAGTGGTTGCGGACTGGAAGTTGCGCGGCTCCCCCGATTACGAGCCCGACATCGTCACCGGCGGCAGTGCGGAACCCTTCCTCAACCTGGAGTCTAACGGAGCAACCGAGCAGGACGATGCGCTCTACGACGAAGCGGTCTCGTTTGTACTCGAGTCCAGGCGCGCGTCGATCTCTTCGGTGCAACGTAAACTCAGAGTCGGTTACAACCGCGCCGCTCGTCTGGTCGAAGCCATGGAAGATGCGGGTCTCGTTAGCGCCATGAACTCCAATGGAAGCCGTGAAGTATTGGTTCCACATCGCAATTAGCCTTTCCCTGTGCGCATTGTCTGCCCAGGCAGCGGCGACGGACGCGCGCGTCCACCTGCAGCAGCGCCTGGAGGCACTGGCTTCTTTTTCCGCGGACTTTACCCAGGAGGTGCAGGGCGCGCGCGGGGAAATCCTCGAAAGTTCCACCGGCTACATCCGCCTGTTGCGACCAAATTTCAAGTGGGTTGTCGACGATCCGTATCCGCAGGTGATTGTGACCGAAGGCGACGTGCTGAAGGTTTACGACCCCGATCTCGAACAACTCATCATCCGGCCCTTGAGTGAAGTCATGGCGGACACGCCGCTATCGCTGCTCACCCAGAAGGAAATCGTACTGGGGGACAGCTTCGAGATCACCCGGATCGTCAGAGCAAGCGATGTGACTTTCGTGCTGATTCCAACCGCCGAAGAGACCCTGTACGCAGAGATCCACCTGCACTTTTCCTCACGAACACTGACGGGCATCTCCATACTCGATCACCTCGGGCAGTACACGAATATCCATTTCACCCAGGATGACAGCGCGGCGGTGATACAATCCGACGAGTTTCGACTACAGGTGCCACCAGGAACCGATGTCATTGGGGGATGACGGCGCACCGCTCGCCGATCGGCTACGGCCAACCAAGCTGAGTGAATTCGTTGGGCAACGTCACCTTCTGGCCGAAGACAAGCCGCTGGCGAGGTTGGCAGCCCAGGGGAAGCTACACTCGATGCTGCTTTGGGGCCCACCCGGTACCGGGAAAACGACACTCGCAAAATTGCTGGCAGAACGTGCAAATGCACGCTGGATCAGCATGTCGGCAGTGTTGAGTGGAGTCAAAGACGTGCGCGCAGCCGTGAGTGCCGCTGAGGCTGCACGCAAACTCGGCGAGACGACGGTTTTGTTCATCGATGAAGTGCATCGATTCAACAAGGCACAACAAGACGCATTTCTTCCCCACGTAGAAAAGGGCACCGTGACGTTCATCGGTGCCACCACCGAAAATCCTTCCTTCGAAGTTATCTCCGCATTACTTTCGAGAGTACGCGTATACGTACTGAAGGCGCTCACCGTTGATGAGTTGAATGAGGTGATCGACCGTGCCATGGATCTGGCAATAGAGGTCAAAATATCGTCGGATGCCAAACGGCTTCTCGCCGAGTTGGCAGACGGAGACGCGCGTCGCTTGCTGAATCTACTGGAAATCGCGGCGCAGTTAGCGGACACGGAGATCGATGAGGCTCTGATCATTGCGTCCGCCGGTACCCGCTACCGCCGGTTTGACAAAGGCGGAGACGCATTTTACGACCAGATATCCGCTTTGCACAAAGCCGTTCGCGGCAGTGCACCAGACGCGGCATTGTACTGGCTGTGCAGGATGCTCGATGGAGGCTGTGATCCGCTATATATCGCGCGCCGAGTCGTCCGTATGGCGAGCGAAGACATTGGCAACGCCGACCCTCGAGGGCTGCAACTGGCCATGACCGCCTGGGAAGTCTATGAACGACTCGGTTCACCCGAAGGCGAGCTTGCACTTGCCCAGGCCGTCCTCTACC
>JACZXA010000173.1 GCA_022571865.1 Pseudomonadota bacterium
ATGCGCCGTGCTCGTGCGATATCCGGGCTAAAATACGCGCCGTTTTTGGCCGCGAAGGTAAGATGAACGAAAAACCGTCAGATTTTATCCGCCAGCGGATATTCGAAGATATACGTGACGAGGTGATCACCGGGGGGGTGGTGACTCGCTTTCCCCCGGAGCCCAATGGTTATCTCCACATCGGTCATGCGAAGTCGATCTGCTTGAATTTTGGTGTTGCCGAGGAATTTGGCGGGACAACGTATCTCCGCTTCGATGACACCAATCCGCTCAAGGAGAGTGATGAGTACGTTGCAGCGATCCAACGGGACGTTGCCTGGCTCGGGTTCGATTGGGGGGAGCGGCTGACCCACGCCTCTGATTACTTCGAGCAGCTGTACCAGTTTGCGATACAGCTCATCGACAAGGACAAAGCGTACGTTTGCAGCTTGAGCGGGGATGAGATTCGCTCGAGTCGCGGCACATTGACCGAACCGGGCACCAACAGCCCCTTCCGCGATCGGTCCATCGATGAGAACAGGAAGTTGTTCGAACAGATGCGGGGCGGTGAGTTTGCCGACGGAACCCATGTGCTGCGGGCGAAGATCGATATGGCTTCACCGAACATCAACATGCGCGATCCGGTGTTGTACCGCATTCGCCACGCGCGCCATCAACGTACGGGCGACAGCTGGGTCATTTACCCTTTGTACGATTACACCCATTGCCTGTGTGATGCCCTGGAGGGGGTTACCCACTCGTTGTGTACGCTGGAATTTCAAGATCATCGACCGCTTTACGATTGGGTGCTCGATAACGTCAATGTCAACTTTCATCCGCCTCAAATCGAGTTCTCCCGCCTCGGGCTCGAATACACGGTGATGAGCAAGCGCCTGTTACAGCAGCTGGTTGAAAGCGGAGTCGTTGAAGGCTGGGACGATCCCCGCATGCCCACCCTTGCGGGTCTACGCCGCCGCGGTGTCACGCCGGGCGCCATCCGGGAATTCTGCCGCCGTATTGGCGTCACCAAGCAGGACAACCTGGTGGAGTTGAACCTGTTCGAGTTTTGTATCCGCCAGGATCTCGAAAGCACCGCCAAGCGCGGCATGGCGGTGTTGGATCCGCTGAAGATCACCCTCACCAACCACTCGGGTGAAACGCAAACCCTGTCGGCACCCTGGCATCCACAGCAGGAATCGCTCGGTAGCCGCGAGATGCCTTTTGGCGCCGAACTGTTCATCGAACGCGAAGACTTCCTGGAGGTTGTGCCGAAAAAGTACAAGCGGCTCTCCCCGGGGGAGATGGTGCGGCTGCGATACGCCTACATCATTCGCTGCGATGAGGTAGTGAAAGATGCTGCCGGTGAGATCGTAGAGCTCAGGTGTAGCTACTTTCCGGATTCCCGAAGTGGTTCCGACACGAGCGGTCTGAAACCGAAAGGTGTCATTCATTGGGTATCCGCACAGACAGCGCAGCCGATGCGCATACGGCTGTATGACAGGCTGTTCTCAGCGCCCAACCCGAAAGATCTCAGCCGCGACATCAATCCGAATTCGTTGCGCGAGAGCCAAGGGTTTGTTGAGCCGGCAATCGTCGAGAGTGAGGACAGCCACTTCCAGTTCGAGCGCCTGGGATACTTCTGCAAGGACAACGTGCTCCCCGGAGTAGTCAATCGTACGGTATCTCTAAGGGATAGCTGGAAGCCCTGATGCAAAGTCGCCTCGTCGCTACCCGGGTGACCACATGACCGTGTGTGTATCTCTGATGGAAGTCAGCCCAAGGGATGGGTTGCAGAACGAGCCGGAGCTGCTCAGCACCGAAGAGAAGTTGACGCTCATTCATCGAGCGCTGGACGCTGGTTACCGGCGCATAGAGGTGACGAGTTTTGTGCATCCGGTGCGCGTTCCGCAAATGGCGGATGCGGAATCTGTGTGCCGCGGCTTGCCTCAACGAGGTGATGTGACCTATACCGGCCTCGTGCTCAACCGGCGTGGTTACGATCGCCTGCTGGCGACGGAGATGCTGGACGAAGCAGGGCTGGTCGTTCCCGCCACCGACGCGTTCGGCGAGCGTAATCAGGGGATGGATGTCGAATCCGGGATCGCGATGGCGTGTGAAGTACTGCGCGATGCGCGCCTCAGAGGTTTCCGGGCACAAGCCACGATTGCCGTGGCATTCGGTTGTCCCTTCGAAGGTGAAGTCACCGTGCAGCGGCTTGTCGATATCGCTTGTGCACTCGCTGAGGAGGCCCCTGTGGAGATCGCTCTTGCCGACACCATCGGGGTAGGTGTGCCAAGTCAGATTCGAGACGCATTCGGAGCGCTTCGCGAAACACTGGGTGACGACATACCTTTGCGCGCACATTTTCACGATACCCGCAATACGGGCATTGCCAATGCTTACATGGCCGTGGAAATGGGCGTGGAAACACTCGACGCGAGCATCGGTGGTATTGGCGGTTGCCCGTTTGCACCGAACGCTACCGGCAACATCGCAAGTGAGGATCTGGTGTACATGTTGAATCGAATGGGCGTGTCTCACCAGGTTGATCTGGAATCGCTCATCGACAGCGCCGAATGGTTGCAGACGGTTTTGGGCAAGCCGGTGCCGTCGGCCCTCCTGAAGGCGGGTGGATTTCCTGCGGTGGAAGATGTGGGCGCGGGGTGAAATTCTCGTGAGCAGCGAATCATCCAATGGACCTTTGGACGACATACGCGTTGTCGAACTCGGCCAACTCATTGCCGGTCCGTTTTGTGGCCAACTCATGGGCGATCTTGGCGCTGAGGTCATCAAGGTGGAGCCACCCGGAGTGGGGGACCCGATGCGAGGATGGGGTCAGGGACTCCCGGTGTGGTGGTGTGTCATTGCCCGCAATAAGAAATCCATCACGCTGAACCTGCGGGAAAAGGACGGCCAGGCGCTTTTGAAGCAGCTGGTAACACACGCTGATGTGCTAATCGAAAATTTTCGTCCGGGAACCATGGAAAGATGGGGGCTCGATTATCCTACCCTCGCCGCAATCAACCCGCGGCTCGTCATGGTACGGGTATCGGGTTTTGGCCAGACGGGCCCGTATGCACGACGTGCAGGATACGGCTCCATCGGCGAGGCGATGGGCGGCATACGGTATCTTGCCGGGGATCCGGATCGACCGCCAAGTAGAGTGGGATTGTCTATCGGCGATTCATTGGCAGCGACGTTTGCCTGCGTAGGGGCGCTTGCCGCGTTACACAGCCGGGAAAAGACCGGTCGCGGCCAGGTGGTGGATTCCGCGATTTACGAAGCGGTGCTCGCCATGATGGAGTCGACGATCCCGGAATTTACCGAGGGGGGTACCATCCGCGAACGGAGCGGCGCCATATTGCCGAAGATTGCACCTTCGAACGTATACCCAACCAGTGACGGCGAGATGATCGTCATGGGTGCCAACCAGGATTCGGTGTTTGCCCGGCTTTGTCAGGCCATGGGTCACGAATCGTTGGCTGCCGATGAACGATTTCGCGACCATAGGATGCGGGGTGAAAATCAGGCGGAGCTGGACGCCCTTATCGGGCAATGGTCGTCCGGTTTTAGTGCCGATGAGTTGCTCGAGATTCTGGAACAGCACTCCGTTCCCGCGGGGCGAATCTACCGGGCGCCGGAGATGTTGAGAGATCCTCAATACATCGCGCGTGAAGCGATCGTCGCCGTTGCACACAAGACATTCAAGAATTTGAAGATGCAGAACGTCGTGCCACGGCTCTCGGAAACTCCGGGGAGCATTCGCTGGGCAGGTCCGGAGCTTGGTGAACACAACGAAGAAATTTTTCAGCGGCAGTTGGGGATGGATGACGCGGAGCTTCTTGATTTGCGCGAGCGTGGAATCATTTAGATGCTCCCGGCGGATGTGGTTTCAAGTTTGACGCGGGTTGATGTAGAACAAGCAAGCAAACGTATTGCCCCTTACGTACACCGAACGCCGATTTTGACGAGCTCTACGTTAGACGATCTCATTGGCCTGGAGGTTCACTTCAAGTGCGAGAATTTTCAGCGTTCGGGTGCGTTCAAGATGCGCGGCGCGGCCAATGCAGTGCTGCAGTTGTCACAGGCGGAACGCAAAAAGGGCGTAATAACCCACTCGTCAGGCAATCATGGTGCTGCGTTGGCACTGGCGGGATCGCTAAGCGGTGTTCCGGTCTGGGTGGTCATCCCTGAAAATGCGTCCTCGTTCAAACGCCGGGCGATCGAGCGTTACGGTGCAACGATAGTAGATTGCGGACCTACGCTTGATGATCGCGAGACCATGGTGCGGCAGGTGGGCGATGAGACTGGCGCCACCTTCGTCTCTCCGTACAACGACGAGAGAATCGTCGCGGGTCAAGGTACGGCTGCTCTGGAACTCATCGATTCGGTGCCGGATCTCGACGAGGTTTGGGTGCCGATCGGGGGCGGAGGGCTGGCCAGCGGTTGCGTCGTTGCATTGCAGGACAGCGGTGCGCGCGTATGCGGCGCGGAACCGGAACTCGCGGATGATGCGTATCGTTCGCTCGCGGTGCAATCTATACAGCCGGCTCTGCCGCCGATAACCATAGCGGATGGGTTGCGTACGGCATTGGGCACCATCACATTCGGCATACTGAATGCGTACCGCATGGACATTCGTCTCGTCTCCGAGACCGATATAGTTGCAGCGCAGAAACTCGTATTCGAATGTCTCAAGATTGTCGTTGAGCCATCATCTGCGGTGCCGCTCGCCGCCCTCCTGGGTCGGGCGCAGGACCGGGAGAATAGCGGAGCAAATGGAGCTTCCCGCGTCGGTGTGATCCTTACCGGGGGCAATCTGGAATTCCAGAGTTGTTGACTAGAGAGTTGGATGTCTCGAGCAGTACCCTGGTTCCCGGGAGCGGGTGTTGAAGCCGCACCAGCTTGCTCGTGAATAATCCAGGCCGGGAGTTGTCGAAAAATGATTCTAACGAACCCACCAACGTGTTTTTCAACACGCTGCTAGTTGAACAGGGTGTAATCAGCTGAGGTAGATCATGGCGCAACCTCTTTTAGAAAGTTCCGAAGAGACCTGGTTAGGTCATCCTCGTGGACTGTTCGTGCTCTTTTTTGCGGAGATGTGGGAGCGGTTCAGTTTTTACGGGATGCGCGGTTTGTTGGTGTTTTATCTTACCAGGCACTTCCTGTTCGACGATGCTCAGGCGACTGGAATCTACGCAACCTATGGTTCGCTCGTTTACCTGATGCCTGTATTTGGCGGGCTTATCGCAGATCGCTACCTCGGCGCCAGGCGCGCGATCATCTTTGGTGCTGTGCTCCTGTGTCTTGGCCACTTAGGAATGGCATTCGAGGGGAATGCGGCAACGCTGGTGGCGGGTGAAGTCGTTCGTGATGCGACTTCGCTGCAAACTTTCTATTTTTCAATCGCCTTCATCATCGTCGGTGTGGGGTTCCTCAAACCGAACATCTCCGGGATCGTCGGTCAGCTTTACGGTGAGGGGGACGAACGCCGCGACGGTGGGTTCACCATTTTTTACATGGGCATCAACGTCGGAGCGATGGTGTCGGCGTTGACCTGCGGTTACCTCGGAGAAACCTACGGCTGGTCATACGGGTTTGGCCTGGCCGGAATCGGTATGTTGACCGGGTTGGTCACATTCATACGAGGCCAGCACCTCTTTAAGGGTGCCGGAGAGCCACCCAAGCCAGAACGTCTGCAACAGCGAGTATTGGGGCTGGTGAGCACCGAGTGGACGATCTATCTGATGGGGTTACTTGCCGTGCTCGGAGTATGGGCGCTTGTGCAGTACCGGGACGTGGTGGATTGGTTGTTGAATACCACCGGCATTGTCGCCGTGCTGGGGGTGATCTGGTTCTCGTTGAGCCGCTGCACGAAAGTGGAACGGGATCGGATGTTCGTCGTGCTGTTCCTGACTGCCACGTCGGTGGTGTTCTGGTCATTGTTCGAGCAGGCGGGGAGTTCCATGACACTCTTTGCCGACCGGAACGTAGATCGTGAGTTCATGGGAATGACCATATTGGCTTCGCAGCTGCAGTTCCTCAACCCGGGATTCATCATCATCCTTGCGCCGTTGTTTTCCATGTTGTGGATCCGTCTCGCCAGATCCGGATACGAACCGAGTACGCCTCTCAAATTCGGTCTTGCCATCGTTCAGGTCGGGCTCGGTTTTCTTGCGCTGGTTTACGGAGCGAGCCTGGCGGATGAGCACGGGCAGGTGGCGTTAATGTGGCTCATCCTCGCGTACTTTCTGCATACCACGGGAGAACTTTGTTTGTCGCCCGTGGGGCTGTCCATGGTCACCAAATTGTCGGTGCCGCGGGTGGTTGGATTGATGATGG
This sequence comes from Pseudomonadota bacterium, assembly GCA_022571865.1. Lineage (GTDB taxonomy): Bacteria > Pseudomonadota > Gammaproteobacteria > Pseudomonadales > Azotimanducaceae > SMWK01. The sequence continues at coordinate 6,322 of JACZXA010000173.1, forward strand.
GCGTGTGGTTTCTGGCGTCTTCGGTATCCCATCTGGTGGCGGGGTTGATTGCGGGAATGGCGACGGTGTCGGGTGGCGAAGCCGCAGCAGGTACAGCTTCGCTCGTGATTTATACGGAAACGTTTGAATTCGTCACCCAGGTGGCGGTACTGGTTGGTGTGTTCGTAATTGTCGTTTCACCCATAGTGCGGCGCTTCATGCATGAAACCAAGTAATAGCAACAAGTAGTAGAAAAACAGGAGTCAAAAAATGGTCGTAGCGGTAAGTTGACTATGTGCGTTGGGTGTTTTGTTATTCGGGTTGGGAATCTTGACATCGGCCGGCAGGGGCTCGGCAAAGGTGTTAGGAGGTCAGCCCAACGATCCCGCCGATGCACTGTTTAAACGGATACGTGCTCATGGTAACACGGCCGAATATGTTCCCATGCTCGCGGTTCTCATGCTCTACCTTGGAATGAACGACGCAAGTGGCTGGTGCATCTGGGCGATGATCTTCGTGACGGTCTGCAGGTATTTGATCGTTGCCGGCATTCTGATGTCGAAGACCCTGAACGAAGCGCACCCACTGCGGTTCGTTGGTGCGCTGGGAACTTACGTGGGAGGCTTGAGCCTGGTGGTTGCGGCGGTGCTGACTATTGCGTAGAACCAGTTAGCGGTTTCGTTTTGCGCAATACCCATCGATTTTGTCATACAGACGTTTGCCTTTCGAGGTCAGCCTTATGGGCTTGCGCCGGCCGGAACCCGGTTTGGCGGTTTTCTGGTTGCCGAGATTGACGAGGTTCGGTGAGGTAAGCGCGTTGTATCGACCGACGCTCAACTCGATGACTGCCTGCTGGATCTCGTTGTATTCCTGGGTTTTTGCCTTACCGGCCAGTTCTGCCATGGATTTGCCTTCGTTGTCGGCAAATTGAATGAAGTAGCGAAGTTTGCGTATCGAATTTACCCCCGCTTTTTCGGCGGTTTCCATCAATTTAACCAGATCTTCAGTGCCCTTGTTCACAGCGAACCCCTCGAGTCGCAGCCCATGAAGGACGATCTTGGGAATATGAAACTATTGGATGCGCTGTGCAACCCACAATTGCCAGGCGTCAAAGGTGCTTTTGCTTGTTAATTCGCGGTTGCACAGCAGGGCCGCAGAATGACATGCTCAGGTCGGCCAGGCGGCGGTTTGTCAATCCGCGGTTACCAGGTACCATGCCGGGCATCTCAATGACGGTGACGGCTCTTGAATATCTATCACATCTGGTGTGATTTGAAAGCGGGCGAAGACGACCTTGGATTTGTTGCGGCTGCCACCGCCTATCTGGATGAACTCAAAGCGCGAGGTGCAATGGTTGCCTATCGGATTACCCGGCGTAAGCTGGGCCTTGCGCCTTCGCATCTGCGCGAGTTCCACCTGATGTTGGAATTCGACAACCTGGCGCAGTTGGATGATGCATTTGCGCTCGCTGCCGAACGCAGTGATCCGATAGAAGGGTTTCATCGTGCCGTCAATCAACAGGTTGCCGGGATAGAATTTGCGCTGTATCGGGATTTCCCCGATGCGGTACGGGTAGAGACAGGCCTGCAGGCATAAACTCAGTTGGCCTAAATAAAGGTATGGAGGAAAAATGGTCACACTAACAGTCAACGGCCAGACGGAAACGCTGGATGTCGATCCGAACACGCCACTTTTGTGGGTCATTCGTGAGCAACTCGGGCTCATCGGCACCAAGTTCGGGTGCGGCATCTCCCAATGTGGTGCTTGCACCGTGCACATCAACGGCCGTGCCGTACGGTCATGCACAACGACTGTGGGAGCGGCTGCGGGTCAACAGGTTACAACGATCGAGGGTGTGCGTTTGGCGTCCGGGGAATTACACCCCCTGCAGCAAGCCTGGATAGATGAACAAGTACCTCAGTGCGGGTACTGCCAATCCGGGCAGATCATGTCGGCGCTGGCGTTGCTCAACGACAATCCGCAGCCCACCGATGACGATATCGATCGGGCCATGCGCGGCAACGTTTGTCGATGCGGCATGTACCAGAGGATTCGTCGAGCCATCAAGAAAACCGCCGCCCACGAGGCACTAGCAGGCGTGCAGATATTCGAGCCGGAGGTGAACCATGGGTAAGTGGACACGCAGAGCTTTCATTACCACGGGTGTCGTTGCCGGCGGGGGACTGGTTGTTGGGGTGGCGCTGCGTATCGGTCACCGGGCACCGGGTCTCGCACCGCTGGTTACCTCGGAGGGTGAAACCCTGGTGAATGCCTGGGTCAAGGTCGGTACGGACAATGCGGTGACCGCGATCGTAGCGCACGCGGAAATGGGTCAGGGTGTTCATACCAGCCTTGCCCAGATGCTCGCCGATGAAATGGACGCCGATTGGAACCTGGTGAGTATGTTGGAAGCCCCGGCTCAGAAAGGGTATGCGAATTATCCGTTGGGGCGTGGATTCCTCATGCCGGGGGTGGATGTTCCCGAGATTCTGGTGCCAACCCTGGATGGTGCGTTCATGCAGATCGCCAGAGTGATGAATCTGCAGATTACCGGCGGCAGCTCCAGCGTTCGAGCGACGGGGGTTTATGGAATGCGGGTAGCCGGTGCAGCCGCGAGGGAGATGCTGCTTGGGGCCGCGGCCGACGTTTGGGAAGTTCCCGTCAATGAGCTCATTGCCCGGCAGAGTTTTATCGAGCACGCGGCCTCGGGTCGTCGCGCGCCATTTGCGGAATTTGCCGAGGCCGCGGCGTCTGTGACGCCACCGGCAAAACCCGCACTCAAGAAGCCTGAGGAATTCCAGTTGATGGGCAAGAGCCTGCCCCGCTTCGATATTCCCGCCAAGGTCGACGGTAGCGCGCGTTTCGGCATCGATGCGGAAGTTCCGGGCATGAAATATGCCTCGATCCTGCGCTCGCCCGTGTTTGGCGGGCGCCTAGAAAGCCTCGATGATGGCGTGGCTCTGGCCATGCCGGGGGTGCAAGCGGTCATTGAGCTGGATAATGCAGTCGCCGTGGTTGCCGACGGCTACTGGCAGGCAAATCAAGCTCTGCAGAAAGTAGTGGTCCAATGGGACGCTAAAGGCAATGAGACGGTTTCCCAGGATGAGCTGTTTGCCCGGTTTGGCGCGGCGCTCGATGGTGCGGAAGAAAGCGGCGATTGGAACGACGATGTAACCATCGGTGACGCACCGGGTGCGATGGCGGCTGGTGAAGTCATCGAAGCGGAGTATCGGGTACCGTATCTCGCCCATGCGCCGATGGAACCGCTGAACGCAACCGCCTGGCATCATGACGACATATGCGAAGTCTGGACGAGCTGTCAGAACCCGTTGGGATTTCGTGGCGAAATAGCGCAAGCGCTCGATCTCGACGATGAGCAGGTGGTGTTGCACAACGCCTACCTCGGCGGTGGATTCGGACGCCGTGCGCAGGGTGATTACGCTGTCCAGGCGGCACTCGTGGCGCGGGCTGCGAAGGTTCCCGTGAAGCTCATCTGGAATCGCGAGGAGGACATTCGTCAGGATAACTACCGCCCTGCGGTAATCAGCCGTTTCAGGGCTGCCCTGAACGCCGACGGCGTGCCGATCGCCTGGGAGAATGCGTATGTGAACAAACATGAGCCGGCCGAAGCCCCGCACATTCCCTACGCGGTGGCTAATCAGCTCATCCGCTACGTGAATAGCCCCACCCACGTGCCTTTTGGTCCGTGGCGAAGCGTCGATCACAGCCAGCATGGTTTTTTCACCGAATCTTTCGTTGATGAACTGGCAGGCGCTGCC
>JACZXA010000174.1 GCA_022571865.1 Pseudomonadota bacterium
ATCCCTGGGATCAGGATATGGTCGATCAACCGATTGCCAAACCGCAGAGATCGCCGGCTCCTGCAGGGCCAAATTCAGTGCCCATCGTGGGCGGTGAAACCCTGCCCTCACCAACGACCGAACAGGGGATGGATGACGCAAAGGATGCCGCGGCCGCGATACCGAATCCAATACCCGTAAGCGCTGAGTCATTGGCAGTGGGGGAGTATCTCTACCAGATGAACTGCCTGGTGTGCCACGGCAAAGAAGGCCAGGGCGACGGTCCCGTCGGGCAAAAGTTCGTCACCAAATCACCGGTGGATCTGCACGAAGACTACACCCAGGACCAGGCAGACGGGCAGTTGTTCTTCACTCTCACGCGCGGCCGGGCGCTCATGCCGTTTTATCGAGACGCGTTGAGCGTGGAGGAACGGTGGCATGTCATCAATTACGTTAAGAATGAGTTTGGCAAGAAATGAGCACCGAACAAGCCACAGCCCTTGGACCCGAGTTTGTTTTACTCATCGTTTCATACCTGTTTCTGATGGGCGTAAGTCAGGCCGGCGTCGTGTTTTGCGCCGTTGGTCGCCTCGTGCACGCGCAATGGGCAAAACCCTACTACCGGATCGCCGAGCTGAGCACCCTCGCATTTTTTCCCTTCGCCATTGTCGGTTTTCTGCTGATCTACTACTTCGCCCGTGACGATCTTTTCTATTGGCTATCACCCTCCCCCGACGAACATCTGAGTGCCTGGCTGAACAGTGACTGGTTGTTGATCAGGAACCTGTTTGGCTTGTTGTTGTTCTATGGCTTGAGTGCTTTTTATGTGCTGAAAGCACTCCGGCCCGACCTGGCGGGAGCATCGGAAGCGAACGTACGCGCCAGCACGGGCGACGACGAACATCGTAAGATCGAGCGCCAGCTTTATCTGTTGTCCCCACTGGTGATTATCGCCTTCGTGATCTGCAATACCCTTTTTGCGTGGGATTTTGCCATGATGCTCATCCCGCATTGGCACAGCACCGTGTTTCCCATTCACTTCTGGTTCGGTAACGTGTTTGCGGCAACGGCCGCCATGGTTGCGATACCAGCGATACTTGGCCGGTTCTCGGCAGCGGACTACCAGTTCGGGGACCGCCAGATTCGCCAGCTCAGCATGCTGGTCAGCGCATTTATGCTTCTGTGGATTTACCTGTTCTGGTCCCAGTTTTTCGTGATCTGGTTTGGCAACCTCCCTCACGAAGCGGACCCGTTGTGGCGCCAGATGTACGGCCATTATGCCCCCTACTTCTGGACCATGTTGGCTGCCTGCTTCTTCGTTCCATTCGTCTCGTTGATCTTCGCCTTCTTCAATCGATCGCTGCTGGCGATGTGTGTTGTTGGTTTTGGCATCAACCTCGGCATCTGGGTCAACAAGTACCTGATGGTGGTCCCCGTTTTCAGCCCTGACAATCGACCGCTCGATAATCTTTTGGACGCAAGCCTGTCGATTGGGCTGCTGGTTGGTTTCCTCGCGGTAGTCGTTTTGCTTGCCAGGCGATTGCCCGTGTACTCGTACTGGGAGATAAAGCTCAAGCACGTACCCGATCGCTGAACCGCACGCCAGCAGGCATTCGACGGCGATTCGGGGCGCTCCGACACATCATGTGGCGCCATGTCAGAGCAGGCACACAATGACCTCACAGCCACGAGCAACAAAAACGAAATCACGTGTCACGCTGTTGCTGATTACGGCAGTGTTTGGGCTGCCGTTTCTCCTCGCCTGGGTATTCGCGATCGGGCCACTCGACTGGCGGTCGGTGGGAACCGTCAATTACGGTGTGCTGGTGGAGCCACCGCTGCTACTGGAAACTCATGGCGTCACGGACGATACCGGTGCGGCACCCCCGGTAGATTCACTCGCCGGAGATTGGTTTCTGGTGGTATTGAGCAGCTCAGGCTGCAGCGAACAGTGCGTGCATTGGTTGCAGATCGCCGAGCGTATCCAGATCGCCGTGGGTCGCGACATGTCACGCGTCACGCTGGCTTGGCTCGGCCCTGATGATGGTGCGCCGACCCTCCCCTCGAAGGAAAGCCGGCAAAGCTGGCGATTGCCGTTGGGCGGCGGGTTAATCGCTGCACTGGCTGGTGCCACGGGCGAATCGCTACCGGATGCAAGGTTACTCATTGTCGATTATCGGGGGCGTATCGTACTAGCCTATCCGCCCACCGAGGACGGGCATGGCGTACTCGACGATCTGAAGCGGTTACTGCGCGCTACAGCTCGCTAGCGGGACTACCAAATCGCCCTCACGCCCTTAAAGCGATCTCGAGTACACCTGTAGTACCTCGACCTCAATCGAACCCTGCGGCGAGTTCTGCGAGTGCCTGTGCACCACCTCGAAACACGGGCCATCCGTCGCCCGGGAGCACGGCTTCGATCCATGGCAAGTCGGCGAGACGCCTGAGCGATGCGACGGCTTTTTCCTTATCCGAGAGTTTCGTATCCGGCAGCAGACAGAGACTGCCTGCTTCATGAGCCCGGATCAGATCGCCCGTAATGAGCGTGGTCTCTTCGAGCAGCAACGCAAGCTCTCCCGGTGTTTTCGATCCGTCGAGCGTCATGACCGTGAGCCCCGGCACCACCACGTCACCATCGGCGAGCCAGTCATCACATTCGAGCTGCGCACGTTCAGCCGCGGGTCCTAGAATGCGAGCACCAGTAGCCTCGGCGAGGAGTTTCGACGCGCGCGCGTGATCCGAATTGGTGATGACAATCGTACTGACTGACCCGAGTTGCTCGAGGTGGGTCCGATCGTGTTCGCTCAACGCTAATGGATCGATTACCACGTTGCCTTCCGGACGCACCCACAAAACGCTATGGAAGTCGATGTTGAGTCGTTCGTCGAACACGGACCAACCGTAGATGTCGTCTCGGTGCAGTCGTTTCATGGCCTAGGCTCCAGGTAACCTTACAATTATCCAATTGTGGCCTATAAGCGACAACTCTCCAGGGGAACTGTCTGCAGAAGTAATCCTAGTACATTCAGCACGATAACTTCATGTAATCATTGATGTTTATGATGATATACTATATATATATACAGTATTACAGGTTCACCCGAAGGATACCCCATGGCCCAACCCGCCTTCGTATTACCCGATACCACCACCCCCGACGACGACTATTCCCGCTACCGGTTGATTGATCTATACAAAGAAGTACACGGTCTCATGACCCAGCGTCATGCCCTCGAGTATCGGTTGAGCCTGTGCTTGAGAGAACTCGATCAGCGCGACGGTCTCGACTTCGGCTGAGTGCCCTGCGTCTGAATAGGCCACCAAAAACCACAGCAACACCAAGTATAGATACATCATGGGTTGTGACCTCCCTCCCGATCCTCGGTCTTCGCTTCATCCGCAACACCCCTTCTCCTCATCAGGAGACTAGTGTGTTGCATCGACCGGTTGAATTCGCAGCCAATAAGAGACACTCGCGTTTAAAACCGCCCCCGCAACGGCACTGCAACACTGAAGATCACATCCGGCGAGTCCTCGGTTACACCGATGCCAACCTTGAAGTCGGTTGTTAGTCTGTCGGTGAACGAATACGTGCTGCCGATGGAGAATACGCCGGTCGTTGCGTACGAACCGGGAATCGACTCACCGCCCAGTCTGCTCTTCTTGGTGAATTGTTGATCGTAGGTGAAGCTGAGTGAGCTGTTGATGTTCAACGCTATCGCCATTCCGAGGTTGAACCCCCACGAGTTTCCCGGCTCGAAACGGAGGCGAACCGGGTCGCCGTCTTGCGTCTCGAATTTCTTCTTGGTGCTTGCGTTATAGGTGTACGAGAGCCCGGCGAAAAAAACCAACGGGTCCACCACCTTCACGCCCGTCAATGATAAATTGCCAGAGAGATATCCCGAGCCGACGAAGATTTCTCGCTCGTCAGCTTTAAATGGGTCGGCGCCCGTATCGAATTTGATGCCAGCACTCATCAGCACATCGGGCCAAGTCCCATCGCCACGGAAGATCTGGTGGCTCAGCGCGATAGAAACGTCTCCAACACCTGAATCCGTAAAGCGCGTCTCGTCACCATCGGCCGAGAAGACACGTAACTTTTCGTGCCCAAAGGGAACGCGCGCTTCCAGCTGTGAATCCCACGGTAATCCGAACCGGAGGGTCATGGCGCCTAAGTTCAAATCCCGGTCCACGCGCTCGGAGACGATGTCGCCGATCACCAGAATGGGAAAAATCGTGAATCCATCGATGACCACGTTGTCTGCCGAGCTATGCACGTAGCTGTACATACCCTCGGCGTTGAACGTGCGGGGCGGAAGCAACAGACCTCCCCGATCGATCAGCGTTCGCTCGAAGGCGTCTCGTACCAGCCGGTTCTGCTCGTCCGCGGCAAGTTCATTGAGAATAGGGGCGGCGGGTTCGGGTGGAGACTGAGCGACTATGACCGTGCTGTCGGCCAGACGGACCACCTCCACCAAAGGAGTTACGGCAGGCTGGTCCCCAACTTCGATCTGCTCAAGTCGCCTTTCTACTTCGTCCAGGCGCTTCACTAGCTTGTCGATGAGTGCATCCCGCTTTGTGATTTCCGCTTCCAGCCTCTCGATCGCCCCATCGCTCTCAGACTGCGCGGTGCCGGGAACAGACCCCATCGCGCAAGCCACTACGAGGAATAGCACACGCAACGACGTGCCGCGACAAACCTTGTTCGAATCGCTCACTGCTACATTCCGGTGGGGCGCGGGCGACGTGTTAACGGTGCGGCGCCCCCGCGGCTCAGGCGGTAGGCGTAGTTGAGATCGGGGATTGCGAGCCCCATGGACTCAGGCGCTAGCGGTTCGCCTGACCAGATCTTACCCTGTTCCGGTTGCACGAAAAATCCGATGCCGCTCGGCCAGATTGCTGAAAAACGGTGCTCCGAAAGCGTGATGTTGCCGAATGCCGGGTCGCCAATGAGCACCCGCCCCGCGTACCGTCCGCGGTACACGACGAAGTGGTCGAAATCGCGAATGCGCACCGCGAGAATGACCGGCACGGTGCTCGTCGCTAGGTCGTCGATCGATAACCCACCGTATCCCTTGGCCGAGTAACCCACCGCCTCGGCGAAGCGTTTGAGATCGAGCAGTGAAAACCCCCCCTGCCGGCGCACGGCCTCGGGGTCGGTGTTGGTGAGAATACTGATCGCGATGGTGGCTTCGGTGTAGGCAGGTTCTCCGAAGTCGTGAATCAACACGGTACTGAGCGCCGCTGCTCCGCAGCTGATGTCCCAACCCTGGCGCACTAACTTCTGCTCGCGAAGCTCGAGGAAAGACTTTACCGGCTGCGCAACACGTTGCCCGTTGGCTCGGAAGGAATGTTCGTCTGCCGCGGCGGTGCCCGCCAACATTCCTATCAGAAACCCGAGAACCACCTTAGTACCCGGACCGACCCACAGCCGTACCAAAGCAACAGTCAAAGCTTGAAGGGATCCACCAGCGATGGAGTCAGGTTGTGCTGGTGTAATTCGCCTACCACCGAATCGATATTGATAACGAGGTTGAGCAGGACGTAGACCTGGGAGTTCACCGCGTTGATGTTGATCAGGGACTGCAGATGCTTCTGGGCCTCATCGTTCAAGATCAATGTTCCGGTAATATGGTTGTTGATGTTCTCGACGAGTTGCAGCGTCCCTTCGGCAACTATGTAGCGCCCAGATGCGGTCGTCTTGTTGGCTGAGAACTTGACTAAATCTGCGCTCCAATCCACCGAGGCGGCGCCAGCAGTCACGCGATCGAGTTCCGTATCACTCAACTCGAACCGATCTTCTGCCCACGCCTGAACGCTCGCGAGTAAAACGAACAAAGCCGCGGTCAACGAGCGCCGCAATATTTGTCTCTTTTCTCTGTTTGTCTTTAATGCCATGGCATCTCCTCTATCACGTTTGCGGGACCTATAGCCCGCCGATTTGTACGAAGTTGTTGCGCTGTGTGACGCTGATCCTCGATTGCCCCGGCTGCTCCAAATCTGCCACCGGAACCCGGGTCACGTTCAGCCCGTTGGCGACGATGGAACTCACCGCATTCGACGTGTGGAGAGCGGAGAGTCCGCTCTGGGCGTTGCCTTTCACGATCACGACCTTGTAGCTTGCGTTCGTCAATTCCGAGTTCCGCAACACCGTGAACTTGGCCTCCGCGCCTTCGACCGTGACCTGCCCCAACTTAACCTCAGTGGCGACCGACAGGTGGCTCTCTTCGAACGAATCGAGGCTTTCCGATGTCACGCTCTCATAACCGTCATGTAGCACCTGTGATGTACGAAGCACGGTGACGGTACAGTGCCCGCTCGCGCTCGAAACGAGATGGCAGTCATCGCCGCCAAACTCTTCGTTAGCAAATCCACCGGGCAGCGGGAAATCCGCCTCAAATCCTACGTCCAGCGCAAGCGTCGGGAGATTGAGCGGGGGCAGGGAGAGCGTGATGTTGAACAGAAAAACGCCAAAAATCTCGACCGGAATCACCGGCTTGGGCATCGATGCCAACAACGCATCGAGATCGATCGGGATCGACCCGTCGACGACGATCCCTCCACTGGTAGTGGTCACGTTGCCGTCACCCAGCAACGCGTACCCGTAATCAAACCCAAGATCTTGCAGCGGATTGACGTTCTCCAAAGTGATGTCTCCGAGAGGGATGCTGCTGAAACCGGGAATCGGGATGTCCACTGAACCTCCACCGATTTGGCAGCATACGGTCAACGTCAGTTCGGGCAGGGTAAACTTTGGATTCCTCAAGATTACATTGGGACCATCGATGACCAATTCGGCACTGAGCTTAGCGCCCGTCACCGTGAGAGACACGCCCGGGACGACTATTTTGACATCGAACTTATCGCCCGGCAGGTCAGCAAGGAGGATCGTGAATTCGTCGAACCCCAACTTGTAGTCTGGGAAGGCGATTTCGCGGTCACCGAGGCTGACTTCTTCATCGAATATCCCGATGTGATCGGGGATAACCTCGGCATCGATCGTCCTCGTGGTGGAGGTCAGCACGACGTGTCGGTCGCGGTGCTCGTTGTGCATCTGAAGAACCGAACTCGACGAGATCGATTCCTCTGTCTGATGTTCCGACTCGTCCAAGGCGCCGAACGTGGCAAAGTAGCCGAGCGAACCTGTCGTCACCGCGGTTTGGGTGACTTGGTTACTCTGATCGACACCAAAGAGGCTCCCAGACGCGCCGCGGTCGAACACATTCGAACCGTTCGCCACATCCGCGCCGCTGGCGTTGCTCACCGTACCTGCGCTCAATTTGCTCTGTGCGTCGCCAGTGAGTCGAACTTCGTCACGGGATCGCAGGACGGCATTCGCGTTGGCGACGAACACACCCGTCGCGGGACGTTGACTTTGGTCGTCATCAGGACTGGGACTCGACGTGACAGGCCCGTGTACGAATGCGGGCGCGGCCCCCGGGGTAATGCGGGCAAGTCTCGCATCATCCAACTCGACCATCTCAGCCGCGGACGGCGCCGCGCTCAAGACGCCCAGCGCGAGCGCCCAACCACGCCACCTACCGCAGGCGGCAAGCCGATGCCCGTACGCCGAAATCCGGCGTCGTAACCAATCGCGCTTCATCGTCATGGGCTCGACAACCGCCCAAGCTCCCAGGTGCTAGTTCAACGACTGTGAGTTATTTCGTTGATCTGACTGATGTTGTAGCTTTCACCGGAGCCTGTGGAGTGCCGAGAAACGTTGATACCGTTCGCCACGGCGCTGCCCGCAGCATTGACCACATTCATCGCCCGGAGATTGGATTGCGCACTGCCGGCCAGACTCACGAGGTAGGCCGCGGAAACATCGATACTCGATTGGTCTACAACGATGTACTCCGCTTGGGCGTTATTGAGCTCGAACGGCGCCCGAACCGATTCGGTACCCGAACGGGCATGCGTGCTCGCGTGGCTCGCGGATTCGTCGAGGGTGTAGAGCGTCGAATGATCGCTGGTTTCTGTCGTGCTTTCGGTACGGGAGCCTTGGATGGTGCATCCCCCATTGACGGCGACGCATCCCATCGCGTCGAATTCGAGCGCCAATTCGGGAAGCATAATCTCTACTGACACACCCACCTCCGTATCCACGAAAACTTCGCCGCCGTCGATACCGAAGTCGATTTCGCCGTTGAACACAACGCCGACCGAGTTAGCGGCGCTCGGCATATTGAACTCGACGAAGAGTTCACCGTTCAGATCGAACTCCGGGCCCGGGATGCCAGCGTCGTTGTCAATCACCAGCTCTGCATTGGCATCTACGGTCAGAGTTGCGGCCGACGACTTGCTGAAACTACCGTCCGTCACGGCCTCGTCCAGAACGATAGTCTGTTCGAGATCCACCACTTCATCGAAAATCGACAGGGAGCTGGAGCCTTCAGAACTGCCACTATTCACGTACGTAACCTCCGTGTTGGCTTCGGGTCGTGAATAGTTCGGCAGCGAAGAGAGGCGGCGCTGATCCTGTTGGATAACGTTGAGTTGCTCTATATTAAACGTATTGCCCGCTTGCGCTGTTGTATCCAAAGCGCTGCTGTCGAAGACGTTGACCCCATTTGCGACGGCGCTCTCGCTACTGTTCACCAGGTTGAGCGCTTTGGCGTCGGACTGCGCCGAGTCGTCGAGCGTGACCTCACCAACGGAATCCAGCGTGGCCTGCGATCCATTGCCCACGATTGCGCCACCATTAGGTGCAGGATCGGAACCAGGTTCATAACCGGCAGCTGTAATGCGTTCGAGCTCGGATAGCCCCAGCTCGGAAGGCTCCCCAAGCGCTGCGTTGGCTGCGACCAATAGCGCCATGACGATGGCAAACGAAAGTGTTCTCTTCACGACATTTTCCCCCAAGGATTCAAACGATGTGCTCCCACATGTCACTATCCTTTTTCCCGGCCATGCCACCGCCGTATGCGCGAGGATGAGCGATCGATGCACCTGTCGATCTCGGGTGTTGTGAAAGCCTACGCCTCGGAACTTCTCATAGTTCTCGCGGCAAACCAAGGATCTACCCATTTTGGGTAGATCGACGATAAGACGGTTTTTACATTGTGCTTATAGCTACCTGCCCATGTGCTGTGTAACCTATTGCATAACGCCAGGAAGTTTGGAGTCGAGGTTAACCACTACGATCAGCTGATCGCCGTTTTGGATGCACTAATCGAGAACTTCGGCGGTGCCACAAAGTTACGTGGCGCGAAGGCTACGCTGCTGGTTCAACGTGAGAGCATGGGGGGGCGAGGACTGACCCTTAGCGAAATAGCCAGAGCCGCGAGTATGCCCTTTGAAAGCGTTCGTCGACATGTCGAGAGACACGTCGCCCTCGGCGACTTGCACTATGTCCGCGATCCAGATGATGACCGCGTGACGAGGGTTGTTGCCACGGATGCTGACAATGCGGCAGAGAATATGCTCAGGCTTGCTAATCGGGTGAGCGCCATCAAGTAGGCTCGAACGCTTCAAGTTCTCATGCTCTTTCTCGACGGGGCTTACGAGTTCGAAGGACGACACGTCATGCAACTCCAGAAACCAGCTACCTGACTCTCGGATGACTTGATCATCAAATCTCGGAGTATGGGGATCCGGGTTAGCTTGACGAGGAGGCGGTAGCCTACAGGCAGAAATTTCGCAGCCAACTCGTCGTCGATGATGCGCTGCTCGCGAGGGAACCCCTGCTCGACGGCGACGATCAGGGTGGGGACGCTCCCTGTCTGCGCGGCGGCGTCTGTGTCGATTTCCTTGATCGTCGTCCATGACGCGCTTGTTGCTGCTATTTTCGGGATATGACCCGGGCGTGAGGCCCGGGGAACAGGTTGAAGCCAGACGCCGAATTTGCTTGATTCCATGATCCCTCCCTAATCGTGGTCCACAGCATAACCAAGTTCCGCTTAGTGGAGCGACTGGGAGGATTAGGGTTGTACCGCCGAGCGGCGGCTTTCTTGTCTTCGGAGGCGGTCGATCCGGTGATTCCCGAGGCACTTCGAATGTCTCTTGTGGGCACTTTGCAGACG
>JACZXA010000175.1 GCA_022571865.1 Pseudomonadota bacterium
GCCGAGGAGATCCTGCGCCCTTTTACCGGCACTGCCTTCCTGGGGTAGCTGAACGGTACCAACTTTCGGTGGCACCAGTGGAACCGTGACGTCGATGAGGATCTTGCCGACCAGAGCGGCTTTAACCGCGGCTAACGTCGAAAGCTGGTGTTCGGCGGGAACGGTGAGCACCACGATGTCACCGGCCGCTGCGGCATCGGCGTTCTCCATGGCGTCGGCCGGGGTTTCCGGGCTGATCGTCTGTAGATTTGCGACTGCGTTTTGAGCCTTCTCGAGCGTACGCGAGCCAATGACGATCTTGTATCCGGCTTTCGACCAGCGAATAGCCAGGCCGGTGCCAAGATCGCCGGTACCGCCCAAGATGGCGATGGTTTCTTTCTGGGCGCGGGTATCTGCCATGATTCGATGGCTCTCCTTATGTGATGCGCTGATAAAAGCGAGGGATTATGCCGTCAACCGACTTCGAGGCGCTACACCCGGACAGATTCGCGGCTCGGTCAACGTTTACGATCAGCGCTGGTCGTGTTGGGCGGTTGCTTTCATGTATTGTGCGGGTTTCCAGTAGCGAGGGACGGATCGATGAGAATTGGTGTGATGATTGGCGCTGACGGTAACAACACGACGCTTGACGATGTGGTGGGGGTCGCCAGGCGGGTTGAAGACATCGGCCTGGATGATGTGTGGTTGGCGAACATATTCTCGTTCGACGCGATCTCGACGCTCGCCATCATCGGTCGGGAGACCCGGCGCATTGGCCTTGGCACGGCCGTCACCCCAACCTACCCACGCCACCCCACCGCCATCGCTCAACAGGCAATGACGACCGCTGCAGCGAGCAACAACCGCTTTACGTTAGGCATAGGCCTGTCGCACAAGATCGTCATCGAAGACATGTTTGGCTTCTCCTACGACAAACCGGCGCGGCACATGCGGGAATATCTCAGCGTGCTGATGCCTCTGGTGCGTGGTGAAACTGTCAACTTTCAGGGCGAACAGTACCAGGTAAACGGGGTAACGCTCGATGTCCCGGGGGCCGATCCATTGCCGGTGGTGGTGGCGGCCTTGGGTCCGGTGATGCTCAAACTGGCCGGTTCGCTTGCCGACGGTACGAATACCTGGATGGTGGGTCCAAAAACCATGGAGGCGCATATCGTCAAACGGATGCGCGACGCGGCAGCGGGTCGCGCCGATCCAAAAATAGTCGGCGGCTTTCCGATCATCCTCACCAATGAGCCAGATGAAGCCCGCGCCAAGATAGCCGAGGGGCTGACCATATACGGGCAGTTACCGAGCTATCGAGCCATGCTTGATCGCGAGGGGGTCGCCGGGCCTGCCGATATCGCGATCGCGGGTGATGAGAACCTGTTGCGCGGTGAACTCCGGCGGTTGGAAAATATCGGCGTCACCCACTTCAACGCCGCGATCATGGACGTCGAAGCGGGTGCTTACGAACGAACGTTGGAGTTTCTTGCGAGTATTTAGCTCGACGATACCATGCAGAATGCGTTCAGCTTGTTGCCGTCCAGATCTCTGAAGTAGCCGGCGTAGAAGCCTCCGTCACCTCTGGGTCCCGGTGCACCTTCATCGGTGGCACCTAACTCGAGCGCTTTGGCATGAAGCCTGTCGACCTGCTCCGGCGAGTCGGCGGCGAGCGCAACCATGGTGCCATTGCCTGCCTTGGCTGATTGTTCGTCGTATGGCTTTGTGGCCGCAAGGGATGGTGCGTCTGGCGAGGTTCCCCAGGCAATGAAGCTGGGGGGTTCTTCCATCATCCGTTTGGCGCCTATCACCTCTAGAAGTGCATCGTAGAACTTGGCCGCTCGCTCCAGGTCGTTGGTACCGAGGGTGACGTATCCGATCATCGATCGTACTCCCGTGTTTTTTCCTGAATGGCAAACGAGTATATACAGGTCCTACTGACAGCATTGTGTCAGGAGGGTCAGGCCCCTATTGAGCTGTGCTTGGGCCTGCGCGCGCCCAGTTCACATTTTGATTGCCCGCACACTGCACCGATCACCCATTACCTTCGACCTTGCAGTGGATGACAATCATCAACCAGAGGTGGCGCAACGCATGCTCCGGAAACTCGGAGTGTGCGGAAAATGGTGTGGAAGCCTTGAAGATCATGGATGAAGTCGATTGCGGCCTTATTTTCATGGATTGTCAGATACCTGAAATGGATGGTTTTGAAGCAACCCGGGAGTGACGCAAACGATTTGATCATCGTTGCGATGACTGCGAATGCCGTGCAGGGCGAGCGCGAGAAGTGTCTGGAGACCGGAATGAACGACTTTATTGCCAAGCTGTTGACATGCGCGAGCTCAAGCGTGTCTTGAACGAGTGGGTTGCGATCAATCCCCATTGACGGCAGGTTAGAACGCGAGTGCAAAGCGTGCGCCGCCTTGTTCGTTGTTCGTGAAAGAAATCGTACCCCCATGGGCAATCATTATCTGACGACTCAATGCCAGGCCAACGCCGCTGCCGTCCGGACGTGTGGTAAAAAAAGGCACAAATATTTTTGCAGAGATTTCTGCAGGAATCCCCGGGCCGTTGTCCGAAACTTCAATGGTAACGCCACCAAGGTGATTGAGTCTTGCGGACAACGTAACCTGGCCCAGGTCTGCGCCAGCTAGCGCATGTTCGCTGTTTTGCAGCAAGTTGATCAGCACCTGTTCAACCATCTGCCTGTCGGCGTAAACGTCAAGCTCGCCCGGTTCGATATTGATTAGCAGGGCGAGCCCTTTTTTCAGCCAGTCTACGGTCGCCATTCGCGTTACGTCAGAAAACAGGTCAGCCAATCGAATTCGAGTTTTTTCTGGCGTCGGCAAGCGAGTAAGTTGCTGATAACTGGACACAAAGTTCATTAATCCATCCGAACGGCGGGCGACCGTGCTGACCGCGTCTCGTACTACCTTCAACTCCTCAACGACTTCTGAATGGTCTGCGACCTTTTTACTGACATCGTCGACCACGTCCACCGCGGTTTTTGCCAACGACGCAACCGGAGTGATTGAGTTCATAATTTCGTGAGTCAGAACTCTGACGAGATCCTGCCAGGCACTTAGTTGCATGCCGTCCAGTTCGCTCTGGATGTTTTGCAGACTGATTAATCTTTCCGTGGATGACGCGATCGTAATCTCGCTGGCAGAAATCGTGAGCCTTTGTTCCGAATTGTCCAACAGAAAAGAAACGAGAATACGTTCACCCGGTTTTATCGAAACGATCTGTTTGCGGAATCCACTTCCGAATTGTTCCAGGTGCGCGATTCGAGTTACCTGAGCAGTACCAAACAACCGTCGGGCCGAATTATTCCAAAGAGTTATGTGATCGTTGGAATGAACGGAAATCAGCGGTACGGGCACATGCTCCAGCAGTGCTTTTAAATGTCTGAGCTCACTTTCGTGCTGTTTTCTGTCTTCACGGAAACGGTCGAGGATCTGCGTGAACGTGTTTCCCAACTCCGTAAATCCCGCACCCAGCTTTGCAAATTCAAACCGTTGGCCAAAGTCAGCGTAACGTGCGGCATCCAGAAAGCGCGATACCTCCTGGTTGGTTCTGGAGACGAACTTGAATATATCGAACGTGAGTGCGGCGGTAACGCCTATTGCCAATAAGGTCGCGGGATGATGGCCGGGGGTAAGGATGAGAAAACCAACCGAAGTCACTGCGGCCATGATGAAGAACAACCGTGTCGCAAGAAGAACGCCGAAACGATCAAAGCCCATGTTTCTCCATCCTTCGGTACAAAGCTGCTCTGGAAAGGCCTAGATCTTTTGCCGTGTAACTGATGTTGTAACGATTGCGCTGAAGCGACTGCTGGATCGCCCGTTTTTCGAGTTTCTCCAGGTTGAGTTCCGCGTCTCCGCCTTCCAGATTCGGCTCGTGGTTGCCAGGTTTATCGGTTTCTTGGTGTTTTACGGCGGGTGCGTACTCACCTTCGAGTTGGAAATCACTTGCCAGAAAATCTCTGTTTTCCGAAAGAATCACGGCCCGTTCCACCGCGTGGCGCAAGGCCCGAACATTTCCAGGCCAGTGGTAGTTGGTGATGGCCTGCATGGCACCTTGAGAAAACGCTTTGGGTTTTTTGTTGTACTTTCGGAAGTAAAGGTCTGCATAGTGTTCCGCGATGACCGGTATGTCGCTTTGTCGTTCACGCAGTGGCGGTAAGACGATTTCCACCGTATTGAGCCTGAACAGAAGATCTTGTCTAAACCGATCTTCGTTCGTCAGTTGTTCTTTCGGCAGATTAGTCGATGCAACTACCCTGATATCGATATCGACGGGTTTGGTGGAACCCACGGGTGAAACCTGTCTTTGTTCGAGAACCGATAACAGTTTCGCCTGCAGGTGCAATGGCAGATTACCCACTTCGTCCAGAAACAGCGTGCCGCCGTTGGAAGCCTGTAACCTACCGACGCGATCGGTGGTTGCGCCCGTGAAGGCACCCTTCAGGTGGCCGAACAGTTCAGATTCGAACAAGGATTCGGTAACCGCGCCTAGATCTACCGCCATGAACACCTGGTCTCGACGGTTTGACAGTTTGTGTAAGGCACGCGCGGCCAGTTCTTTGCCCGTTCCGTTCTCACCCAGTAGAAGAACGTTGGCATCCGTGGGTGCTGCACGCTGAATCATAGTGAGAACCGCTTGCATCGCTTTCGATTGACCGAGCATCGGTTGTCTGGGTTGGCCTGCAACCTCCACCAGTGCACTGTTGGTTTGTTTTAGCTGTCTGGCCTCACTCCGGGTCTGGCTGAGTTTCACGCTGGCCGATAAGGTTGCCACCACTTTTTCGTTCTGCCAGGGTTTGGAAATGAAATCTGTTGCGCCGATTTTCATCGCCTTGACCGCTACGTCCACACCACCGTGAGCAGTGATGAGCACGACAACCGCATCCGGGTCTTTGTTGAGAATCTCTCCCAACCAGTGGAAGCCTTGATCGCCGCTGGATTCTCCTGGAGCAAAGTTCATGTCCAGCAATATTGCGGCATAGTCGGTGTCGGACATTAGTTTGAGGATCTGCGCCGGGTCGGCACAGGTATCGACCTGGTGGTAGTGACGCTGTAACAACAGCTTGGCGGCCATCAATATGTCTTCATCGTCGTCGACGATGAGAATTGCACTGGTTTCGGTTGTCATGGGCAAGCCCCCAACCCGAGCACTGCAGAGATGTTCGATATCGACCATTAAGTGTTCGGAACCGAACAGTAGCAGGCACCCCCACCCCATGCACTAATTAAATGTGCGTCGTTTCAATGAGTTAACTGCTGGCACGGTGTTTGCTACCCATAACGAAAAGTAACTGAAGTCATCAAGGCAAAAAACGGGACGCACTGCGTACGCCCTGAAGGAACGAGGTGGAATTGATCAATCAGACCGATAAGGTAACCAGCCGGTTAACCGTTGCGAACGCCAAGTCCGGCGTGGGCATGGACCGCGCGATAGCGAAGAAGAAACTGCCGCCCAGACGCCTGGCAACTGCCGTTGCCTTGGTAACGATTGCCGCGCTGATTGGCTGGTACCTGTTTGAGCAGGCAGGCGGTCGTTCCCTGGTCATCGAAAACAGCCGGGTTGTGATTTCTCCGGTTACCGAAGGTCTGTTTGAAGACTTTATTCCCATTCGTACCCGAGTCACGCCAAGGAAAACGGTTTTTCTGGATATCATCGAAGGCGGGCAGGTCGAACAGCGGCTTGTCGACGATGGGGCGATGGTAAAAGCCGGTGATCTGATTGTCGTTCTGAACAATACCTCCCTGCAACTGGATGTGGCGCGTAACGAAGCGCTCGTCACTGAGCAACTGAACAACATGCGCACCATAGAGCTTCAGTTGGAACAGAACCGCTTGCAACACAAGCGAAATCTCGTGGAACTGGATTACCAGATCAAGCGACTCAATCGTCAGGTGGAGCGGTACAGCAACCTGGACAATGCAGGAGTCGCGGCCAGGAGCCAACTCGAGGATGCCCGGGATGAGCTCGAGTACTACAACAATCTTCGTAGGGTAACCAGGGAAAGCCAGGCAACGGACGCTCGATTGCAGGAGTCGCAACTGGAATTTCTGCGGACTTCCGGTAACCAGTTAAAGAGTGGGTTAGCGTTTGCCCAGAAGAACCTGGACGGACTCAACGTTCGCGCGCCAGTGGACGGCAAGCTTTCGGGGTTGGATGTCGAGGTGGGTCAGAGCATCCCACGAGGCGGTCGCTTAGGCCAGATCGATGATCCCTACAGGTTCAAGTTGCGCGCCAACATCGACGAATTCTATTTGGGCAGAGTCGACCTTGGCCAATCGGCGCATTTCGAAAAAGACGGTCAGCAATATGAAACCACCATCAGCAAGATCTACCCACAGGTGAGCAACGGTCAATTTGAGGTGGATCTGCTCTTTATCGGTGACGAACCCAAGGGGATTCGTCGCGGTCAGACCATTCAGGTGCGGCTCACGTTGGGAGATTCCAATAGCGCGCTCCTCATCCCCAACGGTGCTTTCTTCCAGGATACGGGCGGTAACTGGATGTTCGTGGTTGGTGCCGATGGGAGCGAAGCGGTGAAACGCAATGTACGCCTGGGCCGGAGAAATTCCCGGTACATTGAAGTTCTCGATGGACTCGAACTCGGTGAAGAAGTCATAACCAGTCCCTACTCGAGTTTTAAAGAAATGGATCGTCTTCACCTCACTGAAGACTGAACGACTAATCCACCACCATTAGCAGAAAATCTAGCAAGGAAAATCAAGATGTTGAAACTACATAACCTGTCGAAGATGTATCGCACGGATGAGGTTGAGACGGTTGCCCTCGACAGCGTGAATATCGAAATCAATACAGGTGAGTTTGTTGCCATCATGGGGCCGTCCGGTTGTGGTAAGTCAACCTTGTTGAACATCATCGGCATGCTCGATTCACCCAGCTCGGGTCAATATATCTTTCAGGGTGAAGACATATCCGATTACACCGAAACCCGTCGCAGCCACATCCGCAAAAAGAACATCGGATTCATTTTCCAGTCCTTCAACCTGATCGACGAGTTGACGGTTGCCGAAAACGTCGAGCTGGCACTGTTGTATCACAACCTGCCCGGTAAGGAACGAAAGGAACGTGTCAACGAAGTCATGGACAAGATCGGCATAGCGCACCGGGCAAAACACATGCCGAGCCAACTTTCCGGAGGCCAGCAACAGCGAGTCGCCGTGGCCCGCGCCGTGGTCGGCAATCAGGGGTTGATCCTCGCGGACGAACCAACGGGCAACCTCGACAGTGCCCATGGCCAGGAGGTCATGGAAATGCTTCGAGTACTGAACGATGAGGGTTCTACCATCGTAATGGTAACGCACAGCCCTGCCCATGCTGATTATGCACGCCGCACCATTAACTTGTTTGATGGTCGCGTTGTTACCGAAAACCTGCGCGCAGTCGGATAGGAATACTGAAGATGATCAAGAACTACTTCCTGATTGCGTGGCGGCAGATTGCAAAAAACAAAATATATGCCGCGATAAATATTCTAGGGCTTGTCGTGGGCCTCTCCGTATACGTATTCGGCACGATGCTGGTGGACTACGAAGAGAGCCACGATATGTTTTACGAGAAATCTGACCGCATTTTTATCGCGGGTACACTCTTCTCGGCGACGGCCAATATCGGGGTTGGTGAAACGGATGGTATCTATTCGGCATACGCTCCACTCATCCTCGCTGAGATCGAGGAAGTGGAGGAGGTTGCACGCACCATCAAAGCCGAATTCCTGGTTTCGATTGAAGACGATCACTACTACCAGAACATTCGATTTGCCGATCCATCTCTCTTGAAGATATTCGATTTCGACTACATTGAAGGTGACGGTCGTGCGTTGGATGACCCATCCGGTCTGCTGATCAGCAAGAGTACCGCAACTAAGTTTTTTGGCGCCTCTCCCGCACTTGGCAAAGTCTTGATTCTCGATCATGACGTGAGCTTGCATGTCACAGCCGTGGTCGCGGATCTGCCCCCCAATACGCACTTCAATTCATCCATCATAGAGTTGATGGGCGCAAGATTCGAAGCGGTTGCACCGCTTGCGGCGCTCAACCGAGCCAGCGAATACGACCTGGCGGGAAACTGGAACAACCTTTCCATGGGCGACATGACGTACATGCTGCTGCCTGAAGACAAAACTCGTGATTGGCTGCAAGCGAAGATGGACGGCCTCTTTGAGGCGCACTTTCCCGACGCCAGCCGGGAATTCATTACCGGGCTCAAGGTGCGACCGCTCGTTGAAGCCAATATCGTAATCTTTGACGCGGTGGGACTGCCGATCATGAATTCGATCAGAATTCTGGCGTTCATGGTGTTACTCGTTGCCATTGCCAACTATACCAACCTTGCCACGGCTCAGTCGCTGGGGCGATCCAGGGAAATAGGTTTGCGCAAGACGATGGGTGCTGCACGTTGGCAGCTTGTGGTGCAATTCATGGTGGAAAGTTTATGCATCACCGCAATATCGATGTTGATTGCGTTGGCGGTACTTGAAGCACTCGTGCCTGTCTACAACGGCACCACGGGTCGCGGCCTGGTCATGAACTATGGAACCACGCTGCCGTGGTTGTTTCTGACAACGATCGGCGTTGGCCTGGTTGCTGGTGCCTATCCTGCCTATCTGATTACTCGCGCATCACCCATCGATGCGCTCGCTGGGTCAAAGGGTGTCAAAGGCAGCCGGTTTCGCAGCATGATGCTGGGTCTGCAATTTGCTATCTCCATCTTCATGCTGGCGATGGTGCTCGTCGTCTACCTCCAGAATATGAAGATCGAAAGTTCGAGCAACATCTATCCGAAATCACAGATAGTTACTTTGCAGAGAGTGGGGGTCGAAAGTATTCAAGCGAGCCATGAAACGCTGCGCAACGAACTGATGGCTCTACCTAATATCGAAAACGTCAGTTTTGCCAGCCAACTGCCCTATGAGCAGAGCACGTCATCATTCGGCGCAGGTCCCGTGCAGGGAGACGAAAGCTCGGCCTTCCTGATGAGCCAGGTATTCATTGATGAACATTTTCTCGACACTTATGACATTCCCTTGTTACGCGGTCGTGGTTTCTCGAGGGAGGTTGCCCAGGACACGTTGGTATCTGGTGTGCCTGCGGTCAATGTCATTATCAATGAACTGGGGACTGTGAAGCTGGGGTTTGCATCGCCCGGTGAGGCTGTCAACCAGGTTTTTTACGACTTTCCCGATGAAAGAGAGCCCCGTGCGTACACGATTATCGGTGTCTGGCCGGATCAGAATTATCAAGGCTTCCACAACGAGATAAAACCAATGGTGTTCATGATGCGGCCCAGCTATCTGGACATGGCGTCGATACGGGTGAAAGGATCCGCCATGGGCAAGGCACTCACCGACATCGAATCCGTCTGGAAGCGGGTGATTCCCGACTATCCGATTCAGACCGAATTTCTGGATGACACGTTTGGGCAGATTTTTCAGATTTACGGCATCATGACGATTCTGCTTGGTGGTTTTGCTTTTGTTGCGCTTTCGCTCAGCATGATCGGTTTGTTCGGGCTGTCTGCATTCATGGCGGAAAGTCGGACGAAAGAAATCGGCATTCGCAAGGTCATGGGCGCCAGCATGCCGCAGATCGTCAATCTACTCATATTCCAGTTTTCCAAACCGGCAATGTGGGCCCTGTTGGTTGCGATGCCGCTCGCATACGTTGCGGCGGGTCAGTATCTGAATTTCTTCGCCGAAAGAATATCCACGACTGCCGGTATCGTGGTCGGTGCCGGGGTACTGGCGGTTGCATTCGCATGGGCCATTGTCGCCGTGCACGCGATCAAGATCGCTCGAGCCAATCCAATAAGAGCCTTGCGTTACGAGTAACCCAAGGTCGTACGCTATGAGTTGGGAAGATCTGCGCGGTGTTTTCGCCCCAGGTAGTCTGGATTGATCAACCGCTTGGGATGCCTGCCATCGACGAATCCCATGAAACCGGGATCGATGAT
>JACZXA010000013.1 GCA_022571865.1 Pseudomonadota bacterium
AGGAGCGACGCCTGAAGATAGAGTTCCACTCTTTCCGGATTCTCCTGGAGCTTGAGCTGGTTGACCTTGATTAACTGTAAGATGCACTGGTTGGTCTTGGTCAATGATGCCAAAGTGCCGCCGGACTCGCGGGTAGCAGCCGCGGACAGGTTCTTGGCAAAGCGACCGGCCTGCTCTGCTCCGAGGTAGTCATTGCTCAGTAGTAGCGAGTCGGATAGCAGCAGGTAAGAGTCAATGTCAACCGCGTCACCCAGCATTTCGATCGCCAGACGGGCGTGTCGAGTCGCCAGATCACGGAGCTGCAATCTCGCGGCGCACCTGGCCAGCGCTGCGTGGCAGCGCGGTTCACGAGCGTTCAGCTCCACCGCTGTTTGCAGCACGGGCTTGGCCAGGTGCGGTTCGAAGGTCAGCCGGTTGACGTCGCAGCGGTTTCACAACCACCTTGCCTCAGAGCGATTGTTCTTCGCGCCAGTTCCATCGCCACCGAAAGGCTCGGATCAAGTTTACGAATACGATGGGTGCGCGATGGCTACCCCTCAGTCCCAGTTGAGCGCACCGCCGGTCTGATATTCCGTCACTCGAGTCTCGAAGAAGTTCTTCTCCTTTTTGAGATCCATGATCTCTGACATCCAGGGGAAGGGGTTTTTCACCCCGGGGAACTGCTCGAGCAAACCGATCTGCGCCAGACGTCGGTTAGCGATGAACTGTAGATACTCGGCCATCATGTTGGCGTTCATGCCGAGGATTCCCCGAGGCATGGTGTCCTTGGCATAGTCTATTTCCAGCTCGGTACCTTCGAGAATCATTTTTCGAGCGAGGTCCTGCATCTCCTCATCCCAAATGAGTGGATTCTCCAGTTTGATCTGGTTGATCACATCGATTCCGAAGTTCACGTGCATCGACTCGTCACGCAGGATGTATTGGAACTGTTCGGAAGTACCTGTCATTTTGTTCAGCCGCCCCATGGAGAGTATCTGGGTAAAGCCGCAATAGAAGAAAATTCCTTCCAGCACGCAGTAATAGGCAATCAGATTTTTCAACAGGGCTTTGTCGGTTTCAAGCGTGCCGGTATTGAATGTGGGATCGGATATTTCCCTTGTGTACTTCAATGCCCAGGAAGCCTTGTTCGCGACCACTGGAACCTCGTGATACATGTTGAAGATCTCACCTTCGTCCATGCCGAGGGACTCGATGCAGTACTGATATGCATGAGTGTGAATGGCCTCTTCGAAGGCTTGCCGTAACAAGTATTGACGGCACTCGGGATTCGTGATCAACCGGTAGAGGGCAAGCACCAGATTGTTTGCCACAAGTGAGTCGGCAGTGGAGAAAAACCCGAGGCTGCGCTTCACAACGGTACGTTCGTCCTGGGTCAGCCCGTTGTCGGACTTCCACAGGGCGATATCCGCTGTCATGTTGATTTCTTGCGGCATCCAGTGGTTGGCACACCCGTCGAGGTATTTCTGCCAGGCCCAGTCATACTTGAAAGGTACAAGCTGATTGAGATCCGCCCGGCAGTTGATCATGCGTTTTTGATCTACCGTCACCCGTTGGTGATCATCGGCCGCTGATGTGGGTGATGTATCGAGTTGCGTAACGGGAGCTTTCGTCTCGCCGGGATCGATATTGCGTTCGACCACCGTTGTTTTTGAAACCACTCGCATGGTTGGTATATCCAGAACAATGTCTTCGGACTCTACAACGTCAAAAGCTTGTTTTTCGACAGTGACTTCTATGGGTTGCTGTATAGATGTGTTGGGCACCTCCCTGGCCGCGGAGCTTCTGCTGCTTACCGGCTGAGGTTGCCCGGCATCTACTGCGTTCTCCGGGAGCACTTGCGAAGTAGCCGTTGCTTCGTGTTGAGCTTGCTCGTCGTCGTAATTATCCCAGGTCAACATGGCCGATCTCCTTTATTGACAAGCTTCGCAGTCGGGGTTGTCGATTGAGCAGGCAAGCGGCACGGCGGCAGGTTCGGCGACGGTAATGTCGTCGTGGGTCAGCTGTGCGGTTGCCTCATCATGGGTGGCGTCAGGTGCAGCTGCGCTCGCACTTGCCGTTTCTTCTCCGTTCACCGAGACAGCGTTCAACGTGCCTTTGTCCAGCGTCGATTTTTCCGTACTTGTCGCGCTCAGCGCTCGCAGGTAGTAGGTGGTCTTCAAGCCGCGCAACCAGGCCATACGATAGGTCACGTCGAGTTTGCGACCCGAGGCGCCCGCCATATAAAGATTGAGTGACTGTGCCTGGTCGATCCACTTCTGGCGTCGACTGGCAGCATCGACCAACCAGCGTGGCTCCACCTCGAACGCGGTAGCGTAAAGTTGTTTGAGTTCGTCAGGCACCCGTTCCAGCGATCGCAGGCTGCCGTCGTAGTATTTCAGATCGTTCACCATCACCTTGTCCCAGAGCCCCAGGCGCTTGAGGTCATGCACCATATAAGGATTCACAACGGTGAACTCGCCGGAGAGATTCGATTTCACGTAGAGGTTCTGATAAGTAGGTTCGATAGACTGGGTAACCCCGGCGATGTTGGCGATGGTTGCCGTTGGGGCGATTGCCATCACGTTGGAGTTGCGCATACCGTTGATCTGCACCTTTTTCCGCAACTTGTCCCAGTTGAGCGTTGTTTCGAAATTGGCTTCCAGATACTGCTCGCCACGCTCCTGACTCAACAGCTTCAAGGAATCGATAGGCAGAATGCCGCGGCTCCACAGGGAGCCGGAGAAGCTTGCATAACTGCCACGCTCTTTTGCCAGCCTGCAGGAGGCATCGATCGCGTAATAACTGATCACTTCCATGGAGCGGTCGGCAAAGGTTACCGCAACGTCACTGCCGTAGGGGATGCGAAGTTGATAGAGCGCATCCTGGAACCCCATGATACCGAGCCCGATGGGCCGGTGACGCATATTCGAGGTTCGTGCCTGGGGCACGGAGTAATAGTTGATGTCGATCACGTTGTCCAACATGCGAATGGCTGTGCGCACTGTGGCTTTGAGCTTCTTCCGGTTGAGTTCGCCGTTCTCGATATGTTGCAGGAGATTGATCGACCCCAGATTGCACACCGCAATTTCTTCCTGGGAGGTGTTGAGTGTGATCTCGGTGCACAGGTTGGATGAGTGCACCACACCTATGTGCTGTTGGGGTGAACGGATGTTGCAGCTGTCTTTGAAGGTGATCCAGGGATGACCTGTTTCGAAAAGCATCGAGAGCATCTTGCGCCAGAGATCCTGTGCCCGCAGGCGTTTGAATAGCTGGATCTCACCGGTGCGGGTCATCTCCTCATAGGCTACATAGCGTTTCTCAAAGGCTCGCCCGTAGAGATCGTGGAGATCGGGTACCTCGTTTGGTGAGAACAGCGTCCATTCGCCGTTTTCACTCACCCGCTTCATGAAGAGATCGGGAACCCAGTTGGCCGTGTTCATATCGTGGGTTCGACGCCGATCGTCTCCCGTATTCTTGCGCAGTTCCAGAAACTCCTCGATATCGAGATGCCAGGTTTCCAGGTATGAGCAAACCGCCCCCTTACGCTTGCCGCCCTGGTTTACCGCAACGGCCGTATCGTTGACGACCTTCAGGAACGGTACCACTCCCTGGGATTTGCCATTGGTACCTTTGATGTAGGCACCGAGCGCCCGTACGGAAGTCCAATCGTTACCGAGTCCACCCGCCCACTTGGAGAGCATGGCGTTGTCTCGAATGGCGCTGTAGATGCCATCGAGTGCGTCCGGTACGGTGGTGAGGAAGCATGACGAGAGCTGAGGCCGCAAGGTGCCGGCGTTGAACAGGGTCGGTGTGGAACTCACATAGTCGAATGAGGAAAGTAGATTGTAGAACTCGATCGCACGTGCGTTGGGGTGTTCCTCTTCGCGGGCGAGGCCCATTGCCACACGCATGAAAAATACCTGAGGCAGTTCGAAACGGACGTCGTGTGAGTGGATGAAGTAGCGATCGTAGAGCGTTTGCAATCCGAGATAGGTGAATTGTAAATCCCGCTCGGGGTCGAGCGCTTTGCCTAGTCGCTCGAGATCGTAGGTGGCAAGTTCGGGTGCCAGTAACTCCAATTCTATGCCGCGATGGATGAAAGCATGCAGGGCATTGGGGTAGAAGTCGGTCATTTCCGCCTGGATCGCGCGATGCCCGCCGGCGGCGTTTATGTCGAGGAATCGGAATGCCTGGGCGCGCAACTCATCGAGCAGGAGACGCGCTGTCGCATAGGTGTAGTTGGGCTCCTCTTCGACGAGCGTACGGGCGGTAATCAGCAAACAGGTTGCGACGTCTTCCTCGGAGATGCCGTCATACATATTGACCATCGATTCGCCGATGATCCGTTCGCCGTCCACATCGGCTAGCCCCGTACAGGCTTCCATCACGAGGGTGCGGATGCGATCCATATCGAGCGGTTGCTTTTCGCCGTCACGAGATACGACTTCAATTGTAGTGGTGACGCTTCCCTGCTGGTCGCTTTCCTCCTCGCGGCGTTCGGCGCGCGCCCTGGCGCGTTCCTCACGGTACAAGACATAATCCCGTGCGACCTTATGCTCGCCCGAGCGCATGAGCGCAAGTTCTACCTGATCTTGAATTTCCTCGATGTGGATCGTGCCTCCGGATGGGAAGCGCCGCTTGAACGTCGAGCTCACCTGATCCACCAGGGTAATCACCATCTCGCGTACGCGCGGAGACGCAGCAGCGCTCCCTCCTTCCACCGCCAGAAAAGCCTTGGTCATGGCAACGGTTATCTTGTCGTCCGTATAAGGCACGACTCCGCCGTTGCGTTTGATGACTTTGAGTTGACCCGGTGCTGTTGCGACGATGGAGGGTGGTAAAGATTCTGCGGGCGGTTGTGGTTGGGCTTGAACCTGCCCCGGGCCCGCGGTATCCGTAGTATGCGTTTGCATATGAACTCTTCTAACTCCTCTCTCGGAGCCGACGATTTCCGCCGCCGCTGGTATCGCCTCAATACCTGATTGAGGTGCCTGCCAGATATTAATTGTGCTCGCTTCCCAGCGGTGCTTGCTGGTTGCGCTCGCTGTGAATCCAACTTCTTCCGAACCGGGAGAAGGTCAGGATTCACAGCGGGACGCGCACGCCCCTAAACACTATATCTAGTGGTTGCGATGTCGGCAGAAATGCGCCCCCTCCGAACAAATTTCTGTTTCTAACTGTTCTTCCGACCGTAATGTACGACAATTTCGACTCATTTCCCGAAATATAATTAGATCGGGTCAAATGAGCAAAACCCCTATATGTAGCGGTTTTCAATCGGCCGATACACAAGATAGTGCGGTGCCTGACCGATTGCAAGGTATTAGCTGTGGATAACTCGAGGCGAGTGCGTGGGTATCCTGTGGGTGGTCTGTGGACAGATAGCGCTATGGCTTCGACGCCTATATATTGTGGTTCACCCCAGGCCCGTTGAGAGACGAAAATGCACCATATCATGGCCATAGACCAGGGCACTTCGAGTTCGCGCGCCATTATTTTTGACCTCGACGGTCGCATTGTCGGTATGGGGCAACGCCCTTTCGACATGGTGTTTCCCGCGGATGGCTGGGTCGAGCAGGAGCCGGAAGTCCTGTGGCAGACTACTCTTGGGGCCGGCCGTGAAGCCATCGCCAACGCCGGCTTGTCAGCCTCGGACATCGATGTCATGGGTATCACGAATCAACGGGAAACCACGCTCGTTTGGGATCGTCAAACCGGCGAATGTTTATACAACGCCATCGTGTGGCAAGATCGGCGCACCGCCGGGCAGTGCGAAAACATGCGAGCGGACGGAATGCAACAATCCGTCGCACGCATTACCGGCCTCGTCGTTGACCCGTATTTTTCGGGTACCAAGCTTGCATGGCTGTTGGGAAACATTTCGGGTTTGCGGGAGAGGGCGGAAAGTGGAGAACTATGTTTCGGTACCGTCGACAGTTTCCTGATCTGGCGTCTTACCCGGGGCGCTCGCCATGTCACTGATGCAAGTAATGCGGCGCGGACGATGCTGTTCGATATTGGTTCGCAAAGTTGGAGTGATGAACTGCTGACGTATCTCGATGTACCGGTGACGCTGTTGCCGGAAGTGCTCGATTGTGCCGCGGACTTCGGTGTCGCAGATGCGCGATGGTTCGGCGCACCGATACCAATCCTGGGTGTTGCCGGCGATCAACAGGCTGCACTGATCGGACAGGGTTGCTTGCGCCCGGGAATGACCAAGAGTACCTACGGTACCGGTTGCTTCATTATTGCGAACACCGGAAAACAACAGTTGGTTTCGCAACAGCAACTACTTACAACGGTTGGCTACCGGATACAAGGAGAAACAACCTATGCCCTCGAAGGCAGCATCTTCGTCGCGGGAGCATCCATCAAGTGGCTGCGCGACAATCTCGGGCTTATCGATGATGCGTCGGAGTCGGGCGTTGCAGCGGTTCGTTGCGGTGGAGATGCCGCCGGTGTGTATTTCGTTCCCGCGTTTACCGGCCTCGGCGCACCCCATTGGGCACCCCAGGCACGCGGATTGATCTCGGGGCTCACCTTCGACACCAGCCGCGATCAAATCGTCACGGCTGCGCTTCAGAGCGTCGCCTTTCAAACGGCGGAACTGGTTGGGGCGATGGGAGAAGATGGCGCAGGTGTCGAACGGCTGCGGGTTGACGGGGGCATGGTGATCAACGACTGGTTATGTCAGTTTCTCTCGGACATGCTCGAACTGCCGGTGCAGCGGCCGGTGATTACAGAAACCACCGCGCTCGGTGCGGCAATGCTTGCAGGGCTCGGAGGGGGGCTGGTCACGAGCCTCGAGGACGCGGCGGCTCTGTGGACCCTCGAAAGGGAGTTTTTGCCCAGCATGCCAGCCAAGCGGCGTGCCGAACTGCTCTCTGGTTGGCGGCGTGCGGTGGCAATGGCGCTGCTGTAGTTTGGTACCCGCCAGCCGGAATCTGTAAGGATTTCCTTACAATGCGACACCAGGTTGTGAAGTGCCTGCCCTGACGCTTACGTAGAATAGGCAATAACTGGTACTAGAAGGCATTGTAGTGTTATCCGTCAGCGGAGCCGTCAATCAGAGGTATGGCCGGATCGCCGTCATCATGTTCGGTGCGGCGGCTTATGGGCTGTTCTGCTTGGGACTGGTCCGGTACGGTTATCTGCAAGCGACCACCCCCGCCTTTTCGCTGCTGATTGGTATCTGGCTCGCGGGTCTGTTCGTGCTGTTGCTGGCCGATGGTTCGAGGCCGGGACGATTCGCTGCAAGCTCACTCACGATGACCAAGGCGGTATGGTGCAATGTGGGCGTGGTGATCACCGCGCTGCTGGTGCCGCACCCGGTGCGACTGTTGATCCTGGTGGCGCCGCTATTCGGTATTCTCTACACGGCGCTGCACTTGGACCGTCGCCAGATGTTATTCGTCAGCCTGGTTACGTGGTTGACCTATCTTGCGGGCAACGGGTTGTTGATTCGCTATGGATATACGGATCTCGCCTTCGAAGCACTCATTGCATCTGCGTTTACCGTAATGTTAGCCAGTATGGTCTACATGGCGGGAGAGGTGACCGCGTTGCGTTCCGCTTTTGAGCGCAGGCGCCTTCGTCTCAACGGTGCGATGGAGCAACTCGCGGAACTTGCCATGCGTGATGAGCTTACCGGCCTCTACAACCGGCGCCATATCATGGAAGTGCTCAAAGGGCAGAAGGCGCTGGCAGATCGTGGTCACGTTGGTTTTACGTTGTGCTACTGCGATCTCGATCATTTCAAGCAGGTCAACGATCGCTTCGGTCATCCGTGCGGTGACCAGGTGTTGCACGACTTCGCCGATCTCGCAGCGCGTGTTGTGCGCTCGGTCGATTTCGTTGCTCGGATCGGCGGTGAAGAGTTCTTGTTGGTGCTCGTGGGCGCGGATGCCGAGACGGCATCAAACGTTGCAGAGCGACTGGGAGAACAGACACGGCAGATGTGTGTGGTGCCCGGGGAAGAAGATTTTCGTCTCACCGTTTCGATCGGCATTGCGACCTTCAAGGTGGGTGAACGAGTCGAAGATGTGATCCAGCGCGCAGATCAAGCATTATATCGCGCAAAATCCGAAGGACGTGACGAGATCATCATCGGGGCTTAAGGCTCTGGCGTGACCTCGGCAATGATATCAGGTAATGTTCAGGCGTTTTCGCAGAATGGATACTGCTTAGTTGAATCGGCGTCGTCATGCCAGACAACCCATCGCCATTTCCGCCCTTGTTCACCCTGAACAAGGGCGCTCGTGGTTGTGCAGTATTCGAGATTTTTGCCATGAAGGGATGTTGCTGACTGGCGCGGGTGGCTCGCGATCGCTTGCGTCGACTGGTGCACAGGCCAATCCGGGTGACCCGGTTGCTTTGCATTTTTCTGTAGCGACACCTACCGGACAACAATACTTCCGTACTCAGGCAACGATTGCCCGGATGCTCAGTTCAGGCAATGGTATCGGAGTGCGATTCGAAAGCGGATTGCCAGATGACGCGTTCGATTGCCTGATCGAGTTTGCAATCGCCTCGGGCACGCTGTCGCGCTCGGCTGCAGGTGAGGGTGAAACCTACGATGGCGAAGCAACTGTTTCGAGTGAAGAAAAAACGACCGCCACATCCGCTGGGGACAGTGTCGATAAAGTGGAGATTTCGGATGAGCTTTTCCGCGATCGCCGCATCGATGAAAAAGATGCTGTAGAGGTTCGCGACAGGATGCGTCGGGTCGTGAAACGAGCGATGGACCGGCTCTGCAAACAGTTTTTCAAAGTCGCGAACACGGAACTTCTGCTGAGAGCGCGCGATGCCGGTACCAATGCGGTCCAGATGATGTATTTCGAAGGTCTCGACCTCCTGGAAAAACACCGCGATAAAATCAGTTCGGCTTTTGTCGGGGAGGTCCTGCGGCAGGTAGACGACGTTTCCGAGCTCGAGGACATTCTGGAAAGGCGTCGTAGACGGGAAACGGGAAACTCCACAAAACTCGAGATCGTGGAAACAGACAAGTTCGAAGAATGGTTGGCCGTGGCCGAGGTGATCTCGAAAGCGGAAAATCGTTATGCGGATGAGCTGCTGGACATCCGTGCGCAGCTGGGGCTGATCGCGAAACCCTGGACGCACAAAGATGTGGTGCCGGTTGGCCCGGCGGTGATCTCCTGGTCGTTCGACGACGCGTTGAAGGAGTTCGATTTCCATAGACAGGTCAAACAAGACATCTATCTCTGTTTCGAAAGCGTGTTGACTCCAATGTTAGCCAGCCTTTACAGCGCCTTGGATCAGATGTTGCGAGAAAGCAACGTGTTCCCGTCTGTCGAGGAGCTCAGAGAATCGTTGATGCGCACCACCATACGCCGCACACCTTCAGGCGTGCGGGTGGAACCCGAGGCTTATCAGGAGATGGAGAGCTCCGTGCGTGAAGCCGCCATGGCGGCGGACGGCATCACGACCCATGCGCGAGTGGATCAGAATCCATTCAGCGAATCCGTTGGCGGCGCCCATGAACTTTATGGCACGGCTCGCACCATATTAGGCTTGAAACGGCGAACCCGGCAGATGCTCGGTCAAAGCCGAGACAAGATGCTCGCGGCACCCGATGCTGGAGTTGGCGAGACGTTTAAGGGAAGCGATATTCTGGAAGCGATCTTGCAGATCGAACAGGAACTCGGCGACGCCCCGTTGTCCGGTCGCCGCCTGAAGCCACGATTAATTGAAATACTGCAGGACCGATACGGCGACCGGAAAGCCTTCACTGAAGAAGATTACGATACCCTCGATGTGATGGAAAATCTCGTGGATTCCATCCAGGAAGACAGCTTCCTCACCGAAGGTATTCGCGAATGGATTCAGCGTCTGGAAATTACCTTGAACAAACTGGCCGCCCGCGACCCCGGGTTCCTGCGCCACACACCTGAACGCCCACACAGTGCGGTGCAGATGCTGAACCAGTTGGCGCGTTTGGGGAATGCCCGCGATGCGCGCGAAGGTATCGATCGGGATGTTGGCCAGCGGGTGGATGAACTGCTGCAGAAGGTCATTCACGAGTACGACGAAAACCCTGAGATTTTCTCGGAGGTGGTCGGTGAACTCAACCCATTGATCGACAAGCAGACACGCACCTATCGTGGCAATGTAGAGCGCACCGTTCGTACCAGCGAAGGTCAGCAGAAACTGGCACGCGCCAGACGAGCTGTGCTCGAAGTAATGGAAGGTCGACTCGGTGGCAAAAAAGTTCCAGACCTGCTTTTACAACTGCTTAATCCGGGGTGGCGCAACCTCATGGTGCACACTCATCTGCGTCGTGGCGTTGACAGCAGTGAGTGGCAGGACCAATTGTCGACCGTAGATCAGGTCTGGGGTCAATTGAGCGGGGAGATCGGGCCCGATAGCGATTCGTTCGTTGACCCCGATGAGCTGCTGAAACAAGTCGTAGATGGTCTTAACAATATCTCCTTCGATCCCAGCAAACGCACGCCGCTCATTATGAGTCTATCTTCTGCGCTCGTCGGCGATACCACTGGCAAGAAAGCGGCGATTACCTCGACTCTAATCGAGCTGAGCGATGTGCCAAGCGCGTTAGGTCTCGAAGGGTTGCTGCCGGAAACCGACCCGGCTATCGACAGCGAGGATGAGGATGTACGGAAGAGCTGGTCGAACGCCGTCGAGCGGGCCCGTCGCATGCAGATCGGTGAATGGCTTGCAGCGAGCGACCGCGACGGTCGGCCACTCATTCTAACGGTTGCCTACATAGGTGACGACAACGCCTTGTTCGTGCTCGTCAACCGCAAAGGTATCAAGACGCGCGAGCTCTCATTGCAGGATATGGCCGACGGGTTGCACGAAGGTCAAATTACCCTGCTCGACGATTACGACCTGCCGCTCATGGAGCGCGCGTCACAACGCATGCTCGAGAACATGCACAACCAGCTTGCCCATCAAGCAAGTCACGATGATCTCACCGGACTGTTGAACCGCAAGGAGTTCGAACGCCACGTGGACAACGCAATCAGGGAGGCGAAATCCAACGAGATCCAGCACGCGCTTCTGTATCTGGACCTGGATCAGTTCAAGATCGTCAACAACACCAGCGGTCACACCGCGGGTGATGAATTACTGAAGGTCGTGGCCGATACGCTGTCGAAGAATCTGGAAGACAAGAATGCTCACGTCGCACGCCTTGGCGGTGACGAGTTCGGCGTGTTGGTGAAAGAAGTGCAGACCAGCGAAGCCCGGGATTTGGCCGAAGACCTTCTCAAAGCAATTCGTGAGCTGCGCTTCGATTGGGACGGGCGGATGTATACGATGTCCGCGAGCATGGGCTTGGTGTTTCTGGATCAGACTACCGAAAACGTAGACAACGCCATGCAGTTCGCTGACGAGGCGTGTTACACGGCTAAGGATGCGGGACGTAACCGTGTGCAGGAATATGAGCTTGGTGACACCGCCATGATGCGCCGACACGGGGTCATGGAATGGGTTGCCGAACTCGACAAAGCGCTCGACGAAGATCGGCTGATTCTGAACTGCCAGCGCATTGCACCCATCGACACCGGTGATAAAACATCCAACCCGGGTGACGGTCACTACGAAATATTGCTCACCATGATTGATGAACTCGGCGACCTGGTGCCGCCCACGGAATTCATCAATGCGGCGGAAACGTATAACCGGATGACGATCATCGACCGTTGGGTGATCGAACGCGTGCTCGCATGGATGGCTGAACACAGGAGCGAGCTGGACAGCTTTGGCGGTTTCTCGATCAATGTCTCCGGACATTCGGTAAACGACTCGACCTTCCCTGATTTCGTTCTGGAGCAGTTCGCAAACTCCCAGGCACCCACCGGCAAAGTCTGCTTTGAAATTACCGAAACCGCAGCCATTGCCAACCTTGGTAACGCGGTAGACTTCATGAATCGCATGAGGATCATCGGCTGTCAGTTTTCTTTGGATGACTTCGGTACGGGCTTGTCATCGTACTCATACCTTCGCAACCTTCCCGTAGATTATGTGAAGATCGATGGTGTTTTCGTCAAGGACATCGCCAACAATCCAGGAGACTACGCGGTTGTTCGCTCGATCAACGAGATTGGTCACTACATGGGTAAAAAGACCATTGCCGAGTATGTCGAGAGCGACGAAGTATTAGAGAGCCTGAAAGAAATTGGCGTGGACTATGCTCAGGGTTTCCGGATTGAAAAACCGATGCCGCTGGCCGAATTTCGCGTCTGAGACAGACCTACCGGGCTAACAGGAATTCCAGCAGTGCTTTCTGGCTGTGTAATCTGTTACCCGCTTCCTGCCACACCGCGCAACGCGGGTCGTCGAGCACAGTGTCGTTCACCTCTTCGCCTCGTTTGGCGGGAAGGCAGTGCATGAAAATCGTGTCTTTCTTGGCGTGATCGAGAAGCGCTTCATCGACCTGGAAGCTTGCGAAGGTCATACGGCGGTCCATTTCTTGTCCTTCGTGGCCCATGGACGACCAGACATCCGTAACCAGGAGGTCGGCGTCCGCGGCTGCCTCCTCAGCAGTTTCGACCAGAGTAACGTTGTTTGTAGACGCTAGGATTTGCGGATCGGGCCGATAACCTTCGGGGCTCGCGATCTTCAAGTTGAACCCCCACTGCTTTGCTGCGTTGATGTAGGAATGGCACATGTTGTAACCGTCTCCAATGAACGCAACCGTTTTGCCCTGGATGGGGCCGCGTAGCTCTTCGAAGGTCTGTACGTCCGCCAGAAGCTGACAAGGGTGGAAAAGCGATGTCATTGCGTTGATCACCGGAATACTGGCCGCCTGTGCGAATTCAATGACGTCAGTATGTTTGATCGTTCGCACGATCACGATGTCCACCATCTCAGAGAGTACCTTCGCCATGTCGGAGATGGGCTCGCCGCGGCCCAACTGGGTATCTTCGGAGTTGAGCGATATGGCATGGCCACCGAGCTGGCTCATGCCGGCTTCGAATGCGACACGAGTGCGGGTGGAGTTCAACTGGAAGAGCATGGCGGCCGTGCGCCCATTGAGTGGCCGATCAATTGAGTCGCCGCGAAAATTCTGTTTGAGCACGCGAGCGCGTTCGACCAACTGGCTCAGCTCTTCCGGAGTAAAATCGAGAAGGGATAAAAAATCACGTTTAGCCATGAGGGTAGCCGTAAGTTGATTGGATTAGCAGCGTGTCGAAAAACAAGCTGCTGGATTCCGGCCAGGCGTTTGCGTCGATATCCCTCGACGGCAATTCGCGAGCGAATTGCTGAGCAGTTTGCTTCGCAAACTGCCAAGCACCCTGTGTTTTTACTACTCTGGCAGTTTGCTTCGCAAACTGCTTAGCAATTCGCTTGCGAATTGCCCTCGACCCGACCTCGCTACGCTTCTTCATGAATAATCCAGGCTAGTCGTTGATGAGCTTGCTGACCAAACGGACAATCTCGTCGGCCTCGTCATCAGCCAGGGTCAAAGGCGGCAACAGCCGCACGATGTTGTCCTGAGTGACATTGATGAGAATTCCAGCGTCGAGCCCACGATTGACGAGTTCAGTACAGGGTTCATTGAGTTCGATCGCGATCATCAGCCCTTTGCCCCGTATCTCGACAACGCGGTTGTTGCCTTTCAGGCTTTCGCCGAATCCTGCGAGCATCCGAGTACCCAGCACCGCGGCACGGTCCAGAAGGGCATCGTCTTCCAAGGTGTCCAACACGGCAAGGGCAGCCGCACACGCGAGCGGGTTACCACCGAAGGTGGATCCGTGATTGCCGGGCTGAAAGATGGTTGCGGCGGTTCCACGGGCAAGGCACGCCCCGATAGGCACACCGTTAGCGAGTCCTTTTGCCGTTGTCACCACGTCGGGAAAGATATGGGTGTGCTGGTACGCAAAAAACTTACCGGTGCGGCCGTTTCCGGTCTGAACCTCGTCAAGCAGGAGCAACCAGTTCTTGGAGTCACACAATTCGCGCAGTTCGGCCAGGTAGCTATCGTCGGGAATAACGATACCCCCCTCGCCCAGGAGCGGCTCTGTCAACACCGCGACCACCTCGTTGTTGTTCCGGGCGATCTGACGAACCGCTTCGATGTTGTTGAACGGCGCCCGCACGAATCCGTTGAGCAGGGGCTCGAATCCCGCATGGACCTTACGGTTGCCCGTTGCGGTCAGGGTGGCCATGGTTCGGCCATGAAAGCTGCCGTCCATGACGATGATTGTCGGCCGTTCGATGTGTTGTTTGTGTCCATGAAGACGCGCTATTTTGATTGCAGCTTCGTTGGCTTCAGCACCGGAGTTGCCGAAGAACACGGCATCCATTCCTGACACCGCGCAGAGGCGATCTGCGAGCTTTGCCTGCAGCGGAATTTCGTAAAGGTTGGAGGTATGCAGCATGCTCGACGCCTGCTCGCTGATCGCCTTGGTAATCCGTGGATGTGCATGACCGAGGCCGCAGACGGCCAGACCAGTCAGCGCGTCGAGGTAGCGTTTACCGTTGGCGTCTTGCAGGTAAATGCCTTCACCCTGCACGAAGGCGACAGGTAGCCTTTTATAGGTTTCCATCAAGTGCGTCATTGCCCGCCCAACACTTTCGTTTTGACTCCCAAAACAACAACAGGCAGCGATAGGCTGCCTGCGAGAATTGCGAATCCTACTGCAGAGGAATTAGGAGTTCAATCCCCACAGCTGGTTCAGCTTCCCTGTTCATGTCGAGCGCACAGCGCACTTTCAAAACGTCGTATGCCTCGATCCAATAGAGTCCTTGGACAGCCGAAGTTGAAACGAACGAAGCCCGGGCCACCAAACGGCGCCCCATCGGAAAGACCCAGCCCGTGACCTTCGAGATAAGTACCGGGATGGTCGATGCCGAGATCGCGCAGATCGATCCAGGCAAGGAAGGTGGCTTCTACCGGTGTCATCCGGTTACCGATTAACGACTGCAATCGCCGGAGGTTGCCGCGCAGGTATTCGAGCAATGTCGGGAGCCACTGACTGGTATCCGCAAACGCCGCGGTGCAGGCAGCAAAGGCAAGTGGGCCAATGCCGTGTACCAGTCCCGCTCTGGCGCTCAGAAAATTGACCCGCAGCTTCGCATCTGGAATGACTGCCACGGCACAACCGAGGCCGGGAATGTTGTAGGTTTTGTTGGCGGCGAACAGGCTGATTGTGCGCTCGGCTATTTCCGGGGCGAGGCTGGCGATGGGAATGTGGCGGGCACTTTCGTCGAGCACCAGATCGCAGTGAATCTCATCGGAGCACAGATAGAGATCGTGCCGAAGGCAGAAGTCGGCGAGTGCGGTCAGTTCCGCCAGCGTATAAACCCGCCCGGTGGGATTTTGCGGATTGCTCAACAGAAAGAGTCGGGTGTTGCGATCACAGGCTTCACCGAGCGCGTCAAAGTCCATCTCCCAGCGAACGTCCGAGCGGGCAAGCCGTACCTTGATGGACGCCTGACCGACGTGACCCGCTACCTGCAGAAACGGGTGATAGACCGGTGTGGGAATGAGTATGGAACCACCTGGCGAGGCGACCGCCTTTGCCGTCAGGTTGAGCCCGGGGACAACGCCGGGAAGCCAGACGAGCCATTCCTCTTCAACGCTCCACCCGTGGCGCCGTTGCAGCCAGGTCTGAAAGGTGGTGACGAGGTCGTGGGGAGTTTCGGTGTAGCCCAGAATTCCATGTTCCAGGCGCGCCTGAACGGCCTCCAGAATGAACCCGGGAGCGGAAAAGTCCATATCCGCCACCCAGAACGGCAAAATGTCACGTCCGCGGTACTTTTCCCATTTGCTCGCGAAGGTGCCGCGGCGATCTATTACCGTATCAAATTCCGTTTGTTCGACATCGGTCATGGTGGTGTAAGCCTTCCGAAATAGTCGGGCTTCGAAGGACAGCGAGCTTGTAGTATTGGCGGTTCTAGTAATATAGGTATTGCGTCTATGCCCGTCAGCCGGCTAGAGGGTACAATGCTCGCCCTTAACCGAGCCCAGGTAAAGCGGAGTGCTGTCATGAGCGAAGAAGTTGTCGCTACCATCAACGAACAGATAGCGAATAATCACATCATTCTCTACATGAAGGGTTCGCCGCAAGCGCCTCAATGTGGATTCTCCGCACAGACCGTGCAATGCCTCATCGACTGTGGCGAAAAATTTGCCTATGTGGACATACTGAGCAATCCGGAGATTCGCGCCACCTTGCCAGGGATCGCCAACTGGCCGACGTTTCCTCAGTTATGGGTGGATGGCGAGTTGGTCGGAGGATGCGACATCATCACTGAGATGCACGAATCCGGCGAGCTTGCGACACTGGTCAAGAACAACACCGCCACGGAATAATTCCTAACCTGAAGCTGGCGTTCGCTAGTGGTTTCCGCGGAGACTCCAATCGTTGACCACCGAGCAGAAGAGCTCGGCGGTGCGCTCGGCATCGTATAAAGCGTTGTGGGCACGGTCTGCGTCGAAGGCGATGCCGGCGCGTGCGCAGGCTTCGCTCAGCACCGTATGCCCATAGGCAACCGCCGCGAGCGATGCGGTATCGATGAAGCTGAAAGGGTGAAACGGGTTACGTTTTACCCGGTTTCGAGCCACTGCCTGATTCAGGAACTGTTGATCGAATGAAGCGTTATGGGCGACCAGTATGGCGCGCTGACAATGTTCGTGTTTCACCGCACTGCGCACCAGGCGGAACATCTCCTTTAGCGCCAGCGATTCATCGATCGCTCCTCGATCGGGATCAAAGGGATCGATGCCCGTTACTTTGAGTGCGGCGGGATCCATCACCGACCCCTCGTAGGGTGCTACCGGTTGATGCCAGCGCGCTCCGGTAACCAGTCGATCTTCACTGAAACACACTTGAACGATCGCTATTTCTAGAATTGCATGGGTGTTCGGATCGAAACCGCCGGTTTCCAGATCGATGACCACGGGCAGAAAACCGCGGAATCGTGCTGCCATTTCCATTCAGGTGCCTTAACTGCCGTCGATATCGGTTGGCGCGATAGAACCATAACAGAGTAAAGAGATCGGAAGTTGGGCCGATAACCCTAAAGACGAACTGGGGCTTTCATGTTTGTGCGGCAGCTTCTTGGTTTCTTTATCTTGAATGTCGCCATGTTGGGCCATGGGGCCGGATTCAGTGACGGTGTGGACTCCACCTGGACGCTTTCGACGACCAGCGGTAACTGCGTGTTGGAGCAAGGGGTGGGTGGCTATGCCGAGGCACGTTTTATAGGCGTCAGAGGGCAGCGCTTGCGGTTCGAGGTGCTCGGACATCGGGATCTGTTTGCTCCGGAGCCGGTGGACGTGCTCCGGGTAGCTCCTCCCTGGCACGCGGACTTTCCAAGCACGGATGTCATTACCCAGGTACCACATAGCTCTGGAGGGGCAATAGGGGCAACTGACCCCGTTGCGACCCGGATCCTCATGAAGTTATACGAGGGGTTCGATACCCACCTCGCGCGTTCCGGTTGGTATGCGCCAGATACGGCTGTGGCGGTGGAAATCTCCAGCGTGAACTTTCGTCCACTATACGAGCACTTCATCGATTGCTTCCGCGGTCCATCGGCGGGTTCCTGGGCGGATATGGAGCGTACCCGGGTGAGCTACGACAGGGGTATTACGGCGTTGGACGCCGATGCCGAGGTGGACCTGAAAAACGTTGCCGCCTGTGTACTCGCAGACAGCCAGGTCACCCGGGTTTTCGTGGACGGCCACACTGACGCGAGCGGTACGGAACGGAAAAACCAGCCACTGTCCAAACGGCGTGCCGAGTCGGTAGCCGCCTTCCTGCGTTCCAAAGGGGTCCCTAACGCTGAACCTCCAC
This sequence comes from Pseudomonadota bacterium, assembly GCA_022571865.1. Classification (GTDB taxonomy): domain Bacteria; phylum Pseudomonadota; class Gammaproteobacteria; order Pseudomonadales; family Azotimanducaceae; genus SMWK01. The sequence goes on from JACZXA010000013.1 coordinate 17,769, forward strand.
CCACGAATCGGCCTTGAGAAATAGTCGGACAAGACCTTGGAATCAGGGGTAAGATTGCGCCCTTTTTCGCTGGCGTGGGGGCTTTCGTGGCTAGCAAGATCGTATTGGCCTATTCGGGTGGTCTGGATACTTCGGTCATCTGCCGTTGGCTGCAGGAAACCTATCAAGCAGAAGTCGTCACCTTCACGGCTGACATTGGTCAGGGCAAGGAGGTGGATCTTGCTCGCGCGAAGGCGCAAGCCATGGGTGTCACGGAGATCTTCATCGAAGACCTGCGTCGTGAGTTCGTACGCGATTATGTATTCCCCATGTTTCGCGCCAATACCCTGTATGAAGGCGAGTACCTGCTCGGGACGAGCATCGCCCGGCCGCTGATTGCTCGACGATTGGTGGAGATTGCCGCCGAAACCGGCGCAACAGCGATTTCCCACGGTGCCACCGGCAAAGGCAATGACCAGGTGCGTTTCGAGCTGGGTGCCTATGCGTTGAACCCGGATATCACTGTTATTGCGCCCTGGCGTGAGTGGGATCTGAATTCGCGGGAAGCCTTGATGAATTACTGCGAACAACATCAGATCCCGGTGGATTACACCCGCGGTGATAAATCCCCCTATTCCATGGATGCGAACCTCCTGCACATCTCGTACGAAGGCGACCGCCTGGAAGATCCCTGGGTTGAGCCCGATGAGGATATGTGGCGCTGGACCGTGGCGCCGGAAGCCGCACCCGATCGAGCCGAGATAATCGAATTGGATTTTGTCGAGGGTGATCCGGTTGCGATCGACGGCGAACAGATGTTTGCGGAAGCCTTGCTACTGCGTCTCAACGAACTCGGTGGTGCGCATGGAATTGGTCGCAACGACATTGTCGAAAACCGCTATGTCGGCATGAAAGCACGGGGTTGTTACGAGACACCCGGAGGCACGATCCTGCTGAAGGCTCACCGGGCGATCGAATCCATCACGCTCGATCGCGAAGTAATGCATATGAAAGATGATCTCATGCCGCGATATGCCAAGTTAATTTACAATGGCTATTGGTGGTCGCCGGAACGCAAGCTGCTTCAAGTTATGCTTGACGAGTCACAGAAACCCGTCAACGGACGCGTTAGGCTGAAGCTCTACAAGGGTGTGGTATCGGTATTAGGCCGGTCAGCACCCCAGGACAGCCTCTATGATGCGGACGTCGTCACATTTGAGGACGACGGGGGCGCGTATCATCAGGCCGACGCGACGGGATTCATTCGGTTGAATGCACTCAGGTTACGCCTGGGGGCAAGAAAAGGCCGAAAGCTTGTGGAGTAAAGATGGGCAACTACCAGGTACTTTTCAGCGGCGAAGTTTCCAAACAGGCCAACGAAGAGACAGTACGTTCGAACCTAGCCCGAGAGCTGGGGATCGACGACCTGAAAGCGCAACAGTTGTTCAGCGGGCGGACCGTGGTCATCAAAAGCCAGCTTCAGCAAGAAGAAGCTTTGGATCTTCAATACAAATTTGCGAGCTTAGGCGCCGTATGTCGGGTGAAGGACCTCACCCCGAAAAAGGCCGAGTTCCAGGCTGAATACAAGATCGACAAGAATGCCGGTGATCGCACGATGCGCGACATCACCGCCGTGCACCAGGAGTGCCCGCGCTGCGGTTACATGCAGCTCGAAACGACCCATTGCGCTCGCTGTGGCATCGACATTGCCGCGGCCAACCGGGCGAAGCATAAGGAAGATCTCATCATTCAGAAGAAGATCCGCGAACATCGTGCGGCACAAAATACGCTGCGAGCCGAAGCAGCGGAGTTGCAACCTGAGGCCAGGAAATCGGGCATTTTTTCCTGGTTGAAAAAGTAACTTTGCAAATAAAATCCTTGGCGTTCTTCCCTGCTCATTCAATCTTCCCGGTGAACTCACAGAGGTCCTCGATCACACAAGACCCGCATCGCGGTTTGCGTGCAATACATACGTAGCGGCCGTGCAGGATGAGCCAGTGGTGCGCGTCGCGTTTGAACTCCTCCGGTACTACCCGCAGCAACCTGTCTTCCACTTCGCGAACCGTTTTACCCGGTGCCACCCGGGTGCGGTTCGAGACGCGAAATATATGCGTATCTACGGCGATGGTTGGATGACCAAATGCGGTATTGAGCACCACGTTTGCGGTTTTACGACCAACCCCGGGTAGCGCCTCCAGAGCCGCTCGATCTTCGGGCACTTTGCTGTCGTGTTCTTCGAGAAGCTTGGTGCAGGTCTTGATGATGTTCTCGGCTTTGGTATTGAACAACCCGATTGTCCGTATGTAACTCTTGAGCCGCTTGACCCCGAGCGCCTTGATTGCCGCCGGGGTGTTGGCCCTGGCGAATAAGGGGAGGGTCGCTTTATTCACGCTGACGTCCGTCGCTTGTGCGGAGAGGATCACGGAGATGAGCAGCTCAAAAGGCGTCTGGTAATTGAGCTCCGTGGTAGGTTTGGGGTTGTTGGCTTTCAGCCGGTTGAAGATTTCGATGCGAATCGTTTTGTTCAAGACGGTTCCCGATTGTTGGACGGTTGTCTCGAGCGGAATTTTTTCAGCAGTGCGTTGCCGAAGCCGAGTGCGAGTCCGGCAATGATGAACGCCCCCGGAGGCAAGGTGGCGATGAGGAGGCCTTGTTCGCTGACGTTGAAAGTCAGCTGCCAGCTTGCAGCAGTTGGTCCGAACAGCAACTCCATCCCGGCGAACAGCGTACCGTGCCCGATGAGCTCGCGGATTGCACCCAACGCCAGAAGCGCAATGGCGAATCCGCATGCCGTTCCGGCGGCGTCGAGGATTGTCTTCGCTAGTGGCTGCTTGCTCGCAAATGCCTCGATGCGGCCGACGATCATGCAGTTCGTGACGATGATCTGAACGAACAGCGCGATCCGCAGATACAGATCGAACGCAAAAGCCTGCAGGAGTAAAACGGTGCAGGTAGTAAACGTTGCGATGATGAGCACAAAACAAGGCAGGCGTGCGAAACTCGGAATCCAGGCGCGAATCATGCTGATCGTGCAATTGGAGCCAAACAGCACGAATGCGCTGGCCAGGCTCAAACCCAGCGCGTTGACCACATTGTTGCTCACCGCCAGCAAAGGGCATAAGCCGAGGAGTTGTACCCAGGCTGGATTATGGGTGATGGCGGCACGGCTGAAGGTCGACATCCGAGGTGACGTCCCGGGCGTGGTCCGAGGTGCGGCTATCGGTTCACTCAACCTTTGCACCTCGAGCTTGCGAGCTCCGGATAAGCTGTCATGGCATCGAGGCCGCGCAATATTGCCTGGCTGGTAATCGTGGCGCCGGTTACCGCTTCGACGCCGCCGATCCGGGCAGGGTCGAGTCCCGCGAGATGTTGCAGCCACGGATGTTGCGACTGGCTGATGAAATCGGCAATGCCGGGAGTTTCCTGATGACGGGTCACGGAGACGCCCCGCACCGTCGTCTGACCGTCTTTTTCCCGGGCCGTGTCGAGTTGTAGTGCCGCCAGTAGATGAATTGGACCACCGTATCCGCGCGTTTCGCCGCGAACCAGAACGAGACCGTTACACAGATGCCAGACATTCTCATCCCACTCGACTTTATCGATTGGTACGTCGAGAGCGGTGAGTTCGTTCACTTGTTGCCAGAAATGTGCGTTCTGGTTGTGTTTTATGTGCTCGGTCGTCGCTCGGTGCGTCAGCCCGAGTAGCAGCGCGCAAGCCAACGCGATACCGAGCAATGAACCTATCGCTTTAACCACGGGCCGGTACCAGGCGTTTGTCGAGATAAGGAGTTGCGCTGTTGGCCAGCAGGATGGCAAACGCGGCGCCGTCCGGGTAGTTGCCATACACTCGAATTGCGAACGTCAGGCAACCGACGAGGCAGCCAAAAAGCAACTGGCCGCGATGTGTGACCGGGTGTGTCACCGGGTCGGTTGCGATGAACAACGCGACCACCATGGTGCTGCCTGTGAAAAGGTGGAACATGGGCGAGCCGAGACTGCCTGAGCTGCCATTGTCGTAGCCAATGAGCGCGAGTATTGCGAGGCTTACGAGCATCGCCGCGGGGACGCGCCACTGAGCAATTCTGAGTGCCACCAGTAGGACGCCACCGATGAGGAAGCAGAGATTGATCCACTCCCAACCGTACCCGCCGAAACTACCGAAACCCTGATCGATGACCCAGATCTCGTCCACGGTCGCACCCAGGCGATATTTGAAACTCGTCAACGCGGTGGCGGCCGTGGTGCCATCCAGAGGGATGGGCCACAGTGCAAGCTGCTTGGGAAAGGAAACCAGAACGACGGCGTAACCGACCATGGCAGGATTGAAGAGGTTGTTCCCAAGCCCGCCATACAGATGTTTGGCGAGTCCCACCGCTACCGTGACCCCGATGGCAATTATCCACAGCCCAGTGCCCGGTGGGAGCGCACAGCAGAGCAACAGGCAGGTGACCGGTGTGCTGGCATCGGTCAGAGCGGGCGTGAGCGGACGTTTTTGCAACTTGAGACAGAGTGCTTCGACACAACCTCCAATGACTATCGCGAACGCAAAGTTCAGCCAGTATTCGATGCCGTAGAAATAGCTCAGCGCAATCATGCCTGGAAACAAGGCAGCCAATACCACCAGCATGATCTGTCGAGTTTTCAGGTTTACCATTTTCGCTGGCCCGAATGGTCTAATCGCTGCTCGCGTCTTGCGGCTTGGCTGGCTGCCTGTTGGGCGAGGCGTATTGAGCGGGAGGTGAAACGTTCTTTCGCCTGACTGGCCGCGAGCTCTGCCGAGCGCTGTTCGTGCAGTACGATTCTTGCGGTTCGAAAGTGGCCGACGAGATCGATGTCGCTGGGACAGACCGGGTTGCACAAACCACACTCGATGCAGGTGTCCATCCCCTTGTCAAGCGCGATGTCCCACTCTCCCGCGGCCACATGCCAGAGAAGTTCTTGAGGCAGAAGATCGACGGGGCATTGTTGCTCACAGAGCCCGCAACGAATGCAGGCGTTTGCAGCGTTTTTCGCTTGTTCTGGTGCTGCAGAAATTTGCTGGACCCTGGCTGCGGACTCGTGGGTCGCGACAAGGCTGATACAATCGACAGGGCAAGGCGCGATACAGAGTTCGCAGCCGGTACAGACGTTTTCGATCACCGTGTGCATGAATTGATGGGCACCGATGATCGCGTCGACCGGACAAGCTTCAATGCACAGATAACAGCCGATGCAGCGCGATTCGTCGATGACGGCCTTGTTGTGCGTGGCGGTCGTCGGTGGTGGCAGGTCGCGGCCTCGTGCCGAGGAAGCTAGGAGATTTCCGAGCGACCTGTGGGTTTCTGTGCCCCCGGGCGGGCAGAGGTTGATGGCTTCGCCCCGCGCCATGGCCTCTGCGTAGGGACGACAGCCCGGGTATCCGCATTGAGCGCACTGAGTTTGCGGTAACAGCGCATCCAGCGCGTCCACCAGCGTATCCGTGTCTGGACGAAAGCGACGATCGGCCCAGCAAAGAGCGATACCGACTGCAAGCGCCAATCCGGACAGCAAGGCCGCGGTTGTGACTATGGTGTCCATTAGTCCGCAAACCCGGCAAAACCCATGAAGGCGAGTGACATGATGCCGGCGCTCACCAGGGTAATGGGTGCACCGCGAAACGATTGAGGTACGGATGCGCCTTCGAGACGCTCGCGCAGTGCCGCAAACAGCACCAATACGAGGGTAAAGCCGACCGCTGCTCCGATACTGAACACCACAGTTTCAAGGAAGGAAAGCGATTGACCCAGCGATGTCAACGCGACGCCCAGTACCGCGCAGTTGGTGGTAATGAGTGGCAGATAGATGCCGAGCGCGGTATGCAGGAGCGGGCTGACGCTGCGTAGAAATAGCTCGGTTAACTGTACGGCCGAGGCAATGATCACGATGAAGACGATGATGTTGAGGTAGGTCAGACCGAGCGGTACGAGCAGGCCATGGTAGGCAAGGTGGCTCAAGCTCGCGGAGAGGGTGAGAACAAACGCCGTCGCGAAACCCATTGCCAGCGCGGCGTCGTAATCTCGGGTCACGCCCATGAAAGGACACAAGCCTAAGAATTGCGCGAGTACGAAATTGTTGACCAACAACGACCCAATCAGAATGAGGGCGAGATCGGTCACGGTCTATCGTCCGTCAACCTAACGAACGATCATGCCCGGCTCGGCACCTTCGTCGGGACTGATGAGAAAAATGTCGCTTCCGCCCGGACCGGCTGCCAGCACCATGCCATCAGAGACTCCGAAACGCATCTTGCGTGGCGCGAGGTTGGCGACGACCACCGTCAGCCGCCCTACCAGGCTTGCCGGGTCATAGGCGGCTTTGATGCCGGAAAAAACATGACGTTGGTGGTCGCCGACATCGAGAGTGAGCTTGAGAAGTTTGTCGGCGCCCTTTACCGCTTCGGCCGCAACTATTTTCGCGACCTTCAACTCGACTTTCATGAACTCGTCGATTTCGATAGAAGCCGTCGTTTCGCCAGCGGATTCGCCTGCTGTGTTTTCAACACCGTTTTCGCCGGCAGCGTTACCCCCGTCATCCTCCTCATCTCCGTCTCTGGAGGCTTCCACCACCCGCTCGAGCGCCTTGGAGTCCATCCGTGCAAATAGCGGTTCGAACGAGTTCACCGTGTGATTCTCGAGCGGTGTTTCGAGATCTGCCCAGCTCAAGGGTGCCACGTTGAGAAACGTTTCTGCTTTTTCAGCCATCTGCGGGAGGATGGGCTTTAGATAGATCACCAGCAGGCGGAAGATGTTGATCCCCTGACTACAGACCGCTTGCACCTCATCGCGCTGGTCCGGGTCTTTCATCATCGTCCAGGGTTCCTGCCGGGCAATGTATTGGTTGGTTCGATCGGCCAATGCCATGATTTCGCGCACGGCTTTGCCGGTGTCTCCAGATTCGTAGCAAGCGGCGATGGTGTCTTTGATGGCCGTGCCTGAATTCCAGAGCGCCTCATCGTGTAACCTGTCCGCCAATTGGCCATCGAATTGTTTGGTCAAGAAACCCGCACAGCGGCTGGCGATATTCACCACCTTGCCCACCAGATCCGAGTTCACCCTTTGCACGAAATCGGTCATGTTGATGTCGATGTCGTCTATCGTGCCGTTGCTCTTGGCGGCGAAGTAGTAGCGTAGATACTCAGGCTCCAGATGTTCGAGATAGGTGCTCGCGTTGATGAACGTGCCCCTCGATTTCGACATCTTCTTGCCATCCACGGTAATGAAACCATGGGTGTGGATCTTCGTCGGTTTGCGGAAGCCCGCGCCGTCGAGCATTGCCGGCCAGAGTAGCGCGTGAAAGTTGATGATGTCTTTGCCGATGAAGTGGTGCACTTCGGTACTGTTTTCTGCATCCCAGAATTCGTCAAACGTGAGCTCGTTGCGCGTTTCGACGTAGTGCTTGAAGCTCGCCATGTACCCGATGGGCGCGTCGACCCACACGTAGAAGTACTTGTCGGTTGTCCCGGGAATCAGAAAACCGAAATAAGGTGCGTCGCGGGAGATGTCCCACGCGCGCAATCCTGCTTTGAGCCATTCGTCGAGCTTGTTGGCGACCTCTCTCTGCACCGCACCGCTTCTCAGCCAGGTGGTAAGCATGTTGGTGTATTGAGGCAGATCGAAGAAGTAGTGTTCCGAGATACGCAGGATGGGTATCGCACCCGAGATGACCGAACGGGGATCTTGCAAGTCCGTGGCGTCGTAGGTGGCGCCACACTCCTGGCAGTTGTCACCGTATTGCTCCTCGCTCGAACACTTCGGGCAGGTGCCTGTTACGAACCGGTCGGCAAGGAAAATATTGCGTTCGGGATCGTAGAGTTGCTCCACCTCCCGGGTGAAGATGAGCCCACGGTCTTTCAAGCGCTTGTAGATCAACTCACAGTAGTATTTGTTCTCATCGGAGTGGGTGGAATGATAGTTGTCGTGCTCGATGAGAAAGCCGCGAAAGTCGCCGGCATGTTCCAGTCCAACTCGCTCGATGAGCTCCTCCGGGGTAATCCCTTCCTCTTCGGCTTTCAACATGGTTGCCGTCCCATGGGTGTCGTCGGCGCAGACGTAGATGGTCGGGTTGCCTCTCAGTCGCTGGAACCGCACCCAGACATCTGTCTGGATATGTTCCAGCAGATGCCCTAAGTGGATCGATCCATTCGCGTTGGGCAGGGCGCTTGTGACCAGGATACGACGGGACATGACGGCAATAGTACGGCAGTTCGAAAAGAGCGCGACTATAACCGTAACCCTCTTATAATGCGCGTTCTTCGGGGTCGGTAGGCAGTATGAAGGTCGAACAGTTTCGCGATCCGTATCTGGGAATTCCCTGGGGCGAGCTGGGTGCGCGGGTTCTTGTCTCCGGCAACCAGGTGGGCGTAACACTCGGTTACCCGACCCTGGGCAGGCATGATGAGCTTGCAGTCGAACTTGCAGCCTTTCTGGGCGTAGAGCGGCTTGATCTGGAGGTCCAGTTCGTGGCACCCGCCGGACGCGGCTTTGGCAAGGTAAAACACGTTGTGGCGGTCGCCTCCGGAAAAGGTGGCGTGGGTAAATCCACAACTGCCGTCAATCTTGCCCTCGCACTCGATGCAGAGGGTGCGAAAGTGGGCATTCTGGACGCGGACATCTACGGCCCGAGCCAGGGCACGATGCTGGGTGTCCAGGAAGGCCGTCGTCCCGAAGTGAAAGACGAGAAGTATTTTGTCCCGATCAAGGCACACGGCATTCAGTCCATGTCCATGAGCTATCTGGTGACTGAGAGCACACCCATGGTCTGGCGGGGACCGATGGTTTCGGGTGCTCTGCAATCGTTGCTCAGCCAGACGTTGTGGGATGAGCTCGACTATCTCATCGTGGACATGCCACCCGGCACCGGGGACATCCAATTGACGTTGTCTCAGAAGGTGCCGGTTTCCGGAGCGGTGATCGTAACGACTCCTCAGGATATTGCGCTCCTGGATGCGCGTAAGGGCGTGGAGATGTTCCGCAAGGTGGATATCCCGGTACTCGGCGTGGTTGAGAATATGAGCGTGTATCACTGCCCGAGTTGTGGACACGAAAGCCATCTGTTCGGCACCGGGGGTGGGGCGAAGGTGGCGGAGGAATTTGACGTAGCGCTCCTGGGTGAATTGCCACTCAGGATCGAAATTCGTGAACAGGCCGATGGCGGCACGCCCAGCGTTGTGGCAGATCCGAACGGAGACGTGGCCGCTACCTACCGCGACATAGCCCGGCATCTCGCCGCGCGGCTGTGGGCACTCGACGCGGACGCTCCCGAGATCACGATGGATGACGATTAGTTACGCCGAGCGCGACAACCCGCGGTAGTAAGAAAAAATGACCATTAAATCCGATCGCTGGATCCGCGAGATGGCGGCAAAGGGCATGATTGAACCCTTTGAGCCGCAACAGGTGCGGTTCAGCGGGGGCGACAAAGTCATCTCCTACGGGACGTCGAGTTATGGATACGACGTGCGGTGCGCGACCGATTTCAAGGTATTCACCAATATCTACTCGGCAACCGTGGACCCGAAAAATTTCGACGAGCGCAGTTTCGTGGATGTCGCGGGAGACGTCTGCATCATTCCTCCCAACTCGTTTGTGCTCGCGAGCACCGTCGAGTACTTCCGGATCCCGCCCGACGTACTGACGCTGTGTTTGGGTAAGTCCACCTATGCACGCTGTGGCATCATCGTCAATGTCACGCCGCTCGAACCCGAGTGGGAAGGACATGTCACGTTGGAATTCTCGAACACCACCAACCTGCCGGCGAAAATCTACGCCAACGAGGGTGTTGCGCAGATGCTCTTTTTTCAATCCGACGAGCGCTGCGAGGTGACTTACAAAGACCGCGGTGGGAAATATCAGGGCCAGCGAGGCGTGACGCTGCCGAAAGCCTGATTGCCCGCGGACTGGTTGGTTCGTTGGCAACCGCTTAGAGGCCGGGGATTTTCTTATTCGCGCTTACGCTTCGTCCCTCCGGGATCCCCTCACTTCACGCCTTGCCCCTCTTTACCTAAGAAGGTCAATTCGCTCATTCGGCTCGCTGACAGAGCGCGACTAAGAGAATCCCCGGCCTCTCCGCTACTGACTTCCAGTATTTTGCTTTATCAGGTCCCGACCAATGTTACGAACACGTCGGTAAATGAAAAACTCGAATGCTGGAATCAGCGAGCGTTGGGGGTTGTATGAAGCCGGTACCCACACGTAGTTGCGATATTAATGTAGTTGCGATTGTGGTGCGTTTGCGAATCTTGTGCGCCGCGTCTGGGGTATCGGTGCCGATGCGATGTTTGTGCAGCTAGCTGCGGCTAAATAAGCAGTTGCCCGGCTTGCACTGCCGCATCCGGGGTCACGATCTCGCCGATGACGGTGGCTGTTTCGCCGTTTGCCTCGAGGATATCGAGTGTCGCATCGACGGCGTCGGCCTCCACGCACAAGACAAAACCGATGCCGCAGTTGAACGTACGCAGCATCTCGGATTGCTCGACGTTGCCGGCCTGTGCCAGCCAGTTGAATACGGTGGGCCAGGTCCAGCTGTCGAGGTCGACGAGCGCCGCAATACCATCGTCGGTGAACATGCGCGGTAGATTTTCGATTATTCCGCCACCCGTGATATGGGCCATGCCAGACACGGTCACCCGTTCGCGTAGGGCAAGAGTGGACTTTGCATAGATGCGAGTCGGCGCCATCAGTTCGTCCAGGAGAGTCGACGCGAGTTCAACGCCCTTGTCTTCGACGATGCGGCGAATAAGGGAATAACCGTTGGAATGGGGCCCGCTGCTGGCCAGCCCAATCAGTTTGTGGCCGACGGCGATGTTTCGGCCGTGAACGATGTCTCGTCGTTCCACGACCCCGATACAGAAACCTGCCAGGTCGTAGTCGCCGGATCGGTAAAATCCGGGCATCTCGGCGGTCTCTCCGCCGACCAACGCGCATCCTGCGAGTTGGCAGCCGTGGGCAATGCCGTTGATCACGCGCTCCGCGACATCCACATCAAGCTTGCCCGTTGCGTAATAATCGAGGAACAGGAACGGTTCCGCACCCGTCACCAGTACGTCGTTGGCACACATCGCCACGAGGTCCTGGCCGACGCTGTCGTGACGGTTATTCTCGATTGCAAGCTTCAGCTTGGTCCCGACCCCGTCAGTCCCCGTCACGAGGACCGGTTGCTGGTAGCGCGACGGCAGCTCTGCCAGCGCCGCGAAACCTCCCAGGCCTGAGAGTATTTCCGGGCGATGCGTCGCCTTACACGCCGGTGCAATGCGCTTGATAAGCTCATTACCTGCATCGATGTCGACGCCGGCGTCACGGTAGGTGAGACCTTTACTCAATGATGTTCCCTCTCCACGCTGATAAGAATCGGTGGGCGTGAAGTTTATCAGACCCACTGCAAACGCCGGAGTGCTCAAGAGGCCATAGAGGGCACTTTATTCAAAGTAATTTTTTTGGGTACACTGGCTGCGAATCTCGATAAGGGGCTCTGGTTGCCGAAGCTCGCAAGTGTGGTGAAGCTCAAAAGTTTCTGCTGGCTGTTGGTGTGTCTGTGGTGGACGAATGTCTGCTCGGCTGCCGTGGTGCCCTGGTTGTACGATGTAGTAGTGCCAGTTGAGAGTCAGCTACCGAGCGCCAGGCTCGAGGCATCGCGGGTGGCGCTGCTGCAGGTGTTGACTCGCCTCACAGGTCTCGTGCACGTGCCGCGACACCCACAGATCGTGCGTGCGTTGGCTGCTCCCGACCTCTATTACAGTCAATTCAGCTTTGTCGCGGCTCAACCCGAGGCCGAGATCCCGCTTAGCCTGCGCATTCAGTTCGAACCTCGCTCGGTACTCCGGCTGATCAGGGATTCCGCGTTACCCGTCTGGGGTGCCAATCGGCCCGTGGTGGTTGCCTGGGTGGTTGTGGAACAAGGTACAGAACGCGAGATCATCGCCGCGGGCAGCAATCATCCGCTGGCCCTCGAGCTTCAACAACGGGCTAAAGAACGTGGCTTACCGCTGTTGTACCCGCTGCTGGATCTGGAGGATCAGATCAAGGTTGATCCAGCGGTAGTGTGGGGGCGCATGTCCCAGGTTCTGCTGCCGGCTTCCGAGCGCTATCGGGCGGATATTGTTCTGATCGGCCGCGTGCAGGCGTTGAGTGATGGAAATTGGGCGATGAGTTGGGAGTTCTGGTTTGATGGTCGAGTCATTCCCCTCAACCCGATAGATGAGCAGGCGCCGCTCACCGCCGCTGCCGCGGTGGATCACATTGCCAATGAACTCACGCAACGATATGCCGTGCTGGGACGCGAACCTCGGCAGATTCTGCTGGGGGTGAGCGGAATCTTCAGCCCGGCCGATTACGGTGGCCTGCTCAATTACCTCGAGGCGCTCGAATTCGTCGACCACGTGAACGTCGCCGAGATTCAAACCGATCACCTGGGGCTGATCGTCACGACCAGCGCCGCGCCCGAGCAGCTTCTGCGACTTCTGGAAATTGATCGGCGCCTTCTCCAGTCCGAAGATCCAGGTTTCAGCAATGCCGACATCGAAATGGTTTGGGGGGTTGAGGGTGAATCGCGCTCAGATCCCTAATGTCATCACGGTGATCCGCATGCTGCTGGTTGTTCCAACGGCGTGGCTGTTGTGGGAGACGCGTTACCTGGATGCGCTGATTCTCATGAGCATCGCGGGTGCGTCGGATGCTCTGGATGGTTGGTTGGCACGGCGTTTTCGCTGGACCAGCCAGTTTGGGGCAGCTATGGATCCGGTGGCGGACAAACTCCTCGTTGCCGCCTTATTCGTCGTTTTTACGATTCAAGGCCATATCCCGCTGTGGGTGGCAATCATTGTCCTGACTCGGGATTTTGTCATCATGGCGGGTGCGGGCGTGTACCGGTTGTTGTTCGAACGGATCTCGTTTGAGCCGACATTCGTAAGCAAAGCCAATACCGCTATGCAGATCGTCATGTTGTTGATGTTGTTGTTGAGCCTGTGTGGGTTCGGTTGGCTGAGTAACCTGTCTGGACTACTGGTCGATCCGTTCGTTTTCTATATTCTTGCTGTTCTGGGAGTGAGTTCAGGCATTGACTACGTTATCACCTGGGGCCAACGCGCATGGAAGAACGGCAGGCTGGAACGAGGTGCGCGCGATTGATGGGTCGATGACTGGCGCAAGTACTCAGCTCACTGTGCCATGTCCCCTCAACGAACGGTGTGTTTTCGCCAACGTCGTGATAGGACCGAATGCGGAGTTGATGGAGCGGCTGCAACGGATCGCGAGCGTTGGGCAATTCTCCTCGACCTGGCTGTGGGGTGGTGTCGGTAAGAGTCACCTGTTACAGGGAACGTGCCAGAATCATGCCGAGCACGGAGGGGCGGTTGCGTATCTGCCACTTGCGGATACCGATGGTCATATCGAGTCGTTGCGCGGTTTCGGCCGGTACTCACTCGTTGCCGTGGACGATTGGGATGTCTGGCTCGGTGATGAACGGCTGGAATCGGAACTGTTCACGCTGTATCAGGATCTGTACGCTTCAGGCGGTAATTTGTTGTTGGCCTCCACACGCGCACCTCAAGAAACGACATTTGTGTTGCCGGACCTGGCCTCACGGTTTCGTTCTGCAAATTGTCATTGTATCCAGGCGCTTGCAGATGATGACAAAGCCGAGGTGCTGAGACTCCATGCTGCCGCACGCGGACTGCTGCTCGCAGAACCTGTGTTGAATTTCTGGTTGAATCGCAGCGCGCGCAGCCTGAAGGAGTTGCTTGCTCAGCTCGACCGTGTGGATGGTGCGGCCATGGTTTCGCGGCGTCGTGTCACCATACCTCTGTTAAAGCAGGTATTGGGGTTGTGAATCGGGTGCTGTTTACCGGCGGAGGCTCTGCGGGGCATGTGGTGCCCGCGTTTCCAATCATAGAAGCGTTGTTGGCTCGCGGGGTGGAGGGGAGCTATGTCGGCAGCAACAGCGGTCTGGAGGAGGATCTGCTGAGCGACTTTCCACTCACCTATCGAGGCATCTCCGCAGGCAAGCTGCGGCGATATTTTTCCCTCGAGAATGTCATCGACGTATTTCGGACGCTGTTGGGTATCTGCCAGGCGGTGCGGCTGCTTGGGCAGCTGCGTCCGGATGTGGTTTTCTCAAAAGGTGGATTCGTGAGTTTCCCGGTGGTGGCCGCTGCCTGGTTGCGACATATTCCGGTCGTTGCACACGAGTCCGATCTCACTCCCGGGCTTGCCAACCGAATGTCACTGCCGCTGTGCCAGACGTTGTGTGTGAACTTTACGGACACGCGGCCAGCGAAGTTCAAGGGTCGAGTCCTTCATACCGGCACTCCGGTGCGCCGGGCGTTACTCGAGGGGAACGCGGTGCGGGGGCGTGAGTTTCTCGGTATCGATCAAACCTATCCGGTGCTGGTGGTGACTGGCGGCAGCCTCGGCGCCGATGTGCTGAATGAAGCCGTCCGTGAAGTGTTGCCGGAACTGGTAGAAAAGTTCGTGGTGGTCCATATCTGTGGACCCGGCAAGAAGGTTGGCCGCGACGAGGTGAACTATCGACAGTTCGAGTACCTCACTACCCAGTGGGGAGATGTACTCGCCGCGGCAGATCTGGTGGTATCCCGGGCGGGTGCCAACACGCTTTACGAACTCCTGGCACTGCGCAAGGCAAACCTGCTGGTGCCGTTGTCGCGCAGGGTCAGTCGTGGCGATCAAATCGAAAATGCAGAGTATGCAAAAAGCCTTGGCTACAGCCGGGTGGTCGAAGAACAAGCGCTCACTGGAGCGAATCTGATGCGTGAGGTGCTTTTGTTGCTTGCCAATCTGGAGGAAATCCACGAGCGTCTTGCGGAGTTTGTGACACCGGATTCCGTCGAACTGATTTTGGCTGCCCTTGAGGACGCTATCAGCCGATCGAATTAGACCCAGGCGGTTTTCCGGCGCGAGGAACGGCAACTTTCAGCAAGTCCTGTTAACATGTCGAACCCGCTGGCTTGCCAGCGGGTCGTCTTTTTGAGGCATCTCTTTGAGGATCTGATGTACAAAATTCGTACCTATGACAACATCGCCGATCGTGGGCTCGAGCGATTTTCCAGAGAAAATTTTACCGTGGGCGCGGAGGTCGATGATCCTCACGCGATGCTGCTGCGCAGCCACAAACTCGCCGCAGAGGATCTCTGCCCCGGCTTACGAGCTGTGGCGAGGGCGGGGGCCGGTGTCAACAACGTTCCGGTACAGGCGTGCTCAGAGCTTGGTATTGTGGTGTTCAATACCCCTGGCGCGAACGCCAACTCGGTAAAAGAACTGGTGTTGGCTGCTTTGTTGATCTCCGCCAGAGACATTGTAGGCGGTATCCAGTTCGTCAGTTCGTTGAAGGACGTTACCGACGAAGAAGAGCTCAACCGCCTTGTGGAAGCGAAGAAAAAACGCTTCAAGGGCCGTGAGCTGCGTGGTAAGTCGCTTGGGGTTGTTGGCCTCGGGGCGATAGGCTCGCTGGTGGCACGAGCCGCGCTGGATCTGGGAATGGAGGTTCTCGGTTACGATCCGGCCATCTCTGTGGATTCAGCCTGGCGCCTGCCGAGCGAAGTACAGCGGATGGAGGACCTGCCTAGTCTGTTCGCTCGATCGGATTATGTGACCCTGCACGTTCCGCTGATACCGGAAACCGTGGGTTTGATCAACGAAGAAAGTCTGAATTCATTCCGACCGGGTAGCATCCTGTTGAATTTCGCCCGCCAGCCGATCGTGGCAAGCGAAGCTCTGCGCGCGGCCCTCGATGATGGCCGTATCGGGGGCTACATAGCCGATTTCCCGGTACCCGGCCTCACTGAGCACCCGAAGGTTCGGCTGACTCCGCATCTGGGTGCGAGCACGGACGAAGCCGAGGAGAACTGCGCGGTGATGGCCGCGGATCTGCTGATCGAGTTTCTGAGTGTTGGGAACGTGCGCCATTCGGTGAATTTTCCCGCCGTTAGCCTTGAACCTTCCGGCGGCTACCGCCTGGCGATAACCAATCGCAACGTGCCGGGAATGTTGAGCCAGATAATGTCTGTGCTGGCGGCTCGGCAGATCAACGTTGTCGATATGATCAACAAGAGTCGTGAAGGGGTCGCCTACAACCTCATCGATATTGCCGAGGAGGCCGAACCGGCACTCATCGATGCGATATGTGGTATTGACAGCGTGATGAACGTCCGCGAGTTCCAGATTCCCTGACTCCGCTCCTACTGCGCTGCGCCATGACGAAAACCGCGTCGGGCCTGCCGCTCGTGAAAGCGCATGGAGGACATCGACGCCTCGATTTCTCGCGTCATTGGCGGGCATTCACCGAAGATCAGTGCCGCAATTAATGCTGCAGCGAAGTGGCTGGTTACGGTACCCATGGAGCCATGTGCCGTGGAGACGTAATAGTCGGTCAGTGCCGTTCCATCGTCTGCATACAGTCGTCCTGCCACGGGGGTCTTGTCCGATGCGATACAGCGCACGCCGCGTGCCCGTCCGTGCCAGCGGTACTCGAGGTTACCCAACCGCTCGAGGTTCGTTCTGGTAGCCCGCTCCACCGGCCATGGCCGGTATTCGTAGGTCGCCCCGACGGCGAGACGTTCTCCGTTGGGGGCGAGGTAGCCGTTGCCAAGCAATGGCATTCGGGGCTGGATTTCCGGGACGACATAATCGAGCTGCCCGTATACGGCTGCAATCTCGAGATAACGGGCCCCCGTAAATTTTTGACTCTCGACTCCGCAGGCGAGCACACAGGGGTATGCCGGGGCTTCGGTCAGCGGCTCGGATGGCCGCAACTCTATGGAGGGATGGGTGAGCAGGTGAGTACACAAAGCTCGAGTGTCAACGACACATGCTGTGGGAAAGCTGAGAGCGGCATCGGTTATCTGCCAGTTGGCGAGGTCGGATGCAGCGTTTGCCGTGAGGGATTGCAACCAGCTACCGCTGGCGGCGTAGCGTGTTGCAATTTTCTCGAGTTTTGCCGGTGTCATGTTGGGTCCGGGCAGTTGCAGCGCGCCGCTGACCCGCACACCCGGTCGGTCATGACAATAGTGGGTGCTATACAGATAGGCGTGGCAGCGCAACGCGGCTGCCGTGCTGTCATCGCCCAGTAGACGACCATGCAGCACCATGGTGGGTATGGCGGATGCACCTGCGACCGACGGGGCGTGATGTACGGAGACCTCGACACCCAACTCGGCGAGGTGGCGAGCGACGCTCGCACCGGCCAGACCAGCACCCAGAACCGCGACTTTTTTTGGGTGACTCAGCGTGAGCAAGGACTTTCCCGAAAAGGTGCCGGCCAGGGTCTCGCGTTTACGGCCATGAACGCGTTGGTCCACCCGGCGCATACTGAAACCGGCTTCCTGTAACCCACGACGGACGTGACCGGCGCAGCTATAGGTGGCAACGCCTGTGTTGGCCCCCGACAGCGAAGCGAGCTGGCTGAAAAGCGCGGGACTCCACAATGTCGGATTCTTGCGCGGATCAAAACCATCGAGATACCACACATCGAACGGGCGGCGTTGCCTGCCGATGAGATCATTCAGCCCCGTCCTTGCGTCACCCCAGAAAACGGACAGGGTGATTTTCCCCTCGGCGAAGTGGCGTCGGTGCCAACCTTCTATCAGGGGAGGATAGCGCGTCGCCAATTCCGCATAGATGGGATGGTCGTCCGCGCGCCGATTCGCGAGCGTGGTGAATTCGGCCGGGGCGATGGGCGCGTCTTCGAAACTCATGAAGTGCAACCGACAACCGGCGCGCAGGCAGGCTTCGGCTGTCACCACAAAGTTGAGTCCGGTACCGAAGCCAAGCTCGCCGACGATAATCCGATCACGAACCCGGACAAGGTCGGTTAAGCCTCCCGGAGTAATGAAAAACCGCTCGACCTCTTGAAGGCCGTCGGCAGCGTGATACATGTCGTCGTAGTTCTTGCTGTACGGTTGCCCGTCGCGCCAGATGAGTTGGGCGGCTTTGATCATTGCTATCGGGGTAGATTGGTTGCGCGAGCGATGGGACGCTCCGGGTCCAGTATCCACTCGCTCCACGATCCCGGGTACAGGATTGGCTCGGCAAGCCCGGCAATACGCATGGCCAGAACGTTGTGCGCGGCCGTGACGCCCGAGCCGCAGTAACAGATTGGGTGATCGCCGAACGATGCGAATCTTTCCCGTAGCTCGATCGCTCTTTTGAAGGCGCCGTCTGCCGCTAGATTTTCCTGGAAGGGTCGGCAGACTGCACCCGGAATGTGCCCGGCAACCGGGTCAATGGGTTCTCCCTCGCCCGCCCAGCGGGCCTGGGACCGCGCATCGATGAGCCGGAGATTGGCAAGATCGCGTGCCAGGGTCGTAACATCGATGGTTCTGGTCAGTGAGGAACGAATACTGAAGTTGCCTGGTGCCGGTGATTGATTCTATTAATCCGACAAGCGGTCCAACACAAGGAAGCACATCGATTGTGATTGAGGGGGATGACTTTGTTGCAGGCCTTATGCTTGATATTGTCGGTAATCCGGCCACGGTTAATGTGGTTTCTGATACCCGAATAAATGCGTTAACTCCTATCGGAATTGTTGGACCTGCAGACGTTGTCGTTACAAACCCGGATGGGGGTACAGATACTTTGGTGGGTGGGTTTACTTACACACCACCTCCTGTTGTTAGCAGTATAACATTCCCTGTTCCTGCCGAAGGGTTGACAACAAACAACACTCTTGTTACAATAAATGGCACTGATTTCGCGGGGATACCAACTGTAACCTTTGACGGGGTGGAAGGAATCGTTAATGCTGTGAACAGCACGCAGATTC
>JACZXA010000176.1 GCA_022571865.1 Pseudomonadota bacterium
GCAATTCGCATAGCGAATTGCCCTCTGGCAGTTTGCTCCGCAAACTGCTTAGCAATTCGCATAGCGAATTGCCCTCTGGCAGTTTGCTCCGCAAACTGCTTAGCAATTCGCATAGCGAATTGCCCTCGACCCCGACCTCGCTACGCTTCTTCATGAATAATCCAGGCTAGTGTCGTGCTCACAAATAAGTTCAACGATCTGCTGGTCTTTTTCGCCCCTGGCCGCGTTGCTCCTCCTCGCGGGGGCCTACTACAACTCGTCGTCGGCAACCCCTGAGGGGTTGCTTGGCAGTTTGCAACGCAAACTGCTATCGCGCACGGGCGCGCCCTTGCCAGAAACAAAAAATACTTCGCATTTCATTTAAACTTGTTTGTGAGCACGACACTAGGTAAGGACTATTCATGAGCAAGCTGCCGCGGTCGCCGATAGTAGCGGATAATCCAGATTACCTACCGGATGCTGCAGACAAGGCGTAAGAACAAGGAACCTAAGTATGGCGTTTGATGCTGAACAACATGGAGGCTTTGCTGCAGCCGGACGGCAAACGAGCGAGCTGCTCAACGAAATTGGCAAGGTGGTGATCGGCCAAGATGAGGTCGTTCGCCAAGTGCTGATTTGTTTGCTTGCAGGCGGCCATGTGCTCATAGAAGGTGTTCCCGGCCTTGGCAAGACCCTGTTGGTCCGTGCGCTTGCCCAGTGTTTCGGTGGTGAAACGCGTCGAATTCAGTTTACTCCCGATCTCATGCCAAGCGACGTTACCGGACATGCAATCTTCAACATGCAGCAACAATCGTTTGAAGTCCGCAAAGGTCCCGTGTTTACGAACCTGTTGCTTGCCGACGAGATCAATCGAGCCCCTGCGAAGACCCAGGCGGCGCTCCTCGAGGTCATGCAGGAACGCCAAGTGACGATCGAGGGCGAATCTTATGCGGTCAGCGAACCGTTTATGGTGTTGGCGACGCAGAACCCGATTGAGCAGGATGGCACCTATCCGCTTCCCGAGGCGCAACTCGATCGGTTCATGATGAAGACGCTCATGGACTACCCGTCTGAAAGTGCGGAGAACGAAATTGTGTATAAGCGTACCCACAAACGTATCGGCGACGACCTTCAGGCTGATGAATTGGAGCAGGATTTGCAGAAAGAAGACGTCATGGCGCTGCGTGAAATCTGTGCTCTTGTTACCGTCGATGAAGCGGTACTGGGTTACGCTGTGCGGATTACCCGGGAAACACGATCGCGGGTGGGAATGTTACAAGGTGCCAGTCCGCGTGCAAGTATCGCTTTGGTTCGTGCCGCGAGAGCCAACGCGGTTCTCGAGGGACGTCACTTCGTTACTCCGGATGATGTCAAACGGTTAGCGAAGCCAGTTTTACGGCACCGAATTCACTTGACGCCGGATCTGGAGATCGAAGGCACTACCCCGGACAGGGTACTTGAAGAACTGCTGGATGCGGTGGATGCCCCACGCATTTAAGGCCGGTAGGTAGTGTTCGCGTTAGTCAAAGGCACTCGACCAGCCAGTCGGTCCCTAGTACTGGTCGCGTTGTTGCTGATCCCCGCGCTGCTGTGGCCGGACCCTGATGCCTGGCTCATTCCGGTCGCGGTTGCCTTAGGTGTCTCAGGCTTGGATCTGGTTTGGTGCTGGACTTTGGATCCTCCCGAGGTGCAACGTCACATCGCTCCCAACATCCCGGTAAACCGAGAATCAACCGTGTGCATCCGCATCCACAACCGAACATCACAGCCACTGCGCTTTGAGGCGCATGACGAGGTACCGGATGATTGCCGCGTCGTGGGGATGCCGCGGACATTGAGACTTGCGGCAGGTGAAAGTGCGGAGTTTGTCTATTCGTTGACGGCAACTCGTCGAGGCGACGCTCGGTTTGGATATGTTATCTGCCTGCTGCGTTCGCCGTTTGGATTCTGGCAGCGCAAAGTTCCGTTGGGTGAGCCGCACAGTGTGCGCGTGTATCCGGATTTTTCGGTCATCTCCAACTACCTTGAACTAGTGAGCGACCAACACAGCATCCGGATGGGTATCAAGCTTACCCAGCGCCGCGGCGAAGGGTTGGAATTCCAGCAGCTGCGCGAGTATCGCGACGGTGACACCTTACGCCAGATCGATTGGAAAGCTACCGCTCGGCGACAAGCGTTGATTTCTCGCGAATATCAGGAGGAGCGTGATCAGCGGATCTTGTTTCTGATCGACAGCGGCCGACGGATGAGAACGAGGGATGGAGTTTTGAGTCACTTCGATCATGCGTTGAACGGCATGTTGTTGCTCGCCTACATAGCGTTGCGCCAAGGAGATTCAGTAGCCTTGAAATTTTTTGGTGCGGAACGCAAGTGGGTTCCAGCGCAACGGGGTGTCGGTTCGGTGAATCTGTTGTTGAACGAGATTTATGACCTACACACAGGTACAGAAGCTGCTGATTACATCAGTGTAGCGGAGGAGGTAATGGCTAAGCAGCGCAAGCGCTCACTGATTGTGCTGATGACCAATTTGCGTGAGGAAGACGCCGATTTGCTTCCTGCGCTGAAACTGTTGCGTCAACGCCACGTGGTGATACTCGCTAACTTGAGAGAAAGTGTCTTGGATACTACCTCGCAGCAGGTACCGACGGGCTTTGAAGAAGCACTCAGAGTTGCGGGTACGTTTCACCATCTGGCGAAGAGGCAACGCTACCAGACAAAGTGCCTGCCACTGGCGCACATGGTGCTGGACTGCACCCCCCAGGAATTACCCGTGAGTGTCGTGAACGCCTATTGGCAGATCAAACGTAGCGGCAAGCTGTAGTTGCTGCCGCGTTTGGATCTATTGCGGCAAGTTGTTGAAAAGAGGTTGCGGGCAGGCGTTCGCTCGGGAGTCTGCGCGGCACCAGAACTCGGGCTAAACGTCAACGATACTGCACGGCACCAGAACTCGGGCTAGCTCGCAGACTCCTAGCTGAACAGTTGCGTGAGTGCCTCGCCAGGGTTATCTGCTCTCATGAATGCTTCGCCTACCAGAAAGGCGTGCACATTTTTTGCGCCCATAGCTTCCACGTCTGCACGTTCGCGAATGCCGCTCTCGGTCACGACCAGCACGTCGTCGGGGATCTTGTCGAGCAATGCGAAAGTGTTGTCCAGGCTGGTTTCGAACGTTTTCAGATTGCGATTATTGATGCCGATCATGGTCGGCTTCAGACTTAATGCCGCGGCTAACTCCGTGGTGTTGTGCACTTCAAGCAACACGTCGAGTTGCAGACTTCTTGCGAGTTGATGAAAGGTAGTGAGTTGCATGATGTCCAGCGCTGACACGATGAGCAGCAGGCAGTCTGCACCCATCGCCCGGGACTCGTAGATCTGATATTCATCGACGATGAATTCTTTTCGCAGCACCGGCAGAGCTACAGTTTTACGAATTACTCGCAGATGGTCGTCGCTTCCCTGAAAGTAGTGTTCATCGGTAAGTACGGAAAGGCAGGTGGCGCCCGCCTGCTCGTAGCTTTGTGCAATGGCGACTGGCTCAAAGTGTTCACGAATAACGCCTTGGCTCGGCGACGCCTTCTTGACCTCGGCGATGACTGCCGGTTTTCCGCTCGCAACCATTTCCTGAAGGGCTTTAATAAATCCCCGGGGAGGCTCCGACCCCGGAATCAGACCCCTGAGTACACTGGCAGGTGTCAACTCGCGCCTGAGTGCAACTTCACGGTGTTTGTGTTCGACTATTTCGTCGAGAATCGTTTTGCTCACGGCTCACTCATCAATCGACTAACGCGTACCAGTTCATCGAGACACTCTTTTGCGAGCCCTGCGGCAATTACGTCCTGTGCCATCGTGACACCGTTGGCGAGCGTTGTGGCAACACCCGACGCGTAAATCGCCGCACCGGCATTCAAGCTGACAATGTCGGCAGCCGCGGAATCCGGTTTGGTCAACGAGTCCTTCAATAGTGTGAAGCTCGATGCGGGTGAGTCGGCGCGCAGCGATTCCGTGGACCGTTGTTTGATGTCGAAATCAACAGGTGCGATTTCGTAGTGGTCGATGTTGCCGTTTTTGAGCTCTACGACGAGACTCGGGTTGTCTAGTGCAATCTCGTCCAGCCCGTGGCTGTGTACAACCAGCACGTGCTCTGAACCAAGCAGCTTGAGAACATCAGCCAGAGTATGCTGCCATTCGGTGCTGAACACGCCGATTACCTGGCGCTTGGCGTTTGCCGGGTTGGTCAGTGGACCCAACAGATTCATCATGGTGCGCACTTTGAGCTCCTGGCGTATGGGTGCTGCATGACGCATTGCGCTGTGATGTGCCTGGGCGAACAAAAAACCCACGCCGACCTCGGAGATGCAGCGTGCTATCTGCTCCGGTTTGAGACGGATGTTGACACCAGCCTCCTCGAGCACGTCCGCGCTGCCGCTCTGGCTCGTCATCTTTCGATTGCCGTGTTTGGCTACTTTGGCCCCTGCGGCGGCGGTGACGAATGCGGCAGCGGTGGAGATGTTGAAGAGCTTCGCGCTACTACTGCCACCGGTGCCACAGGTGTCCACCAGGTGCGGTATGTCTATCTCCACTTTGGTTGAAAGCGCGCGCATGGTTTGCGCGGCTCCCGCTATTTCCTCGACCGTTTCACCCTTGACACGCATTGCCATAAGCAATCCGCCAATCTGTGCCGGGGTGGCAACGCCTGACATTACCTCCTGGAAAGCCGCGCGCGTTTGCGCCTGGGTGAGATCGTGTCCGTCAGCCAGTTGTGCCAGTGCGGCTTGGATGTCCATCTTCGGCTTCCTTGAGAAAGTTGCGCAGCAGGTCGTGCCCGGTTATTGTCAGAATTGATTCTGGATGAAACTGTACCCCTTCGATGGGGAGTTCGCGATGGCGCAAACCCATGATCTCATCGAACTCTCCTTCGTGTTCCGTCCACGCGGTAACCTCCAGACAGTCGGGGAGGGTAGCCCGTTCAACGATCAGCGAATGATATCGGGTTGCCACAAAGGGCTGCGGTAAATCGCGGAAGACGCCGAGTCCTGTGTGGTGAATCATGGACGTTTTGCCATGCATCACTTCGCGTGCCCTTACCACCTTGCCCCCGAGCTCCTGGCCGATACTCTGGTGTCCCAGACAGATCCCGAGAATGGGAATCTCGGCGCCAAAGGTCTTGACGACGTCCATGGAAATGCCTGCTTCGTTGGGTGTACAGGGACCCGGCGAGATGACGATCTTCTCGGGCTTCAACCGCGAGATCTCATCCAGCGTGATCTCGTCGTTGCGGTGCACGACCACCTCGGCGCCGAGCTCGCCGAGATATTGCACTACGTTGTAGGTAAAGGAGTCATAGTTGTCGATCATGAGGATCATGTCTATTGCAACCTGTTGAAATGTATATATTTAATTTTTTTTGGAGGGTTAAAGCACCCGCAATAGTACCCACCAACGGTGGGGATAGACGGTGTTTTTTAGCGTAATTGGGCCGGAGCCCACCCACAGGGTGCGGGGATGGAATACGAAGAAATGTGGAAAATATATTGGCCCATCACACCGCGAATCATATGGACCCTCGCAGGTGGGGTAAACCCCCGGGTTTTGCTGCTTTTTTGTCGTTGGGTGTGATCGAGTCATCGGGCATCTCGTTGCGGAGCAGGTACCATTGGAGCTGTATTATTGGTGATCGGTCGACTGGTGGAAACTCTCGCGCTTCTGGCATCGCTGGTAGGGATTGTCCTACTCGGTTCGTATATGGCTGGCGGTTGTCGCCTTTAAGCGGCGTATATTGTGGGGGGTACTCGTCCTTCTGCTTTCCCCCATCACCGCCATCATTTTTGCCTGCAAGTATTGGCTAGAGGCGAAAAAAGCGTTTCTTCTCTACATCGTCTGCTTCATTTTGTACGTTGCATACACCGGCTACCTGTTCATCCACCTGGGAGGTCCGGAGATGTTCGAGATGGCCGACAGGATCGAACAGGGCCAACTGAGCGAAGAAGACGCATTGAATTTCATGCAGAACACCATAGATCGGATGGATTCCTCCGAACTCCTGGATGCGCAGGAAAAGCAGGATCTGGCCAAGATGCAGGAAATATTCGATGAGCTCAAAAGGGACCACTCGCGTTCTCAAGCCGATGTATACAAACCCTCCGCGGCCGAACACACATCGAATACCTCGATACTGACGCCGCAGACACGCCCATACGAGCGGCCGCGCCTGACCTATCAGGATGTAGCGTTGTCCGAGCTTGCCGCGTTCATCAACATGCCGATCAGAGTGTTCGATCGGCAGGGCCGGCAACACAACGTCACGTTACTCGGTATGGAAGGCGGCAATCTCAAGTTGCGTAAGAACGTTGGCGGCGGCACGTTCGATTTTGCGATGTCCAATACCAAGATCGAGCGCATTCAAGCCCTATCCCCGGAACCGACCTGAAAGAAACACCCGGAAGGAGCACGCCCGCCTGCGAGGCCCGACGTTTTGCTGCTATCGGCGACCGCAGCAGCTTGTTCATGAATAATCCAGGCTAAGACGTCTTCCGTGCCGCGACTTCCGCGGCAGACACCCGGCTTGACGCTCAACGAAAGCCCGTTGTATCTGCAAATTCGGCGTACAATAACATCTGGCTGGTTGTTCGATACACTTCACCCGGAGTCAGGAGGTATCTCATGTCTAAAGGTCGAGACAAAAAGAAACAGAATGACAAGACTAAGGCACAGAAAACTCTCAAAGAAAGAAGAGCGGAGAAGCGGGCAAAACGAAAGGCCCCCTAGTGAACGTCGCTAAGGAATTTGGGGCACCTCACGGACGGTAGAGGTGCTGGGGAAGGGGGACGAGATGAAGAAAACGTTTGCCAGGTTCGTGCTGATGTTGCCGGTATTGATGCTGCTGGGGTGTGAGCCGGTTGATCGGACGCCGGGATTGTGGCTCAGCGGCGAACAGGTCGAGAATTTTCCCGAGGACTGGTCGTTCAGTAACAACTTCCAACTGATCGCCGTTGAAGTGGGCACGCCATATCTCATTGCGCATTCGGTGACGATCTGGTGTGTCGAGGTAAACGGAGACCTGTATCTGGCTGCCGCCGCGGCCGATTCGAAAAATTGGCCGGGGTGGGTGGATGATGACCCGAACGTCGTTTTGAAGATTGGTGAGAAAGTCTACGAGACCCGTCTCGAGTCCGTAGAGAATTCGACTGAGATCGACAGGGTTCGGGCAGCCTATGTTGTGAAATACAACCTCGGCGAAGGCTCACCATTCCAGCCTGGCACCAGATATTGGAGCGTGGAGCCACCTGATTCCGCTTGAGTACCCAGCGGAACTACTCGAACTAGAAATTCATCCGGACTGTTCGTGAAGGAGCGCGGCAAGGGCTGGCGATTGCCTGTATGGCCGCCGCAGTAATCTGTTCATGGATAATCCTAGGTCGAGTGGCGTGTTCACAGCAAAGAAGTCGGCTACCATGCGCCGATGTTGAACGGTGGTGCTTTGCACATTCACACGCCGATTTTCCGGGATGCGGAAGTAGAAGCGGCACTCGGAAAAGTCGTGTGGTTGAAAATGGAATGTCTGCAACCCACGGGCTCTTTCAAGATCAGGGGAATCGGCCTCCTGTGTCAGGAACTCAAAACAAAAGGCTGCACCCGGTTCGTTTGTTCATCCGGAGGTAACGCCGGTTATGCGGTCGCCTACGCGGGGCGCGAATTGGCAATGCCCGTGCTGGTCGTGGTGCCATCGACAACGCCCGACTCCACTCGTCAGGCACTCGCCCTGATGGGGGCCGAGGTTGAAGTGGTGGGCGATGTCTGGGACGAAGCGGACGTGCAAGCCCGGGAACTCTCGCTCGAGGAAAACGTCGCCTACATCCCGCCCTTCGATCACCCGACGTTGTGGCGGGGACACAGCTCATTGATCGACGAGGTGGCGGAGAGTCACGGCAAACCCGATTTAGTTGTCGTCACGGTGGGTGGCGGCGGTTTGCTTTGCGGGGTGCTCGAGGGCATGCATCGATCGGGTTGGTCCGATGTACCCCTCGTCGCCGTAGAAACCCTGGGAGCTGCGTCGCTGCATGCCGCAATGTCGGCAGGAGAGCCGGTGGTACTTGCAGAGATCACGTCAATTGCCAAATGTCTGGGTGCACGCCGGGTGGCCGACGCGGCATTCGACTGGACTGAAAAACATCCCGTTCGATCGGTTGTCGTTTCGGATGATTCGGCTGTCAGGGGCTGCCTGGAGTTTGCGAACCGTCATCGGATACTGGTTGAGCCTGCATGCGGTGCGGGGTTGTCGCTGATATACGAAGGAGCGGAATGTCTCGCCGATGCAGAGCGCGTTCTCGTTGTGGTATGTGGTGGTATCGGTGTAGACATTGATCAACTGAACGGTTGGGTCGCCCAATCAGGGTCGCGATCGTGATCGACGACCTGACGCTTGACGAGATCGAATCTACCGCGAAGCGGATTGAACCGTACATCGTTGTGACACCGGTACACCGCTGGCGTGGCGTCAGACTCGAACGGAATATCGGCGCTGACACCGAGGTGTATCTTAAGCTCGAACTCTTTCAGGTGACCGGCACGTTCAAAGCGCGCGGTGCTCTCAATGTCATGTTGAATCTCAACGACAGTGAGAAGAAATGTGGAGTCACGGCGGTCAGTGCGGGGAATCACGCCATAGCGGTGGCATACGCAGCCAAGGTCCTGGGGGTCTCGGCGAAAGTGGTAATGCTCCGAAGTGCCAATCGGTTTCGCATCGACGCAGCACTTGGCTACGGGGCTGAGGTGGAGATGGCCGAAAACGGTGCGGTCGCGTTCGAACGGGCGGCAGAGCTCGTGGCTGAGGAAGGGCGAACGCTGGTTCACCCGTTCGAAGGCAGACACACCTCGCTTGGAACAGCCACCTTGGGATTGGAATGGCTGCGACAATCTCCCCAGTTGGAAGCGATCGTAGTGCCTGTGGGTGGGGGTGGTTTGATGTCGGGCATTGCGTCGGTAGTAAAACTCCTGGCACCACAGGTCGAAATCTATGGGGTTGAACCGGTTGGTGCAGACACGATGACGCGGAGTTTTGCTGCCGGTGAACCGGTGCGTATGGACGAGATCGACACGATTGCCGATAGCCTGGCTCCGCCGTTCACAACACCGATGACCTTCGCGTTGTGCCAGCGCCACGTTGATGAGTTGGTGTTGATAACAGACAGCGAGATGCGCCAGGCAATGCGTTTATTGTTCGATGAGATGAAGCTCGCCGTTGAGCCTGCGGGGGCCGCCGCCACCGCTGCCCTGTGCGGTCCACTGCGGGAGAAGCTCCAGGGTCGCAGAGTAGGCGCCCTGGTGTGCGGATCAAATATCGATGACGCTAGTTTCGCATCTTTGCTTGCCTAGCCTGCATATCGATCTATGTGTGGGCAATCCCCCGGAAAAGAAAGAATATGGCAGACGCTAACATTTTAGTCGTTGACGATAACGATATGGTGCGTTCTGTCGCACAGCAGATGCTGGTAGCGCTTGGATACGAAGCGGCCGTCGTCGATAGCGGCGAGCGAGCGTTGGAAGAATTTTCGGAATCTCGCTTCGATCTCATCCTGCTGGATCTCGGCATGCCGGAAATGTCCGGAACGCAGGTTTACAACGCGCTGCGGGTGCAGGCGCCAGATCGCAAAATAGTTTTCATGACCGGGCATTCGGTCAGGGAAGTGCAGGGAATGGACTACGCGGCCTACCTTTCCAAACCTTTCACGTTGGCGGCTAGCAGAGAAACCGTTGAGGGTGCCCTGGCAGCCTAGCAGTCTGTCGGACTTAGGATGAATCGGCTGCGGAAGTGGGAAAGCGGTTCATTTTTCCGCTCTTTTTCGTCACGTAGCACCACTATGCTCCTCAAAAGACCAAAAAAATGACCTCGCTTTCCC
>JACZXA010000177.1 GCA_022571865.1 Pseudomonadota bacterium
GCTGCGTACAACCCGGTTTTAGACTGAAAGTAGTGGTAAATCATGCGCTTGTTTACCGCTGCGATCCTGGCGACCTCATCGATACGCGCGCCCGCAAAGCCCAACCGGGCGAACTCCTGACTCGCCGCATCCAGAATACGGGTACGGGTCTGTTCGCGATCTCGGGTTGTCATTAAGTATCCCATAAGTAACTATATAGTTACTTAAGTCATCTATAAGTAACTATATAGTTACTCACTGCACTACTTCCCCTGCGATTCTTCCGGGTTCAGTCGCTTTACGAGTCGTAATAGTAACCGATCAGTTACTTAATTTGCCAATCGACGACCATCCCGAACTATTATCTTAACGGGGCTCTATCACTTAAATGTTGTGCGCCACGAGGCGCTGTTTTGCTAGCGGCTGAAAGTGCCGCCCAAGAAGCGGGGACCCACCGCACTTGATATTGAGTCTTGAGCCGGTATGGGTGACTTTACTGGTTAAGCGTAGACAGAGAGGTGATAGGCCGTAAGCCTTCGGGCTGAATATTTCGAATAGGTTCGAAGTGTCGTTGATGCGCCTGTGCAATTTTTGGCTGGATCTCGCCGCCGCCAAGACGCCAGATGTTCAGCGCGTTCGCTATACGAACGCGGACCTGTTTGCGCAAGCGCAAACGGGTCCGCGCTTCCGTCGCTACGGCTACGCTTTCGGTCACGAGCCCGTCATGACGACCACGATCTCTCACCCAGAACTCTGCGTCCTCGTGCAATACCCAGGCTAGTCGGCAGCCTCTGAGGCAAATAGCCCCGACCGACTGAGTTCCAGCTCCAGTAGAAATCGCTTGCTGGGAAGACCTCCTCCGAATCCCGTCAGCGAGCCATTGCTGCCAATGACCCGATGACAGGGAATCACGATGGGAATCGGATTACTGCCATTGGCACCACCCACCGCACGAACTGCTTTTGGATTACCGATAGCGCAGGCTATGTCTCGATACGAGCAGGTTTCCCCGTAAGGAATCTTCAGGAGTTCATCGAGCACGCTGAGTTGAAACGGCGTTCCCCCAGGAGCCAGATCCAGCTCGAATTGCCGCCTTTCACCAGCAAAATATTCACCCAACTGGCATTTTACCACAGTGAACGGCGCGTCGTCGCGTTCCCAGCCGGGTTCGGCACGGCGCGCCTGGCTTCCTTTGGCAAAGCCGATGACCTGCAACTGTTTGCCATCTCCGGCCAACAACAGTTGACCGAGTGGACTCTCAACATAGGTGTAAAACATCCCGCATCTCCAGGCGATCTTCGATTCATCCATTGCCCCGGCTCGTCCGAGCCGCCGCTTACCCAAACGCCGCTCGCTTCAGCCGCCGCTTGCTTTTACCATCCGTGCGCGCCGCCTCTGGTCGGCGCCCCACCACAGATACATGACCGCGTATGCGCGCCAGGGAGACCAATCTTCCGCTCTCCGTCTCACTTGAGCGGGCGTCCCATCCAGCATCTTCAACACCACCCAGTCACTTTCCGGAAACGCATCCGGATCTTTCGCGATTCGCATGCCGGCATAAGCCGCCGTCCACGGTCCAATCCCCGGGATTGCACAGAGTTCGGCTTGCAACTGCGCGTTATCAACACCTTCGTCCAGCACCAGCCGCCCGCTGACCACAGCTTCTGCAAGCGCGCTGATGGCCCGACCACGATTACCCGGCATGCCGATCTCGGCAGGTGTGACAGCCGCCAGACAGTCAGGTCCGGGAAACGAGCCATTTCCATACCGATCGATGAGTTTTGCGGCAAGCTCCGTGGCTCGCGCCACGCTCACCTGCTGGCCGAGAATTGCTCGTACCGCAGTCTCGAAGCCGTCCCACGCACCGGGTACCCGCAAACCGGGCGCTGCCATGACCCAGGGTCCAAGTAGAACGTCTTGATTGAGTTGTTCATCAATGGCCTGGGAATCCGCATCCAGATCAAACAACCTGCGAACTCTGCGCAGACAATCGGCCAGATCAACCCCGGCTTCACCCGGTACGCTGACGTTCAGCGCCTCGTTCCCCCAGCGGACGCTCAGCCAACTCTGCCTGCCCGTCGTTGGGTTGGTTGCGAGCCTACGCCGATATTCGAAGTCGGCAACGGTCTCCATACCCGCGAGCGCTCTTTTACCCAGAAAGCCAAAAACCCAGTCGCGGTTGTAAGGTAGTCGCACCGGGAGGCGCAGATTCAAGGATCCTTCTCCGTCAAGGCTCACGACTCGCCCCCGCCGCAGATCGCCCGGAGGTCGACCAAACGTCGTTTTCAGCTCGGTATTAAAACGCCGGACACTGCCATACCCGGCGTGCATGGCGATCTCTGCAAAACCGAGCGTCGATTCATCGATGAGGCGTTTTGCCAGATGCAACCGCTGCACTCGCGCGAGCGAGTGGGCTGTCGCGCCAAGTTCCGAATGAAACAGGCGGTTCATGTGCCGCACACAGATGTTCAATCGAGAGGCCAACTCGGCCGTACTGTGATCGTTAAGATAACCTCCATCGATCAACCGCAGTCCCTTGATCACGGTGTCGCTGCTGATGCTCCACTCGGGCATGCGGCGGGCCGTCTCGGGTCGACATCGCAGGCACGGTCGGTATCCGGCTTCCTGGGCAGCGGCCGCACTCGGGTAATAGCGCACATTTTTACGTGAAGGCCGTCTGGCAGGACATACGGGTCGACAATAGATACCCGTGGTGAGGACCGCGGTGAAGAACCGTCCGTCAAAA
Organism: Pseudomonadota bacterium; assembly: GCA_022571865.1. Lineage (GTDB taxonomy): Bacteria > Pseudomonadota > Gammaproteobacteria > Pseudomonadales > Azotimanducaceae > SMWK01. The sequence continues at coordinate 2,726 of JACZXA010000177.1, forward strand.
CGAGGATCACGCGCCAGCTGTGCACGCTCGCAAACCTCCTGGGCCGGAATCATATTCTGTGTGTGCCTCTTTTCACCTTCACCGTTCGAAATCACTATAATGCGACGCTCACGCAAAAACTCGCCGGATTCGGACATATTGTTGAATTACCCCGAAAGTGATGCTGCCGTCGAGCAGGCGTTCAAAGAGTGGCTGCATAGTGGGGAACCAACCGGCGGGCTGACTCAATCGATCGAGCTCGAGCGAAGCTGGGATGAGACCCCGGGTTCGGTGACGCTCTCACCTCGTTACACGTTTGCCCACCTCGAGGAAACACCTCGATTGACCGCCTTTCTCGACGGTGTCGAGGTGCCTCTGGATGCGCCGGTGCGGCTCGAGCCGGTACATATCTCCAAACCCTGGGGTCGAGAGATCTGGTATTCGGGTATCGAGGCCCGCGGTGAAAGTCGAGTTACCGGCGGCAACGGCAGTCTGCCCCTCTCCCACTACCTGGCACTGGCACCGGACAGGCTGTGCTGTGGTGAGCCGCTGGTGTTGCTGAAAGTGCTGGATCCACATCCTGAGCCGCTAATCGGCGAGTTATACCTCGAGGTTCACGAGGAGAAACGAGAGGTTTATGTCGTCACTCACCTGGACCCGGGGGCATGGCCCGAGGGCGAAGGCAATATTCGATTCGGAGTGAACCAGACGGTGCGCCGCGAACACGGTGATGACGACAATTTCCGTGCCGCTTACTTGCACGCGGTCCAGGAATACCTGCACATCCGCAACGCCATCGATGCCGGCGAGCAGATCGATGCGGAGGTGGAACGCCGGGCGCGCACTGCCATGGAAAAATTCACCGAGCTGAAAACTCTCAAGGTGGGCGATGTGGTGACCGTTGCGCCGGGGTTGCCGCATTCGTTGCAGCACGGAGTGCGGGTCGTGGAATTCCAAACACCGGTTTATGAGCGCCACATCATTTCGTTTGCCCAGAAAGTTCTCACCCAGAACCACTGGGACAGCGAGACGGCGATCGCCAGAATGACTCTGGACGCGCCACCCGAGCCCGACTTTGTCGAACTTGAGCCCGGCGTCGAACGAATCGCTTCCTTCGACGACTTTAACGTCTGCCGGGCAACGCTTGCCCCAAACGCGGTGTTCAACCTGCCCCAACACATTCCTTACGCATTGTGCATCGCCCTCGGTGACGGTATTCGCATCGGCCCGCTTTCTCTTGGTCCCGAGGAAGCTTGTTTTGTGCCCCACAGCGCCCTGCAATCACCCATTGGCAATGTCTCCGGCCAGACGGAGATCTGCCTGGTAGCAGCACCCGAGCTGTAATGCGGAACTTCAGAAATATTGTGCCCTTGGTGGTGGTGGGAACCTTCTATTTCGGCGTTTTGATGTACCCCGTGCTGCGCATTGCTGGGCTGACGTTCCCGGACTGGCAACCCGGAACCCCGACATTGTTGGTTATTCTGGTCGGTCCGCTCGCCGGGCGTTTCTCCTATGAGTGGTTGCCGAACCCCCTCACCCGTGCATTGTCGGCAGGTGCACTCACCTGGCTCGGCTTCTCCTTCATTGCTTTCATGTTTCTCGTGCCCTGGGAGTTCGCAAATCTAATCCATGCGCTCCCCCAGGAGGCTTCTGGCTGGGGCCTGCTCGCGGCCACAGGCCTGGTTGGCGCAGGTGGGTTCTTGAACACTCAACTCCTTGCTGTGCGAACTATCGAGGTCCGTGCACCTCAACTGATTCGAAACATCAACATCGTACAGATAAGCGATGTGCATGTAGGATCGCGAAGTAGTCGTTTTCTAGCCCGGGTGGTCAAACGAATCAACAAGCTCTCTGCGGACTACGTATTTATTACCGGAGATCTCATCGACGGTCGTAACATCTCCGAGCGAGAACTGAGCGCGCTGGCAAACCTCGAAGCACCGACCTATTACATTATCGGCAACCATGAACGATATGTGGACCTCGAAGCCATCTGCACGCGCTTGCGAAATCTAGGCGTCCATGTACTGCGCAACGAATCCCACACGCTCGGTGACATTCAACTCGTCGGTATCGATGATGCCGAATCCAAAACCCAGGTACGCACCGTGCTCCCGACGATGGACGCCATGCCTGACAAGTTCCGCATTCTGCTCTACCACCGGCCGGATGGCGTTCGTGAGGCGGCCGCCTGGGGGGTGCATCTCATGCTCTGTGGACATACCCACCACGGCCAGATCTTCCCGGTCAATTATCTGGTGAAACGATTTTTCCCGCGGTTTCGCGGCAGCTACCGGGAGGATGATCTGTTGTTGTATATCAGTCCAGGCACGGGTACCTGGGGACCGATGTTGAGACTAGGTTCGCGTTCAGAGATCAGTATGATCCGACTATCATGATCATCAGCCGCTAAACACAGGAATACCCCATGCAAAAACTCGATGAGCAGGAACTCATCATCGAGCAGATCCCGGTCGGCCCGATGCAGAATTTCACTTATATCGTTGGCTCGCGCACCACGCGTGAGGTCGCAATTGTCGATCCTGCCTGGGATATCGACGGGCTCATGGATCGCATCAACGAACGCGGTTATACCCTGACCGGAGTCCTGGTCACTCACTATCATCCAGACCATATCGGCGGTTCATTCGGCACCAACAGTGTGGTTGGGCTCGCTGAGCTGATGGCGATCAACCCGGTGAAAGTTTACGTTCACAAACACGAAGCGGATGGGGTAATCAAGGTAACGGGGTTATCTGAGGGTGATCTCACCCGGGTCGACTCCGGTGACAACCTCAAGATCGGCGACGTTGAAGTCGAGTTTCTCCACACGCCGGGACACACCCCGGGATCTCAGTGTTTTCGCATCAAAAATACGCTGGTTTCCGGCGATACCCTGTTCATCAACGGCTGCGGTCGAGTAGACCTGCCCGGATCCAACTCCGAAGATATGTACCACAGCTTGAGAAAGCTCTGCGATCTGCCCGAAGATACGTTGTTGTTGCCGGGACACGACTACGGGCCGATTCCCAGTGCCACCATGGCGCAAACCAAGGCACAAAACACGTACCTGAATATCAAAGACGTAGAAACCTGGAAAACAATCATGGGGGGTTGACCCTCTCGACGGAACCTAAGACGGAGGCAAGTTATGGATACCGGAAACTTCACAGGCTTCGAGATCAGCCTGCGTGAGCCAGGCATCGCCTGGTTTCAATTCAACACGCCCGAACGTCTGAACGGCATGACCACCGCCATCAAGCGAGACCTCATTGAAGCGACGACACAAGCCCAAATGGACAATGCCGTACGTGTTCTTGTTTTTACCGGAAGCGGACGCGCGTTCTGTGCTGGCGATGATCTGAAAGCCTATCGATCGGCAGAGTTAGGGGGCACGCCACTCGTCCCCAACATCCCTCCCGGGCACGACAGCGGAATTGGCACCTACAACGGATTGCGCACTATCTCTCAGCGGGTGAACTCCACCATTCGCAACATCGACAAACTCACCATCGCCGCTATCAACGGTGTCGCTATTCAGACCGGGTTTTCCCTCGCTCTGTCATGTGATTTCCGCATCGCGTCGAGCAGTGCCCGTATGGGCAGTGCAACCCTGCGCTTCGGGCTGCTCCCTGACGAAGGTGGTCAGTACTTGTTGGTGCAGCTGATGGGGCTGTCCAAAACCCTCGACTTCCTGATGCGCAAGAAGATCGTGAGCGCCGAAGAGGCACTGAGCCTCGGGCTCGTCAACGAAGTGGTTGCACCCGAAGATCTCGAAGATAGGGCACTCGAGTTCGCCCGCGAACTCGCAAACGGCCCACAGGTCTCCATGCGGTTGTTAAAGCGATCTGTGTACAACGCAGCCGAGTTGAGCTGGGAACAGGCACTCGACGAAATCGCCGCCAAAACCGCCATCTCGGACCATCACCCCGACGCCCGTGAGGGGGTGACGGCTTTTCACGAGAAACGGGAACCAAAATTCAACGAATGGCTGGGTTAGTTCAGGCCGGAAATAGTCTGGAGCAGATGAGAGACGCAATGAACGATACCGTCAGTTACGAATCCAGCGATCGCATCGCGACAATCGCGATAAACCGGCCTGAAAAGATGAACGCGTTGAACGAGGAAGTCATTCAGGGATTGCGGGATGCCTGGATCCGCTTGGCCGATTCCGACGATCGCGTGGCTATTTTACCTGCCGCGGGAGACCGCGCTTTTTCGGTTGGCGCGGAAATCACCAGTGCGCCCAGGGAGATGTGGCAGGGCGTACCGAGTGTGGGGTACCGGTGAGCAAACCGATCATCGCGGCCGTACATGGTTGGTGTATCGGCGGCGCATATGTGATCGTACAGATGTGCGATCCAGAGAACCTCTGAGCAATTATCGTTTGCTCAGAGCTTCTCGCGTCTGTCAGTGCACGGCGCGCTGAGCAGTCGATAATTGATCAGAGGTTCCCTAGTCGTTGCCGCGGACAATACCGTCTTCAAATACCCTGAAGCCCAACTCGGCTTCACCGGCGGATTGATCGCCAGCGCCGTTGTCCGCATCCCACACAAGATCGCAATGGAGTTCATGCTGCTTGGCCAGGATATCTCCGCCGAACGTGCTTACGAGGTAGGCATGGTCGACAAGGTGGTGCCAAAAGGCCTTGAGCTCGAAGTCGCGGGGGGTTACGCGGATATTCTCGCCAGATCAGCCCCATTGGTCGTGGAGACTCTCAAGGAATTCTCGCTGGCCACACTCAATCAGAGTCCTGCCGAAGCAGGCGCAATCGCCCGTGACGATCTCTTGAGGGTGCGCTTCAGCGAAGACGGAGCGGAAGGAGGGTTGGCTTTTCGGGAAAAGCGGGATCCGGCCTTTACCGGGCGTTAGCGTGGGCTAGCCCCGATATTGCACGAGGACGCAGAGTTTTGGGTGAGAGATCGTGGTCGTCATGACGGCTCGTGACCGAAAGCGTAGCCGTAGCTACGGAAGCGCGTACTCGTGCAACATCCGGGCTAGACAAAGGTCCGGGTCGTACACGAGGTCCAAACCAACGTCAGTCAGGCAACAGGTGCGCGACCATTTCCCGCTCCTCGATGAGTTCAGCTTCGGTCGTGTTCATCTTTTCCTGGCTGAACTCGTTGATGGTGCGACCTTGGACGATCTCCCAATCGCCACTGCTGCAAACCGTTGGGAACGAATAGATCAACCCCTGTTCTACGCCATAGCTGCCATCGGAGTACAGTCCCATGCTGACGACGCCATCGCTTCCGAGCGCCCAGTCGTGCATGTGATCAATCGCAGCATTGGCAGCGGACGCCGCACTCGATGCACCGCGCGCGGCGATTATTGCAGCACCCCGCTGCTGTACGGTGGCAATAAACTCGTTTGAATACCAGTCCATATCCACCAGTTCCAGGGCAGGCGTTCCGGCAACTTCAGCCTCAAACAGATCCGGGTACTGAGTAGCTGAGTGATTACCCCAGATGCACAATCCACGAACCTCCGAAACATGTTTACCGACCTTCGCGGCGAGCTGAGCCTCTGCTCGATTATGGTCGAGGCGGGTCATGGCGGTGAACTGCCGGGGGTCGAGATCCGGGGCGTTACGTTGCGCAATGAGGCAATTCGTATTCGCGGGATTACCTACCACCAACACCTTTACCGTCTTTTTTGCATGATCATTCAGGGCCTTGCCCTGGACGGAGAAAATCGCCGCGTTGGCTTCGATGAGTTCTTTGCGTTCCATGCCTTTACTACGGGGCCGGGAACCGACCAGCAGCGCATAGTTCGCATCCTTGAACGCAACGTCGGCATCGTCCGTCGGGATCATTTCCCTGACCAGAGGGAACGCACAATCCTCCACCTCCATGATCACCCCACCGAGAGCATCCAACGCCGGGGTAATTTCCAGCAGACTGAGAATCACCGGTTGGTCCTTTCCGAGCATCTCTCCCGAGGCAATGCGAAACAACAGTGCATAGCCGATCTGTCCTGCAGGACCGGTAACGGTCACTCTTACGGGTTCTTTCATCGGATTTTCTCCCTCATCGTGAATAACTTCCCTGTCTGTTTTCCGGGGCGCGCATTGTAAGGTGTAAACGGCGACAGGTTAACTTTTTGATTCTTTGTTGAGTATAGAAGCCTCAATCCCACTGAAACTCCTTGTACCATCTCCCATCACGACGAAATTCGAGCAGTTCGTTCATCCAGGGTGCATGAGGGTCCGGCAAGCTATCAAGGAGACTCCAACAGCTGCCATCAAATAAGGCGGGCTCGTTGATTCCCGGTTCTCCTTCCCAATCCTCGGCCTGGAAAACGAAGTTCAATCCCTGGTGGCGACCCGATTGATACGGCATGACGCACACCGGTTCGAGTCGTGACGTTTGCACGCCGGTTTCCTCCAGACATTCGCGAATACCCGCTTCACTGACACTTTCGCCCACATTCTGATGGCCACCAGGCAGGCAGTAGTATCCATCCATGAAGCCCGTTTGAGATCGTCTGAGCAGAAACAACCGCTCATCACGGATCAGCAACACATGAACCACAACCGGAAATGTCGCTCGAGACGCCACAACTCTCACCTGCCTACAAATTCTTGGTATCGTGCAGGCATGATCTATCTCGAGCAACTGCAAATACGCAAAGTCGAGTCCCACCAGAGGGAACTCGAGTTTCCGCTTTCATTGCCTGCGTTACGCAATCTCGAAACGCTTCGTTTTACCAGCCCCGTCAGCTTTTTTATCGGGGCCAACGGCAGCGGGAAGTCGACCCTCCTGGAAGGAATTGCGGCCAGTACGCGTTTGCCCACCCTGACGCAATCGAGCCAGGCGAGCCCACTGATGACAACCGGAGTCGAACTCGCCAAGAGCTTGCGTCTGGTGCGCAGTCAATCCGCGAAACGGGGGTTCTTCTTCCGCGCCGATGACGTCACCGGCTTCCTGCTAGGCATCCAAAGGGCGGCTGCGGAGTATGATGAACTCGCCGAAGAGTTCTCTCACATTGTGGGCGATTGGGGTCGAACCCGTGCCATGGATGTCGCCCGCGGCCAGCAGGCGGCGCTCCACGA
>JACZXA010000178.1 GCA_022571865.1 Pseudomonadota bacterium
GCTGCGGATCGCCCAACATCACTAATGTCTTGCCGCCTTGGGCTGCAGCGAGCGTGTTGCCTAGCGCCATCTGACCCGCTTCGTCAACGAATAGAACATCGACACTCTCTCTGTGGTCTGATCGTTGCATCAATATTTCGTGACTTTATCGAACACCTTGATCAGTAACCAGCTTCGATGTAGAAAGTGCTAGAGCCATTCGAGCCTGACTTGTTATGCTCCCGATAGCGGACATACCCATCAGCGAAAGCTAATTCCGCCGTGCGCACCAGGCCGCCTCTTTGCTGGACCGCTGAGACTCTGAACGTTAGGTATCATCATGATTTCGTATGATGCAAACCGCTTTACCTCGAGTTGGGGATCTTCTCTCATGGGGAAGCATGATCTGGATGTAGGCTGGATTGATCTAGTGTGGGCGGCCATTACTGTTGGAAAACCTGGTATCGCCCATCTGTTCTCACATGGTTGGCACTCTATTAGCGATGTTATTGTAAGAAGCCACACTGTCTATGCAAATCTTCGGACACACGGAGCACTTTTTCGAAGAAGTAGCCTTTATAACGCGCAAGACCCTTCCGAGAAGAGCGGAACATCCTATTTTCTCGGAATGATGGCGGCAAAGCTTATCGCTGAGCGACTACTCGATACTCCCTGGCTTATGCATGTTTCGATGTTTACCAGCTCTGGTGGAACCGTTCGACTGCACGGAAACTCCGAACCTGACCTGATCGGTATACGACGAAACGGTGATTGGATAGTAATGGAAGCCAAGGGAAGATCAGGTCGCTTTAGTAGCGTCGCGATGGCAAAGGCTAAAACACAAACCCGTCAGCTACGAAAGATAAATGGGCAGTTTCCAATCTTGCGAGTAGGAGTTCAGGCCCATTTTTCTCCCAATCTCTGCTTCAGCATAGAAGATCCTGAGGAGTACGAAGAAGACGCTCGTGATTTTTCTGGGGACCTCGAGTTGGCTACAAGGAGATATTACTCCTCCATACTATTGGCAACTACTTCCAGTTCTGAGACTAGAAACATTGCGGGCCGCGAATTTCAAACGCGACATCTTGAAGAGATTGGCGTAACGGTTGGAATCGAAAGAAAGATTCGAGAAATTTTGAGCGGAGACAATGCGGTTGAGCTGCAACTCCGCCAGATTTTGGAAGATTCAAAAGAAACGCTGGGGGCAGAAGAGGAAGGGACCTCGGTCTTTGGCGATGGCGTCTTGATCGAGTTAGATGGAAGATGGTCGGATGAAAACATGCAAAGAAACCCCACCTTGAGGAATCGCATAACATGATGCTTAAACGGTTCAGGCGGCCGGTCACTTCAATTGTTTGCGCAACGCTGTGCCAGATTATTTTTTACCGCCTAACACGCTGTTATCCGTCCCGGTGAACGTCTCTGAAGCCATTCAAGCGATCGAGCAATTCCAAGGTAATTCACTTACCGCGAGCCTAGCGGAGATTGAAGGGCGCATTGCCGGGTTTTACAGCGCACACCTATCGAAATTTTGCGCTTCACGGCAGATCGATGAGTCGTTCATAGCTTCCGCGCTTGCGGTCAAGGGTATCGCAGGCCAAATAAACGTCATTATTCACGCCTCAGGTATTCTCTGTGCTTTGCCGAAATTGCTGAAAGATTCGGAAGTCGTAGAAAGCGTATCGCTAGGAGCAGGCAACACCGGACGACAATTCGATCTTCAGACCAACCAACGAGTCGCCGAGTTTAAATTCATCGACTGGCAGGGTGGCGCCGAATCGATACGGCAAAACGGTATTTTTAAAGATTTCTTTGCCTTTGCCGAGCATGAAACTGACAAAGAAAAATACCTCTATGTGGTTGGAACTCATTATCCGCTGAGATTTTTTGGCGGAGGGCGTGCGCTCACTAGCGTCTTGAGCAAACAGCCAGATATAGCAGAGCAAGTACGAGAAAAGTATGGCGATACGGTACGTGTCGTTCGCGATTACTACGCACTTCACGAAAATGAAGTTCAGATCTGCGATGTCTCTCCCTATATTGGTCGCGAACCCTCGTTCTAGCGCAGATAGAGACTGCTATCAGTGCGCGTTCAAGTTCCAGCTTGAAGTGACACTACAAGGGATTCGAAGTGACGCCAAACTAAGCGATGAAACGGACACTTGACCACAACCTCTTTTCGCTAGCCCGGTTAAGCGTCCGCTTTGATCATGATTTGACAGCGTTCGCCGGATCAGACCCCCGACTGCTATACGTGGGCATATACCGGCCATACCAGAGTATTTCCTAGTCAGTTCTCGTATTCGTTTCTATATATCATTTTTCCATTTCAACTAAGAAATACTCTGGTATGGATGGTATGAGTAGCAATTTATGCATGATTTAAAAGACGCCTGATCGTTCCTAGTACTTCTTGGCCACGCGGAATTCATCATGAGACAACGGCCCAAGCTGCTCATGCTGGTAACCATGAGCTGCACCTAGTATCGCCTTCGAGTCACACAGATGCTCGCCATAGCGCACCAGGTACTCGCGTGACTTTCCGAAACCGTATTTTTTCAAAAAGGCGTCGCGACCGATCTCAACGAACTCATCCAGAGCGCTGATCACCGCGTTCTTGTCAGTTAGGTCAATGAGCGCCACGGATTCTACCTATCCTTCGGTTATCGGAAGTATCATTACGTAGACGTTTCCGCCTTCCCAGCAAGCACTGCGAACCCGTTCGTCGAGTTCCCGCCATGCCTGAATCAACACACCTGTATCAGACGTGTCATAGGCTATGACGCATGCATAGTCGTATTGCCAAGCTGGATGCGTCTTGGTTTCTTCCAAGCTTGGAAGACCGAGGTAATAGGCTGCCTCATAGATAGTTTTTACCAGTTCTGTTTCCGCAGCCCGTTGGGTTTCCTTCACGAAGTATTTACCCTCGACAACACAGGCATGCGGGAAAGGGGCTCTCAGAGCCAGATCTGGACATGGTTGGGTTGCAGGTTCCTTTTTTTTCAGATCTTCTCCATGCCAGATTTTCAACATGCTTGCTGGACCAACCATTTCCTTGTGAAAAGGGTGTTTTTCCTGGCGCGCCGGGGACGCGCTCGAAATTCCGCCTAGGGATTCATAGGACTCGGATAACAACGATCGGCAAGCTTCATCTGCATTCAAACCCATCTGTTCGAGCAGGTATCCGTTTAGATGAGGCGCAATATAGGTGTTAAGGAACGCTCCCTCGGGGTATCGCATATGAGCGTTGCTGTTCGTTTTGGATTCTTCGACGATCCTTGGAATCGTTGCCCTCATCTCATGCGGGCTCGGCATTCTCTCGTCCAGGTATGCTGCAATTCCTGCAAATTCCTCGAACGCACTCGCGTTGCGCACCACACTAGCCTCCAACAATCCCTGTCACCTCAACCAACCCTCCACTAACAGGAAAATGGATCCACGTCCCGATAACGGTTCGCCCTGTCTGCTCAACCGCCTTTCGATACGTGACAAGCTGTCCAGAGTAATCCTCAACTTCTTGGCCCCATTCTGATCTGGGCCGTGGCGAGGACTTGTGGTCGACTATCACCCACCCTGCTTCTGTTTCGATAAGTGCGTCGATCCAGCCCTTCACTCCCCGACTATCTTCTAGCATACCTGTAACTGGGTACTCAACGTGGATCTTCACTTCTCCAAATTGTTTATGTATTGCAATGAGACATCTTCTTCCAGCCTCAACTGCATCGCTAGGATCAACAAACGTGTCCACGCCCCACGATCTCAAGAGTTCTCGCGCTCGTTCAACTGCATCTGGTTGCTCGGGGTTCACCATTTCCGCCGCGATCACGGCATGTAAGCCGCTCCCGATCGCAGTCATATCCTCACCCCGAATTCGTATACGCTCACCCAGGTCGATCACCTCACCAATTGTCACTCCTTCAATAGGTTGTGCAGTAGAAGGGCTCATCGCCTCACGCACATACTCGTTTCTCGGTTGCGGCGGGTACCAGATCGGCGTGAACGGAGCAGGGTCGATACCACCGGTACCGCTCAACGCCTCGAATCTGGCTGCAATGACCTTTCCGTTGGGTAACTCGTGTTCAACGTGTCGAGGAAATGCGGTTTCAGTCGAGAACGTATGCAACCAGGCCGATTGCGAAACGCGTTTGGGTAACGCAATGACGTTCAAGTCTCGTGCACGAGTCAGGCCGACGTAGGCGAGACGACGTTGTTCGAATTGTTCTTTCTCGTGGACGTCCTTTGCATCCTGGGTCTGATTGATCTTGTCCAGCAGGCTGATGTTGCTGGACAGGCGGCCAAACGGATTGACCCAGTAGCGAACGGTACGGTTCGCGAGGGGGTTGTTGACGTCAAAATCTGCGGTGAGGTCAACGTGCACACCCCAGAGGTCGGAGCGATCCTCGCTGTCGAAGTCGGTTGCGATGACGACGGGCCACTCGAGACCCTTCGAGCGATGGTAGGTGAGCACGTGTACCGCGTCGCCTGACGTCACTACCGGCTGAAGATCGAGCTCGGGCGAAGAGGGGTGTTCGAGCCAGAAGAGAAAACCCGTGAGCGAGGCGGCCTCGTAGTGGGATCCGCTGTGGTTTTCATACTCGACCGCCAGATTCAGAAAGGCATCGAGGTTGCGCTGGCGCTGTGCGGCTTTGATCGCGTCCGTCCCCCAGCTCGTCACGATTCGGCGGGTGTGCACATCGTTCACGACGCGCGCGACGATCTCGACGGGAGAGCGTAGCGCACTGTCGTCGCGGAGTTCCGCCAGACGCTTGATGACCGGGTGGGCGTCTTCGGCCCAACGGGTGTTTGCGGATTCGCTTTGTACCCACTTGAGACGCTCGCTCAACCAGGTTTCCGGTTGTGCACAATCCGCCATCGAGATGATCTCGGCCGTGGCGAGGGTGTCGGTGATGTCGTTGAGCCGTCGCAGGCACGCGCGCGCGAAGTAGACCTCAGGCGTGGCGAGCAACCCTTCCAGCGTCATCTTCATGGGGATGCGCCGGTCTTTGAGCGCGCGGGCGATGTCTTCTACGTGAGCGTTGGTGCGGGCAAGGATCGCGATATCTCCCCAGCGGACGGGGCGGGGTTGATCGGTTTGTGGATCGACGACCTGGTAACCGCTCGCGACCAGATCGGCCAACCCGCCACACAACGTTGAGACTCGCTCCTCATACTTACCACCCTCCAGTTCCCATCCGATGACGGCTGGGTTGCCCGTTTGCTCATCGCGATGAGGGGCGAGCACCACCTGGGTTCTGTCGATCTCGCCGTCGAACGCTTCGGCGAACACTTCATTGACGTAGTGCACCAGATCAGGCCGGGAGCGGTAGTTGGTTTCCAGGGTGGTCGTTGTTGCGCTGGCGGCCGATAAGCCCTCGAGTGTCTTGAACACGAGATTCGGGTCGCAACCGCGGAACGCGTAGATGGCCTGCTTCACATCGCCGACGAAGATGACCTTGTCGGCGATGGCGGCGAGCTTGATGAACAGAGCAAGCTGCATGGGGTTGGTGTCTTGAAACTCGTCCACCAGCAGGAGTTCGAGTTCATCGTTGAGGCGATGTAACACCGCGGGTTCATCGAGGGCTGAGAGCGTGAGTTGCTCCATGTCGAGGAAGTCGATGAGGCCGCGTTGCTTCTTGAGTTGCTGGAAGTGCGCGATGGCCGCGCTCGCGATCTCGAAGGCGGATTCGAGGTAGACGCGAATGTCTTCCTGGAACCGGGCGCTGGATTCGTAGTCAACGGCCGCTTTGCGCACCTTGGCGGCGATGGCGTCGCTCTTTTTCGCAGCGCTTCTGTTGCTCAAGCGAATCCACTCCGACCAGGGGCAATCTTCGCGGCCGAGCCAGTAGGCGGCTTGACGCAGGACGCTTAAGTAGTCGCGAGTCACTTTGGTTGTATCGGCGACCGTGTCGATGGTGTCGAGTGCGCGTTGTACGACGCGTTTGAGGCTGCTGGCATCAATGGGCTGTGGCGGGGGAAAGAACGCGAGCAGGGAATCGGCACTCTCTTTGCCCATGGCGGCGAGGGCCGTGAGCGGTACGTCGTTCTCTCGCACTCGGTCGGCTAGCGTTTTTACCTCGGCCTCCCAGTCTTTGATGCTCAAGCGGGTGCTGACGGCGTTCATCTCCCTCACCTTGTCGAGGGTGAGTACCTCATCCAGTGCCTGGCTGAAAAACCGTTTGCCGTCTTCGAGGCTCATGACATTGAGGGCCGGCGAGAGGCCGAGTTCGAACGAGAACCGTTTCAACAAGCGTTCGCATACGCTGTGGACGGTACCGACGAGCGCCTGAGCCATCTGTTCGGCGAGTTTCAGTTGCCCGCTGCCAATGAGCCGTTCGCGCACTTTTTCGTTCAGCTCGCCGGCCGCCTTCACGGTGAACGTGGTGCCGATGACGTGGGCGGGGTCGACGCCGTTTAAGAGTGCGGTCTCGAGTTCTTCGGTGAGGCGGTAGGTTTTACCGCTGCCGGCGCCTGCGCTGATGAAGGTGACGTGGGAGAAATCGACGCTCATGAGAAGGTCTCCCAGCCGGTGAGGTGGGTGTAATCATCGAATCGATCCGGTTCGGATTCGTGGGTGGGTAAGGCGTCGTCTGGTGGCGTCGATCGTTCTGAAGCATCTGTGTCTTGTGCGTTGACTTCGATGTGGCCATCGGCCAGTTGAGACTTGCGCCAGCGGTAGGTTGATTCGCTGCGCGCCCAGAGATCGGCGAGGTCTTTGTTGCCCTCGGCTACTCCTCCTTCACCTCGGACAGGAGTCGGCGCGTGCACGATGGCGTCAGGGAAAACCTCATCGTCCGGGGCCAGCATGTTGCCGGTGGTGACGATGTAATAAGCGGGGTAAGGCCATCGGTTGGCGCCCGTTGCGGATTTTCGCATGTAGGCGTAGGTGGCGAGCTGCAGATGGGCGTTGGCTTCCAACTCGGCACCTCTATATCGCTCGCTGCCCCATTTGGCGTCGACCACGATTTCACGGCCGTCTTTATCGGTCAGCAGCAGATCGAGATCGCCGCGGATGCCGGTGTCGAGAAAGGGTTGTTCTTCGTGGTGTTCGGCCTTGACGGATACGATGTTGGCGCTTGTGAGGTGACCGAGCAGACGGTGCAGGCTGGTTTCCAGCGTGGCGGCGACCCGCTGGCGGTCCACGCCGCGGCCGGGTTCGAGGAGTACGGCGCCCTCTTGTTCCATGAGCGTGGGTATGGCGTTTTTCAGCCATTGGTTGACGGCGTGGGTGTCGAGCGTTCGCCACTCTTCATGTTCAGAGTCATGTTGAGAACCGTGTTGATCGAAAAACTCTTCGAACAGCCGATGGGCGAGGCTGCCGTAGAGCAGGTTCTCATCGGCCACGTTCACGGCACGGCCGGGTCGGAGTTTGGCGGCGTAGTTCAGCACCCACTCGTGGGGGTGGTGGTAGAGCTTGTTCAAAGACGAGTAGGACTCTATCTCTCGCGAGGGGATGTGGATGTCGCCCGGGAGTTCCCACCAGCGTTGCGGCGCGGGTAACGGTTTGATCGGGATGGGGTCGGAAACGATATCCAGCTTCTCGAGTTCACTCGCGTCGCCTGCCAATAGCGCTTCGTCGACGCGTACTTCCAACCAGTTGCTGAAGCTGTTCTGCAGTTGGGTCCAGAGCGGGTGGTAGCCGGTCTCGCTGTCGTGCACCACGAGGATGAGTTGTTCGCTGCAGTTGAGGATGGGACGCAACCATCGATCGCTGCGTTGGCGAAGTAAGGAAGTGACCGTCGGGAGGGCAACATCGTGCGCGCGCAGCTCAATGAGTTCCGCACTCGACCAGGGGTAGTTGATTTCCAGATGCCGCACCGCGAGATCCCACCAGATGACCTGGCGCCAGGGCTCGGTGATCGCGCCGGCGCTGGTTGCGGCGCGGATGTGGCCGGCTTCGGCGAAAGACTCGGGATCTGGCTGATCGCGGCTGACTTCGTCGAGCAGTCGGTCGAGTTCCACCTTGGCGATTTCGGTTTGACCCTGGTCATTGAGACTGGCGAGAGATGCGATGAGCGCCTTTCCTTGCGCGACTGCGGAGCCCAGGGCTGAGCGTACGCCCACGTCGTCTTCATAGGCTAAGCGCCCGGTTAACCAATTGGCGCATTGTTGAGTGCGCTCGGTGAGCGCTTTGATGGGTGCGGCGTCTGTGTTGAAACGTTTCGATGAACACCAGTACTCGATGTCGCGCCGAATGCGTTCGATGTCTTTATCGGTGGCGCCGTTTTGTTCGCGCTCGTGAGCTTCTATTTCGGTAAGTGCTTTTCGCCACGCCTGGCCGCCGATGCCGGGTTCGTCGGATACGGCTTCGGCGAGCGTTCTGCGAATGCGGGGTTTAAGCGGCCCCAAAGGGTGCACCAGGAACTGCAGCAGAAGGTGGGGGTTGAGGGGCTCCCACAGGAGCGCGAGGCCAAGCTGCAATACCTGGGTGATCGCGCGGAACCGGGAGTAATGCTGGAAGCCGCAGCGGGGCAGGCCGCTGCGTTCCAGCGCGTTGTCTACGATGATGCCGTCGGTTTCAACCACCACGACGGATTCCATGGGCCGGTCTCGTTTGCGGCACATCTCGGCGATGGCGCGGGCGGAGATGTCGCGGGAGGCCGAGCGGATGACGATGAATGATGAGTCGCCGGAAAGTGGGATTTTTGTTTGTCGTTCGCCTTCTTGCTGAGTTAGGAGTCGGGTCAAGGCATCCAACAGCTCACTTTGTAGCTTATGCAGGTCGGTGCCAGGGGTTGCGTTGACCGAAGGCGTGACGCCATCGGTTACCTCGAAGCCGATACGTTCGATTAACTTTGCCCAGGTTGCCGGCAGCGCATTCGGGTCTTCCAGGAGCACGATCTTTTTGATCTGGGTGCGACGCTGATCTAGGTCGGCGAGGGAGCGTTGCACGCGTTGGCCGACGCAGGGGGGCACGCGGTCGCGGGCGAGCGCTTTGATATCGGCCATGTCTTGTAGTCGTTGGGAAACACCCGCCGGGAAGGTGCCCGCCCATCCGGCCTCATACCACTGGGCCCGCCAGGTCATGAGCGTGCGGGCGACGTTGACCGGGTCGACGGCGAAGGAGCGGTGGTAGAAGCGCTCGGGGGAGTCGAGGTCGCCTAAGCAGCCGCGGTAGGCGATGAGTTGTTCCGCGGGGTGGGCGAGTACGGGGGGCAGGCCGAGATCGGTTTCCAGGATGCCTAAGAGTCCTAAGGGGTTGACCGTGACTTCGCCGAGGGAGTTGCGGGGTGGGGCGGGGTCGAGCGTGCCGCGATGCAGGCCGAATTTAACGAGCATTTTGAATGCACCCTTCCTTAGGTTTGATGTTGGTATTGCGACCCATGTTCATGCTCCCGAATCGCTCTCGAGATCGAAGTCGACGATTTGATCCAGAACATCCGGCGGCACATCGAGCAAGGTCGCGACCAGATCCGATGCCAGACGACCTGCGACGTAGGCATCCACCAATAGACGTAGAACCTGCGTCGGATTTTCTCGCGCGATGGGTTCGCCAGGCTCTCGTTTCACCCAGCCACGCTTGCGAAACCGCGCCCACCATCGCCGAACTTCTGGCTGGGACATCAGACCCAGGTCGGAACAGCGGTACAGGCATGCACGCATGCTCAAACCCCACTCATGCTTCAGCAGGTAAAAAGAAAAGGGATTGGTGGCGTCTCTGGCAAACCGGTCTGCGAACGAACTCGACGGCGCAAGAAACGCACCGGCAAAACGATGGCACGCGCGTTCCTCATCCAGCTGCAGTGCCAACCGGCTCTCCAGCACCAGGTG
>JACZXA010000014.1 GCA_022571865.1 Pseudomonadota bacterium
AAAACGACGACGAAAAGAAAAAGATTCCCGGTGGCCGGAAGATAGGACTGTCTGAGTCGATTATTTTCTTCGCCGCACTCTGGGCTGACCAAGGTTTGCTAATCGGCGTTTGGCTTGCCTTTAAAGTTACTTCGAAATGGGCAGTATGGTCTCACATAGTTCGCATAGACAAAGAAGACTTGCCGCTGGAGGACAGAAAACAACTTGGGGGCTCGCTTTTCACGCGGTTTATCGTAGGCACCGCGATGAATTTGATAAGTGCATTCATTGGATACGCAGTCGGACACAACTTCTACGAAACGGTTTGGGTAGTCGGGTTCCTCGCCTCCTGAGTGCTCCTGTACGCCCGTACAGTGTTTATATATACAGTAGTGGTAGGTAGGGGTGGGTAAGCCTAAACGAGCATCAGCGGGCTTGTGAGAAGGGTCAGAAAAGACACAGGGGGCACAAAGGCCCTGACGAAGTTCAGCGGTAGAACTTTAGCGTCCGAGAAAAGATGCCCCGCCTGATGAAAATTGGAACAACCATTGCTGTCGAGACGCTTACCGATACTAGATAATCGAAGACATCGCCAAAACGCACCCTCCAACGCCGAGATACTGAGACGCCTAGCGACGACATTCATCGGAGGAATGACTTGTTGCCAAAACTACGAAATCGAGAACCTGTCGGAAATGAGCCGCAGAAGCCACCAATCCGAGACAGATTACGGGACAGCTTTGCTAGTGGGCTTGTCGCGCTGTCTTTCGTCGGAGCGGGTCTTTCGTTTTGGGCAATTATTGGGTGGCAGACATTCACGTGGCTGGAATCGGGTGCCTGGCCGGAACTGCCCCTCGTCACATTGTTTAAATTTTTCGAAGCTGACCTCAGTTTCATCTACAACCCAAGCGACTGGTACGGAATTGCCAAGATCGCGCAGTGGGTCTTAGACCTTCCGTTATCGGTCTGCATTCCCTTACTTATTTTGCTGACCGGGGGATTCATACATACGGCGTTCGACCTGGACTAGCCCGAAAGAGGGGGATGTATGGAATCCACCGCAACTCAACAAGCAGTTCTGGCTCTCCCATTCGCTTTCGCCTTCCTGACAGGAATGATCGCGAAGCGTAGAAACCGAAACATACTCGGCTGGGCAGCGCTGGGGCTGGTCACTGGCCCAGTTGCATGGATAGTGGCAGCGACTCTACGCCCGCTGGAAAAGAAGCCGCAGAAACCCGCCAAACCAAAGCATAAAATCCGGGACTATTCGGAAGGGCTCTGGCGTTTGACGGTCGTGCTTACATTCACCGCCCCCGTAGTTGGATGGCTAATGCTATTTCTTCTGGATGAGGCCGGTATCGTGAACCTCAGAAAGGAGGAGATCTTTTTCTCAAGCCTGCCGTTTGCCATCCTGCCGTATATCGTCGTCAAGTTGTGGTTGTGGATAAAACGTGGCTACCAGATCGACACCGGGCCATAACCTGTACATAAACCCATGCTGTATGGACGCCCAGCGCTGTACGGGCTTACAATAGTTCTTAGGTATGGCAGGGCATGGGGTAGGTGCTGAAAACGGCTTAGGCGGGCTTACAGGAAGCCGTCTTTGCCTGTGCGGCCCAATACTGAGCGGAATCAACTTCCATCGCTGTTTCTATGTTTGCCAGTAATCTCTGATACACCAGCTTCTTTATCGGCTCGCTTTTTACTTACCAAACCCTCTTTGGTAGGTTCTAGTAGATCAGTCCTTTTGCCCTGTGCATCAACTTCAGATCTGATCGACCCGTACTGGCGCTTGCACTCAAGATGTGCAATATCGAGGCGGCTAATTTGCAGCGCCTCAACCGCGGTTAAATTGTCGGTCAACTGGCAATTTGAAAGTTGTGAGTTCTGGGTCGGGTGGATTTTCACCGCCAGTCATTGCGGGGGTGTTGCTGTTCGCATCGTCTGATGGGTCGGGTGGTGGATTTTCACCATGCTTTAAGTCTTTGTTTACCGTCGAATGGTCAACCCCCAGCACCTCCCCGGTTTCTTGCTGAGACATCGGGTGGTGCCAAATCCGAAGCTAGCTTCGTATATCGTGGTCCAGGATGGCGGTAGCAGCGGGACTACAGATTTCTGTAGATGTAAATGTTGAGTGTTACCAATCTTCTGTAAGTGACTGATTGTTTGGGCGCTCATCCGCAGTTTTTTCCGCACCAACGAAACAAGCGCACGACGCGACTTGCGCCATTCATCGTCGGTGAGGTCACAACCGTCGAAACCGTTAGCGAGAATGCGGAATTCTTTGCGGCGCTCGAAGTGGATAAACTCCGCGTGAGGAGTTTCTTCGCTGTTTCCGCTGCCGGGCGCTTTACCCAATAACTGTCCTATCCGTGCCCAGGAGTCGTCGTCTAGTTTGGTTAACTCATAGAGGGTGCGCCAGGACGCGGGTAGTAAGTTACGCCCATGGGCGTAAATTCTTGGGTCTTCTGCAATCAGTTTTAGCTTGCTAATTGTTTGTTGCGAAAAACAGAGCCTCGGGGCCAGCTCTTGCTGCGTAACTTCGCTCAGTGCTTCACCAATTAGTTTCCCGGTTTGAATGATTGATTCAACCGACTTCTGCCAAGCGGCATTGATTCGGTCAGCCCAATACTGAGCGCGAGTCTCGTGTACTACTACTTCAGACAACTGCCACTACCTTGCTCATGCTGAACTACGCAAAAGCAATTGAAGGAAGATAAGCCCGCACGCGGGTTCATTTCATTCGAAAAATTTTCAAAAAATATATATAGAAACTGCCCAAACAAGACACGTCACTGGTAACCGCCAAATGAGCACTTGGAATGAGTGCATACCAAAAAATATCTCGAAACAGAGTGTGGCGTGCTGGGTAAGTCCTAGTACCCAGTCTGCACACGCGCTCAGGGTCGGGGGTTCGATTCTGACCAACGCGCAGTTGATGGGACCCCTATTGTGGAAGGGAAAGGCCCCTTTTGTTTTGTAGCGCCGTGACAAGCGGGGTCATGGCCATTTCACGCCACACAGAATTTGCCCCACCCCCCCTTTCTTTGTCCGTCGGGGTAGCTTAGGCAGAGGCTGGTCAGGGATAAAGTACAGTTGAGTAGCCTCTCGGGTACCCCTGCTGAAGCTAAACGCCTCCACCAGGCTGTGCCGAGCCTACCCAAGCATGTTTTCGAGGTTCATGCGGCTCTCTTGTTCAAATGACGATAGAGCGTACTTGGATCAACTCTCAGCAACCTGGCTACCTCGTTTCTTTCCAGAATCGCCGTCCTTGGCTCGTTTTGCAGGTTGATGCTCTCTGGGAGGACTGCAACAATGAATCAGGGAAATTGAAGGATGTTCTGAGGGACAGTCAAAGTCAAAAAACGCAGACATCTGATTGCAACTAAAAACCCGTCGACATACACCGCTACAGGACTTGAGTCATGCATAGAAAATTAATCGCAGCGTTGCTGCTGTGTTTGCTGACGCTAACAGCGTTTGGGGTCACTGAGGGCGACGAAGCTCCACCCTGGATTGGTACGAACCTGGTGGATGGTTCGATGGTGGAGTTTCCTGCCATTCTGAATGATCAACCTGCGGTACTACTTTTCTGGGCCACCTGGTGTCCGTATTGCAAAGCGTTCATGCCCTACGTGAAAAAAATACAGGCCGAGTACGCGCAATACGGAGTTCGAATCATTTCCTTCAACACCAAGGAGCGTGGAATTGGCGACCCCAAAGCCTACATAGATACATTGGGGTTCCCGTTAGTTGCCGTGGCAGATGCTGATGACATTGCCCGACGATATGCTGTTGAATTTATTCCCGGTTTGATGGTTGTGAGCGGTGATGGAATGATCGCCTATCGCCGACGAAGCACTGATCTTCCGGCCGGGAAAACAGTCTCACAGCAATGGGACGAAGAAGTTCGGCGGGTTTTGGATAGGCTTGTTGATCGTTAAAACTGCGTTAGAGGAGCATCTTCAAACTCTAAACGTGTGATCGAATAGCCGTTCGGATTGCCATCAGCACTCACGGGCACTTATCCATGTTGGTGACTGATTAGCCCGATGAACTCGCTGGGCTAGGAGTACTCCATGTAGGGAGAATTATCCCGCACTGCAACAAAAAGCGGCCCCCTAAATCACGCTCTTAAGCAGACATAATCGGCCAAAACCGGCCTAACTATAACTAGCCACATGAGGTAGTTGATTTTCTGTACGGCATTGCTCAGTAATAGAACCATCGCAACTGGCTTGTGAAAACCTGCTACGACGAACCATTGACACCAACTGTGAATCACTTTATTTGGCATTCCTTCGTCTCGCACGCTGCTCGCATGCAAGCGATGAACCAAACCCAGAACTCACTGGGTAGCGCTTGCAGGGCGATCTTGCAAGCTGGTTGTTGATGATCCAGGGGCTCTGCTCAACGCGGTTTCTGGATACGCAAAGTGTCAATATTCTTCAAGCACAACATCGTCCGGTGATTGCGCTCATAACAATCATAGGTTTGTACATTGCCGTAGAAATCTTGCGCAAGTGAATTGCGGTGCAGGGTGTTGAAGTGATAGGTCTCACCAAACGTATCGATGGCAAGTTTCCAGTTCATCGGATGCTCAAACACCGTGCCACCGCGATAGCTGTATCGTTCGAGATCCCAGCTATCGAGCTCATTTGCCAACCTGCCGAGCTTGGTTTCCAGATCCAATATGCCGTCTGGATCAGGGTGCACCCACAGTAGACCCCAGCGTTCCTCCGCGGGTAACGCGATCAAGCCATGGCAGCTACTATCAACCTTGCCGAAGTGGTCTTCCTTTGGCACGCTAATCAACTCACCTTGAGTGTTGTACCCTCACGCATGGAACGGGCAGTTGAACTGGCGCTTCCGGCCTCGTTCAGCGTCTTCCACCACGGTGCCGCGGTGGCGGCACACATTGAGAAAAGCGCGGAATTGGCCGGCACTATCTCGAGTTGCCAGTATGGGTTTGCCAAGGTCTGTACTGGTGATGAAACAGTCGGCTTCGGGCAGATCACTGGACAGTCCGAGAACGTGCGGGTAGTTCAGAAAGAATGTCTGCCATTCCCGTGCGGCAATTTCCGGGGACGTATAGGCCGACACCGGGTTTTTCAGCTGAACGCCAGCATCGACGGTCGTGCCTTTCGTCCAGGTGGCTCAGCAAAACTTTGATCACCCGAATGGTCTCTTGTTGAGGCAGCATCGCTCTCTCCCTTCTATTGCGCCAGGTTACCGGGGATTAGCTCACAACGTTGGCAACTGCCCGGATCATCAAAATCTGGATTGCGCAATCGCCAACCCACCTGGCGACATGCTCCAAAAGCGCTTTAATCCTGACTATCCTCACCATAACGTCAACGAAAATGCACAGCACCGCATAACACGCGCCCGCAACGGCCTCACACAGCGGTTCCGTCCATCGGCTCTGCTGGCTTGCAACCTGCGGTAACTCCACTAGCCCGACTTCCGCAACTCGGCGTCAAAACGCACGTAAGTCATTGATTTTTGGTTCACAGAGGCAAAAGGTCGGCACTACAAGACGTAGTCCGGGTGGATGTTGGATGAGGGCGCTACGCTGAGATTCTTGGCGGTGGCTGTGCCGGTAAACTCAACTTCAGTTGCCCCAAGAGCAGTTGGTGATCTTTGTCGGGTTGCGTATAGCGCGGCAATATCAGGTGTCGGCCATCGGTCGTGGGCAGATGTACGTCCACCATCTGGATGGTGGCGAACTTTTCCAGAACCGCTCGTGGTGTGAGTCCGGGTGCTTGTGATCGGGTTTGATGTTTGAGCGTCACATGCAAGCAATAGGCGATGAAGGCAATAAAGATGTGCGCCTCAATGCGCTCGTCCGTCTGGTGATAAATGGGACGAATCGCCAGATCGTGTTTGAGTTCTTTGAAGGCTTGCTCGATCTCCGTGAGACGTATGTAGTATTGCCACAACATCGCCGGATCTTCGTCGCACAGATTGGACCGCAGTAGATAACGACCTTCGCGTCGCCGTGCGATGCGTAGCTTGTTACGCCGCAGGTTGAAGGTGAACGTATCCCGGGTAACGTCCTGATCTTTATCAGGCAGGTGGATGTCGACCAGGCCGTAGGCACGACCGGCTTCCTTCTTGGCAGCCCCCAGCTTGATCAGCAACTGATCGCGAGTGAGCGTTTGCTGTTGCAGTTCCTGCAAGCGCTGCCAGAGTCTTTTCAGGCGCCGCCTGCGCATACCCCGTTCTTTCAAGGTTCGTGGATGGCTTCTGGCGAGGATATACAGTTCCTGATCCTGCTTAAGCAGCTTGACGTCGACGGACTCGCGGACCTGCTGCCAAGGCAGATGCAAAAACTCTTGCTCAAGCCGACTCAATCGCCCTTTGGGTGTTCCGACCAGATAGTGCATGGGTGCCTGACTCTCCCGCATCTGTGCCAGGGTGTCTTCGGTCGGGATGCCACGATCCATGATCCACACCCGATCGGAACGGCCATATTGCTGTTCGATCCGCTCAAGAAAGTCCGCCAGCGTGGTTTTGTCACTGGTATTGCCCGGCATGACTTCGTAGGCCAGTGGAAAGCCTTGTGGGGTCACGATCAAAGCGATCACGACCTGTACACAGTCACCTCGCTTGTCCCGGCTGTAGCCATACTGGCGTTTGCCGGTAAACGGGGGATCGCTCTCGAAATAAGTGCTGGTCAGGTCGTAGAGCAGGACATCGAAGCGCACGTCAAACAGCGTCTCCCAACGCTCGCGCAGAAACGAGAAGAACGCTCGCTTATGCACTACCAGTTTATCCAGGCACCTATACAAGGTGTCGTCTGAGATGACCCGAACCGGGCTACCCAACAGATCCCGCATGGCGCTGTGTTCGTACCATTGACGGTGCAGGCGCCACTCGCTGCCGGGATCGATCAACTGGTAACATACCTGAGTCTTCAACACGTCGAGCCACTTCGTGCCTTGCCGACTCGTTGGTAGCCTTGCTTGCCAAAAACGATCGAGATGCAACTGATCCCAGAGTTCCAACACCAACCAACACGCCCCCCATTGACGCGGGTGCTGCAATTGCAGTTCGTTGAGCTTGACTTGCACCACGTCGCAGTCGAGTGGGGGTGCTTCACGATCCGTGGGAAACAGCGCTATCTGGGTCGAACTCGCGTCCTCTTGCAGCACTTCGATGGACCGACACCAGGCGGCTTTTTGGCTGTCGTTGATCTCACCGAGATACAGCACCTGACGCTGCACGACGCGGCCGTCTTGGTTACGGCAACTCTCGACGATGCTCCAGTAACGGTGCTCTTTACCGTCCTTGAACCGTTTCTTCACACGCAAGTACACGGACGCATAGCTTGCGTGATTCACGCCTTAAATCAACAGGCAAGGTCGGCACTACAACGGTTTCTCGATTCAACATGCCAACAAAAACAAATACTTACCTCGCTAAAACTAACAAAAATTGTCGAAAATAGACGAAATCAAAGTCGAGTTGCGGAAGTCGGGCTAACACCCCGCGCCTACGCTAGTCAGCGTGTGCCGGTAAGACTTCCGCGCCTACACGCCGAGTCCTCACCTGGCGCGTCTGAACAGCGGCAGCGTACCCAGTCGATCCTTGAATTCGATTTCCTCACCGTCGCCGTTTCGTAGCGGCACTGGCGGATCGGTCTTCTGGGTAAGCGGGGTTACCACAAGCATTGTCACCAGGGCGACCAGCAGCCCCAGCAGATCACCCGGGAAATCGGGAGCAAATAGTATCGCGACGAACCAGGTGAGAAATCCCATCGCCATGGAGGCAAGAGCGCCGCTTCGGTTAGCCCGTTTCCACCAGACCCCGGCGATGAACGGGACTGTCACGCACACCAATATGACCGAATTAGAGTCGAGAATCAGGTTATAAACGACCTGGACCTCGAGCGCGACGTAGACGGCAATACTGCCAAAAACAGGAATCGCAATACGTGTTGCGAGGAGCCGGAATCGATCCGACACCTGCGGCTTGAATAGAGGCATGATGTTGACGCTGAATACGCTGGCGGCCGCGAGCAGCGCACTGTCCGCACTGCTCATTATCGCCGCCAGCAGCGCGCCGACGAATATCGCGATGGCCACCGGATGTAAGTGCGCAAGGGCGAGTTCCGGAATGACGGTTTCGGGATCGACGAGTCCCGGCATCGTGACGCTGGCAATGATGCCCAACGTTACTGGAATCAACCCCAGCGACAGGTGACCGAACCCTGCCAGGTAAAAGGAGTTCTGTGCCACCTGTTCGTTCTTCGCCGAAAAGGCACGCTGCATCAACGTCTGTGCCGTGACATCCGCCAGACCAAAGATCAACCAGGCACGGATGTAGTTCATCCAGACCTCCGCGGTATTATCCAGCGGAATCATCCGGAAGGTGTCCTCCGGCAATTGCTCCGCAACGTTGCTCCAGCCTCCGACATCGATGAGAACGACGACCAGAAGCAGTACGAGTCCGATTGCGATGACCACCATCTGGACGAAGTCGGTCAGCGCGACCGCCCACATGCCGCCAGCCACGGTGTAGATGAACACGACAACGGCCCCACCCAGAATACCCAATTCCATCGGTACGCCCGTCAGGGTCTCAAAGACGTAACCGAAGGCAACCAACAGTGCGCCGGTCCAACCGATGTTCGAGGAGATAGAGCCTATGGCGGCAATGGTGGCTGCTGTTTTTCCGTAGCGGTTTTGAAAGAAGTCGATGAATGTCAGGAGGCGCAAACGGCGGAAAAGACGTGCGAAAAAGAAACCGACGATGAAAAGACAGAGCGCGCCTCCGAACGGGTCGGCAATAACTCCCAACAGCCCGCGCTCATAGGAAGCCCCGGCACCGCCCATCATGGTTCCGCCTCCGAACCAGGTCGCAATGATGGTTGCGCTGCCAATCCAGATGGGTAAGCGGCGGCCGGCTACGATGAAGTCTGCGGTATTGCCTGCCCTGCGCGAAGCGTAAATTCCGATGGTCAGCATGACCGCCAGATACAGGCCGACCCCGATGAAGATAATCGTCTCAGTGCTCAATGTCTGGCCCGTTCGTTTCGGGGTTGCTCAAGGCGCATGCGTGGCGCTTTCGAAGGAGCCGGTTCTGCACGTCAGCTGACAACCAGATATACCTTGCGTACAGTTTCCACTACCTCACCTGTCCCTTTCCAGCCACGGGGAAAGACCCAGCTGTCACCGGCTTTGATTTCAGTTACCAGTCCGGATTGTGAGGTCAGAATCCAGTGGCCTTTCAGCAGATGACAGAATTCCGTGATATCCAGTTCGATGTTGAGAGTGCCGGGTTCACACTCCCATGTGCCAGCTGCCAGATTTCCTTCTTCAAAAAATCCGCTATCGGTTTGTCTGGGTAGTTTTCCTACCGGTTCCCCAAAGGATTCCACGTCCACCAGATTCGTAAGAGTGGCGCAGTGATTTTGAATACTGATTTCAGGCATCTTGTTTCTCCTGTTGGCTGTTGGCGCGGGACTCTTTCCGACCGGTTTCTTCCAGCGGTGGCGGCCGGTTCAAAACCAGTTTAGTCACCCATCAACAGCCAGTCCTATCAGCGGGTAGGTTGGGAGATGGCGTCTTTTGTGGATGTTTTTTCCGATGTAGGGTTGCTTTCCTCACGATTCGCCCTTGAATCTATAGGCACTACAGGTTGTAGTGTGGCTATTATTGCGACAGATTGCGGAATTCTCCCAACGAGTTGTGTCTAATTGACACTGAAGTCCGTGGGATATTGGCAGGTAAGATGATGGTATTAAGAAACGGGGTGTTCGCACTCGCGCTGATGTTCATAACAACGTCCGTCCTCGCGCAGGATTACGTGGTTACGGTGCATGGCATCGTTTGCTCCTTCTGCGCGCAAGGTGTGATCAAAAAAGTCTCGAAACTCCCGTTTGTCGACCGCTCGATGTATACCAACGGGGTCAAGGTCGAGATAGAAGACCAGAAGGTCATAGTCGCGGTAAGGGAGGATTCGGTGATTGACAGGTTGAGCCTGTTTGCTGCCATCGAGTCGGGTGGTTACGACCCAATCGATCTATGGACGGTTTCTGCAACGGGCGAGCTCACCACCTACCCGCGGTGAAGTGGATTTTCTGGGCGGTACTGCTTTGCCTGAGCGGCCTCGCGTTTGCTCATCAACCTGTGATGGACATGGCGCCCCGTTGGGAAGGTGGTTTTGGCATCCAGGCTCGAGTGGAGCGTTTTGATTCACGCACGACAACCTGGCTGGAAGGTGTGTACACCTTCCGGCCTTCGACTCGAATAACGTTCAAGCTACCCTATGTCGACAACGAACTCGGCAATGTCATCGTCGGTGTACCGCTCAAGAAATACACGAATAGACACGCATTTACTTCCAACTGGAGCATCACCCCTTCGGTGCAATTTCCCACGGCAAACGATGGGGCCTGGGATGTGGGGCTGAGCGTCGCCTACAGTGCGGAAACCCCATCGTTCTACCAGCTGTACGACCTTTATGCCTGGGACGATCGTGTCGGTCTCGATATCAATCTGGGGATCCATCCCATTCATAACAATACAACCAACAGCGGTGTGTTTGTCATGTGGGATGTCTCGCTGCTCGCTTCCGGCGATGGTGATCGCGTACAGAGCGGCCCGGTGCTTATGTTCTATTGGCAAAACGTCATGGCACGTCTCGAATACAAGGCGCTCGTTTACGAACGAGACAGTGATTGGACTGGCGGTTATGTCGGTTTCGGCATCGGCGCCGTTTTTTAGCTTGTGATCCTGGATAAACCAAGAACCTGGGGTTGGCTGTTACTCTTCACGACATCCGGTACGCTTCTGTGTTGCGCTATTCCCATCGTGTTGGTCAGCGTTGGCTTTGGCGCGGTTGTGGCGTCGATGGCCAGCAACGTTCCGTG
The DNA here is from genome assembly GCA_022571865.1 of Pseudomonadota bacterium. GTDB lineage: Bacteria > Pseudomonadota > Gammaproteobacteria > Pseudomonadales > Azotimanducaceae > SMWK01. The sequence goes on from JACZXA010000014.1 coordinate 10,859, forward strand.
GCTCATTACGCTCAGCTTGTACAAAGGGTGGATGTTCTCGATAGCTGGTTTACTGATTGCCTTTGCCGGCTGGGCCACTTACCGTCCAGGACGCGAATGTCCCACCGACCCGGAATTAGCGGCTGCTTGCGCACGGGCAGACACCTGGAATCGCCGATTCATCTGGATATCGGGTGTGATGTGGAGCGTGGGATTTGTCAGTGCCTATGTGCTCGAGTCCCTCCTGTGAGAATTGTCGCCTCCGACTGACCTAATCCTCGACAGACGATTCGAGATTCTCCTTCTTCCACTGCATGGACAGGTAAATCCGGTTATAGCCGCTTGGGTGATCGAAGAAGATGATCTCCTCCCAATACCCCGGTTTCATTTTCCGGTATTCGGAAAGGCCCAGGATTGCTTCGGAAAATCCATCGGGTTTGCGCGACGCGTTGAGTCCGAAGATATCCGCTTCCGCTTCATTGATTCGGATGATGCTATTGGTAAGTGGAGATACGAGAAAGAGATACACCGAAAACAGCGCGATCATCAATGGCAGGCCGGCGATATCCCCCACATCGCGTATTCCCCATGAGGATTTGTTCACCCGGTCGAACGCCCAGCGCACGAACGCGAAACCGATCACCATGACGATCCCGAACGAGATGAGCATTTTCGGACCGTGATTCAATGCGTAGTGACCCATTTCATGGCCCATGACGGCTTGGATGCTGTCGGGGCTCGTCCGGTTGAGCAGGTTGTCGTTCAGGCTGATCCGAGTCGTACCAAACAGTCCGCTGACGTTTGCGCTGATTCGCGTTGATTGCTTCGAAGCGTCAAAGGTAAAAACATCGTCGGCGGGTACGGTGTTTGCTCGGGCGAGAGACAGTATGTTCTCTTTGAGCGGGCCTTCGGATAACGACTGGTAGTCATTGAATAACGGGTTGATGAAAACCGGTGACACCATGAACACAAAACTGAGCATGGCAATACCGGCGAAAGATCCCCAGATTACCCACGTTTTTGGCGCCTTACGAATCACCAGATAGATCAGCGCAATTCCAAGCGTGGACATAACCAACGAAACGCCGAGACCGATCAGCTGTTCACCGAACCAGTCGGGGAAGTCGAGATTGGAAAAGCCGTAGTCATGCTCTCGAACGAAGTTCCGATAGATGACCCAGGGAAACGATACGACGAACACGATCAACGTGTATTGCACGATGTAAGAAGTTACCCGTAGAAATTTGAAACGGCTGACTTTTTCGCCGAGATCCCTCATCCGCGTCGATATCCTGAAATTCAACAGAATCCATGCGATCAGCAGCCCATACAGTAATTCCCAAAGGTCCAACCAATAGCCACCTTCAAAGTAGGCGTCTGACGCTGCCCTTTGTTCTGGGTCCAGCCGGTCGAGATACGCTTGAGTGGCGGACGCCACATCGAATGTCGTGCCATCGCTGGCGGATTCGGCATGGAGCGCTGACGATGAGAACAGAACTACCAGGAAAGCTAACAAGGTAGCTCGTATGATCGACATCACGATGTTTGTTTCCATATGAGAAAAATACCCAAATGAGAATAACTTGTTGGGCACCAGGATGCGCTCTGCTTCTGAAAGGCATGCGGGAATTGGTTCAGAGGTTGCCTTGATTGTTTCTCCGGCTCTATTAACCCTGATGTGACAGTAATGCGCGCGCGCAGACGTGTTATAACAGGCAAAATGCGTAACCACCTAGTGCTCGCACAGATTTCGCACGTACGCAGTGATGGGAGCATACGCCAGGTTATGTGACCTGAGTGAAAATCAGCACGCGCGTAGCTTAAAGTGCGCGTTTGCCTGTTAAAACGCGAGCGCTAGGCGGTCTGCGCCGTGGATTATTGTCTCATCAGGGTTAATGCTTGTTGTTCTCCCTTCAGCTTGAACGGTGACTGGTGATGGAAGATCGAGAGCTACGCATACGTCGTGCCTGGGAAGGACGCGTTTCCGGCTGCATGCTGGGTAAGGCAGTGGAGAGGTTTTCCATGCGCCAAGGCCAGGAGGCATTGGCGGGTTATCTCGAGTCTGTTGGCGCACTGCCGCTGCGTGATTACATCCCCTATACGGAAAATCTGCCCACCGAACTCGAAAAGGCCTGTTGTCGAGGAAACCTCCACGCAAGTGAGGCAGACGATGACATCAACTACACGTTTCTCGCGTTGTTGATGTTGGAAGCCCACGGTCGGGATCTTTCCACGGAGCAAGTAGCGAGAACCTGGTTGCGCCGTCTTCCAGTCGCCATGACCTACACCGCGGAGCGAGCCGCCTACCGCACGTTGCTGAATAACGCTCACGAGTGGTTTCCAGAGGGCCATGCGCCGGAATTTGACCTCCATGAATGTTCCGACAACGAGTTTAACGACTGGATAGGCGCGCAGATTAGAGCCGATCTATATGGTTGGGTCTGTCCGGGGAATCCCAAGCTTGCGGCTGATCTGGCGCGCTCGGATGCTGGGCTGTCGCATCGCGAAGACGGCGTTTACGGGGCAGTATTTGTGGCGGCGTTAGGTGCTCTGATTCCCGCAAGCACGACGCTTGACGAGGCGGTCGACGGGGCGCTTGAACACATCCCTGAAGATTCACGTTGTGCCGAGGCGATTGCCTTTGCCCGGAAGGTTGTGAAGGAAGGGCTGGGCGACTCCGCAATCCGCGAACGATACGCCTCTCTCAGTGTGGTACATACCGTCAACAATCTCGCTCTTGTGGTCTGGGCATTGCTCGCCAACCCTGATGATTACAGTGCGGCAATTGGGAATGTGGTGGCAGCTGGCCTTGATACCGATTGTAACGGTGCAACCGTCGGCGGTCTTTGGGCACTGCAGGGTAAAACGATACCGAGTGAATGGACCAAACCGTGGCAGGAAACCGTGAGGATTTCGCTCGGAGGTTATTCCGAGATCAAGCTCGACGAGTTGGTGTCGCGAACCGTCGCGGTGATGGAAGTGTTGAATAGTTAACCCTTGCGATAATAATCCACGGCGCAGACCGCCCACCGCTCGCGTTTTAGCAGACAAACTACGCACATCTGCTACGCGCGTGCTGATGTTCACTCAGGTCACATAACCTAGCGTATGCTCCCATCACCGTGTACCCGCAAAATCTGTGCGAGCAGTACGTGGATACGCGTCTTGTCTGTTATAACACGTCTGCGCACGCACGTTATTGTCACGTCGGGGTTGATTGGTGCGAGTGCGTTTAACGTCGACGCTAACTGGCGTTTTTGAGGATTATTGAATTTCTGTCGCTCTGCCAGAGAGACAACATCCGAATGAACTCTTCTTCTGGTTTTGCCTTGGAAACCAGGAATCCCTGCACATAGTCGCACTTTGCAATTATGAGATGCTGTAACTGCACTTCAGTTTCGACACCCTCGGCAACGACCTCTTTACCCAGCGTGGCTGCAATGCTGATCAAGTGTTGTACAAGAATACGCGCCTGGTCCGACGTCTCTAACTCGGTAATGAAAGAGCGGTCGATCTTGACAACGTCCAGAGGACGTTCACGTAACATATTCAGCGAGGAAAAACCGGTTCCAAAATCATCGAGGGCGATTTTCATACCGGCCTGCCGCAAGATCTCGAGCTCGTGTACGACTTGTTGTGTATCCTTGGCAAACACCGATTCCGTCACTTCGATTTCGATGTGGCGGTGAGGCAGGTTGCGTCGGTCGAGCAACGACAACAGCGAAAGCGCGAAACCACCCGCCATCAGTTGTTTCTGGGAAATGTTTATCGCAACGGTGTTGAGGGTAATTCCACGTTGCTCCGCTGATACAAACAGGCTGGCCGTTTTGTCAACGAGGATCGACATGAAATCGTAGATCAGGCTTGTTTCCTCAGCGATAGGCACGAACGTGTCTGGCGGTACGACTCCGAGTTTGGCGTCTGTCCATCGTAACAATGCCTCTGCGTTTTCGACGGTCCGATCGGCAAGCTTCAGCTTTGGTTGGAAGTGAACGTCGAGCTCGCCTTCTTTGATCGCGTTTCTCAAGCGACTTTCAACAAACACTCGATGTCGGTTCGCTTCATTCAACGTATCATCATAAAATACGAACCTGGCTCCCCCGGATTCTTTCGCGCGGTACATGGCAGAGTCCGCTTTCATAATAAGTTCTTCAACATTTGTTCCATCGTCAGGAAAAACTGCGACGCCAATTGAAGCCCCGATAGAGTGCTCCATGCGATCCACGATTATCGGTTTGGTGATGGAGCTGATGATCCGTTCGCATAAGACCGAAACGGACTTGTCATCTTCACACCCGGGAACGATCATGGCGAACTCGTCCCCACCTAAGCGTGCAATGACGTCAATTTCTCGAAGCGACTCACGCAATCGATCGCTGATTATCACCAGTAGCCGATCGCCCGCTTTGTGACCTTCGGTGTCGTTGACCTTCTTGAAGCCGTCGAGGTCCAGGAATAGGAGTACACCTTTTTCTCCACGCCATGAGCGAGAAAGGCTTTCACCTAACTTGTCTTCGAACGCATGACGGTTGATAAGGCCGGTCAAAGCGTCGAAATGTGCTTGCTGATACAGGCTGTCTGAACGACTGATATTGGTGACTGCAACGGAAAGCCGATCCGCGAGGTCAGTTAGATATTTGGACTCGCCGCCTGTCAGCGACCTGTCACCGGCTGCAACTAACACACCCGATATCATGCCCTCCCCGGCGATAGGAAGATATTCAAGCGTATTTTCTCCGCAGACTCGCTTGGCTATGTCGCAATAACCATCGATGTCGCGCAAACCGTCATCGGTGATTTCCAGGAGCCCGATCGTGTCTTTGACCAGTTGCCGATTTTTCAATCGATAAGTTGCAAGCAGAACTGATTCCATATCAGGTCGAAGAATCAAGGTAATCTCGACTGCTTCCATCTGAGCAGATATCAGCACCTTAAGGAGAACGGGGTCGAGATCAGCGGAAGACAGGATAAGTCGGTCGATGTCAGCCAACGACTGACTGGATTTTTGAGCTTCTTCGAACTGATCGGTCATGGCGTTGAAGGCGTGGGTAAGTGATTTGAATTCATCGTGCTTGTCAATGGATATACGCCGAGAGTAGTTGCCGTTCGTGAGCTGACGAATCGCATCCTGGAGTGCCGTTAAGGGCTGGAGATTTCGTCGCAATATTCGACCGACCGAGACCGCAGCAGTGATTAGCGTAAGCGTCGTTGCTACGACGGCGAATTGGCTGAATTGCGCAACAGAACTGAACATCGCGGGTACGGAACCATCGTAGATACCAAGGTAGGCGATCGCCGAAATTGGGACGAGCGCGAACGTCCCAAGAAGGGTCAGGAGATGGCGTTCAACGCGCTTCCTCAAGCGTATGGCCATGACGCGCAGTAATCCTTCCCTGAATCAGATCAAAAATGACTTCAGCTCGCGGCTATCAGACCATAGAGGATGCGCTTGAACTGTGATTCGTTAGGGGTTACAGGAGATTCGTCCGGATTCGGCACTCATTACACAGCTTATTTGTCAGTCGATAGAGATAAGAAAAAGCCTGAACGCGGGACCCGTTTCGTACAAATCTGTGACACTACTCACAAAATCGTGAATCACCCTCCGCTAAGGTTGATTAATGTGACGCATCACACAGTTAGGGGAAAGTGATGCGGATTCGACCGTTGCTGAGTGCGGGGGCACTGGTATTTGCAGCTTATTCAATGAGCGGGCAGGCCGAGGTCATAGCCAAATGGGTGGACGAGGAGGGTGTCACTCACTTCGGCAATCCGCAGTTTGCACCTGGGGATGTAGACGCGGTGACGTTGGTGGAGGTAGGACCGGCAAACGGCATGGTGGTGCCGACGGTAGTTGCGGAAACCAATCACCGTAGTCGTGTGGTCGTAATCAAAAGGAACGTAAAATCCAATCCGCGAGGATGGCAAGGTTACCGGAGAAACAAGAATAGTTCTAACACCCGAGGCAGGCGACGGGGGCGCTGATCAGATTTCTTGTCAGCGGCGATCGGTTACACCGGCGGATGCGAGTGCTATGAGCAGCGCTTTCTGAACACCGCGATAGCCGTCGGTATTCGACCACCACTCGTTGAGTGAATGAGCCCCCCCACCCTGTCCACCACGGCCGATGGTGGTCGCGGGAATCCCGCGGGCGATAGGTACATTGGCGTCGGTAGAACCGGCAGCCAACTCGGGTGTGACTCCGAAAAATCGTGTTGCAGCCAGCGCACGCTGGATGAGCGGCGTTTGCGGTTCGATCCTGCCTGACGGCCGATTACCGATGGACTTCACCTCGACGCTCAGCGGCTCCCCCCGGGTGAGCAGCCGGTTCTGCTCAACCAGCGCGAGTTGCACAGCATTTTGCAGGATAGCGTCTATCTGGCGCAGACGGTCAGGGTCTTCTGAACGCATGTCGATTTCAGCCCAGCTTTCGAAAGGTATGGCATTAACCGAGGTCCCGCCGCCCACGCGGCCGATGTTGTACGTGGTGCGTGGACCGGTGGCAACGAAAGTGGAGGCGTTGTCGTCAAAAAAATGGATGGCGCGCGCGAGCGCGTGAGCTGGGTTGGCGAGCCCGAATGCGCTCCAGGAATGGCCACCGGCACCACTGAAAGTCACCCGGTAACGATGTGAGCCGATGGCGTGGTTCAGCACTCGTTTAAATGAACCTCCGTCAATGGCGATGAGTTCGTCGATGCGCGGTCCACCTTGGCGGAAGAGGTGTTTTACCCCACGCAAGTCGCCGAGCCCCTCCTCTCCGACCGTCGCGACAAAAAGCAGGTCGTGCACGGTCTCGACATCGGCCGATCGCATCGCCCGTATCATGGTCAGGAGCAGTATTAGACCACGCGTGTCGTCACCGATTCCCGGCGCATAGAGCTTGCCGTTTTCTCGCCTCACCGTTACATCCGTACCTTCCGGAAAGACCGTGTCCAAATGAGCGACGATTGCGATGGTCTTGTCGCCCGAGCGTCCCGGCCAACGGCTGATGACGTTTCCCACCTTGTCTATCCTGGTGTCTTGCATACCTGCATCGATGAGTTTCTCCGCGTAACGTCGAGCTCGCGCGTCTTCTTTGAATGGAGGTGCGGGTATTTCCGTCAGCTCGATGAGTTCAGCATCGCTTTGTGAATCCAGAATTTCTATGATTCTCAGCGCTTCGCTTATTTCCGGACGCGCCGCGAGGCTTTTGATCTCCTCATCGAAGTCGATGGTCGCACCGTTTGCGTTACCGGCCAGGCAGATCAATAAGAAGGCAATGAGGTTTTTCGTCGTCATTGAGAAGAACTCTACACAAGCGAACGGGCTGCGAATAGCGAAGGTTATTGCACCCTCAAACGAGGCAACACGAGGTAGAGCTTCCAGAGTGTCATCAGCAGCATACCCGCGAGGTAGCTTGATACGACGCCGATCAACCCATAGGGCTCGCCCAACCAGAACATGCCAGTCAGGAAAAGCGTATACGAGCACACTTGTATGAGCGGGGTTACCCGTGCGAATCCAAGCCCAATAGCAAGCGGGTGGATGGCGACGAAAGTCGAACTCACGCCGATGGCAAGCATGAATATTGCGACAGTCGACCAGAGGTAGATCTGCTCGGGTCCGAAGATAATCGATAGCCACACCGGGCTTGAGATACTAGCCAGAAAACACAACGGGACCGAGATGCAGCCGAATATCAACGTTGCCCGTCGAAATTCCTCGGCAGACTCAGGTCCCGGGGCCGTACCGATGCGCATGAGGTCCGCAAAGGATGATTGAAACACCGGATCCACCAATCTGCTGATCAAAGTACCGACCTGCTTGAGAAAGCGATAGATAGTGACCGCCTCCATACTGATGATGACCGACACCAGAATGATATCCACCTGCAGGACGACCACGTTCAGCGATTTCGAAATGTTGGTCCACCAGGCGGTTGTCAATCCCTGGCGACGAAATTGTACAGGTGCCGTCACCCAGTGTTTTACTCCGGCGCGGGCGAGAATCCGGTAGCCGAGGATGAAAAGTATGACCGCTTCGATACCGTAACTGGCGGCCCACCATGGGTAGTAGATCGCCGGTTCGGTCTCTCCTACCAACCACAGGGTGATTGCCGCCAACAACTGTAAGCAGGGCGCGATGATGAAACTCAGTGCCAGCGCATTCTGGGCCGAATACATGCGGATCACCGCGAGCGGCACGTTCAACCAGCTGATCAACAAAACCCAGATGAACCAGCCCGCACCGATCAGCAGAGCGGGTTCCCACTCGAGCCACTCGGCAAACCATGGCAGCAGCAGAAAACCGACACCCGCGCTGACGGCGCCGGAAATAACGTCCAGCATCCAGTAGCTTTTGAAGAGTGTCGCGAGCGCTGGCAGGTTCTCCTGTTGCTCGAGTTCGACGGCACGCTTGAGTAATGCAGGCCAGGACTGCAGGGTGAGGAGTGTGCGGAGCGTAAAAAATATAGTGACGGCGACCAGGAGGCTGCCAAGGGGGCCGGTACCGAGCGTCGCGTTCAGTATGACCAAGGTCAACAATGATGCGACTGCGGCGATCCCTTGCGCGAGATAAAGGCGCAACGTCCCCGGCTTCAGTGTCGACAACAATGCCCGCACCTGCGCAGGCGCGCCGGACAGCACCATTCAGGTTTTTTCCGTTTGATGAAATACCGGCCAGCGATCTACGAACTCGCCGTTTTTGACTACCAGAAGATCGCCGAACTGCAGCAAGACGTGCTCGCTTTGCGTCGGGCGCAAGAAGACGTAGTCATCGACCCCAAGGTTTACCGAGGTGGATGTACTGACCGGTTCCTGGTTGGTGCTGTGATACAAAGGTTCGGCTATGCCGGGCGGAGACGCATAGCGTGCCTTCCAGAAGCCACCGTAGATGTAATAGAGCCGCTGCCGGTTGGGGTCCCAGCTTTGCAGGGCCTTAGCCAGCCATGGATCTTCCGGTGCGCGCAACTCGTCATAACGTTTGAGGATAGGGGTGGCGATAAAGGCAGCCGGAAGGTTCTCGGCGAGATGGTGGGTATCAAAGTCCGTTGGTTTGACAACGCCCGATCCGGCCGCAAGATCGTTCATGGTGTGATCGCGTTCGTAGATTCGCAACGTGTGACTGCCTGCGCCGTTGAGGGTGAGCCGTTCGCGCAGAGCGGATGGCGGCACACGATCGAGAAATCCCCGATAGAGCGACAATACATTCTGTACGGCGGGATGATCGAGCCCAGCGCCAAGTCCGGTAAGGTGAGGCTCGTAACCCATGAACCCAGAGAATTGTAGATGTTCGGGGTCAGAGGCGATCGTCGCGAAAATTGGTTCCAAGGCCGCGGGCTCCGGTATTCCACCTCGATGCAGACCGACATCGATCTCGACATTGACGAGCATGCGTACGCCCAGCTGACGCGCGAGCCTTTGATACTGCCGCAGGCGCTTGTGGGAATCGATGAGCCATTGCAGCTGCCGTTGTGACTGGAACGAAGTATTCGGTTGCGTCCGGTAGAAACGAGCGGCGGCGTTGATGGGCATCGGTTTACCCATCAGAACATCGCTGTCGGGAAATGCGGCCGCGATGGCGGTGAGGAACGGTTGGTGAAAAACCATGAGTGCATTGGTGTCTGCACGGGCCATGACATGTTTTAGCATCGGCACGAAGGCAACGACTTGACCACCACGCGATAGCGCTTCTCAGCCCCCACCGAACGGGTCAACACATCGACATTGTGTTCCAGCCGTTCGAGGTCGATGACTAAAACCGGGTGGCCTGGGCCGTCACGTTTCAGGAGTTCGTTCAACCTTGAGAAATAGAGATCATGAGGTCCGCCTCGGTCTTCATGTCGCCACAGGAAGGTAGCGACCGCGGCGCTGGCGGCCATACCCAAACCACCGAAGAGCAGGGTGCGGCGCTTCATGACGCAATCCCGAAAATCTTGCGCAGGTGATCGTTCAAGAAGCGTCCCGATGGGTCGAGTTCCGCGCGCAGATTGATGAAATCCGCGAGTCTGGGATAAAGCGAGGATAACGCGGCGTGTTCCAGCGTATGACACTTGCCCCAATGGGGACGGCCGTCGTACTTCCAGAAAATCGGCTCGATGGCGTCGAAGTACGGTCGATAGTCAAAGTCTGCCGCTCTGTGGATGGAGATCGCTGCTCGGTCACCGCCTGAAAACATGCTGAGCCAGAGATCGTCGCCTTTGATGTAGCGAAACTCCAACGGAAAAACTACGTCGATCGCCTGGCGCTCGATAGTAGCGAGAATTTCTCTGAGGCACTGCGCACCGGCTTCAATCGGAACCGAGTACTCCATCTCATTGAATCGATTGTTACGAACGTTGGCGAGTATTTTGTGGGAGACGTCGACGGCTTCGCTTGGCTCGATTCCTTCAGCCAGGCCATTGATTAGAGGTTTTCGTTTCCCTGGAGGCAGAGCCAACCAGGATTGCATAACCTGACCAAAAGCGGCCGCCTCCTCTGGCGACGGTCGAGGATTGTTGATGGGTTCGATCGTTTCATCGATCGCAAGCACCAGGGCGTAGTCGGAATGCACCAGGGGAAACATCTCGAAATGTCGATGTGCGCGGGCCGATTCATCGAAGTGTTCAAGAACCGTCTCGGTACGTTCCACCCAGTTCTGTTCTTTTAGACGGTATGGGGTTCGATTCTGCATGCGAATTTGCGTAACGATGCCGAGCGCACCGAGCCCGGCTCGCGCAGCATCGAACAGGGCGGAGTTGTTCTCTGCGTCGATGTCCAGCACCTCGCCCGTGGCTGTGACCAGTCGCAGACCGGTGATGTATCCCGATAGCGTGTTGAATCCGATACCCGTGCCGTGAGTGGCGGTGGACGTAGCACCGGCGAGCGTCTGTCGATCGATGTCCGGCAGGTTGAACATCGCCTGGCCGATAGGGTCGAGCAATGCGCCGCAACTGCCAAGTCGGGTTCCAGCGGCGAAGGTGGCCTGTACTGTCTCGCTATTGTGTTCGAGCAAACCGGCCATTCTGTCCAACACCACGAGGTGGCCATCGGTTGGCACGAGAGGAGAGAATGAGTGACCGGCACCCACAGGGCGCACAGCGCCGTTTGTTGTGCGCAGGAACTGGACCAACTCGTCTTCGCTACCCGGAGCAAAGCGACTGATGGGTTGTGAACTTTGGTTACCGCTCCAGTTGTACCAGGGGAGCCCACCTTGAGAGGTAGCCGAAACTGGCCGGGTGGCTGCCAAGAGGCCCGCCGTTGCCGTGCCAGCCAACCACCGTCGCCGCGACCAACCGGTCACGGTCGTAATCCGCTGGACATGAATTTGATCAATGTGACGAAATCAGAACGTTCACAGTCCATGCAATAACCGAGTGGTGGCATGTTGTTGAATCCTTCCACCGTGTGGGTAAGCAGCACCTCGTCACCCTGCGCGAGACGCGGGGCCCAGTCTTCGGAATCGCCAACCCGAGGTGCGCCGCCAATACCGTTAATGTGGCACAGCGAACAACTGCGCGACCACTTTTCCATTGGATCGCTGCCAACGGGTGTATGGGTGGAGATTTCCTGGTTCGCCATTTGTCCACAGCCACACAGTACACAAGCAAGTGTCATCGCTATCAGGAGTCGAGTCGCGGGCATTCAGATCTCCTCAAATAGAAGCAAAGATGCTGTTGAGATGTTGGTGCCGTGCATAATCGTGAACATCTCCAAAGATGTTGGTGCCGTGCATAATCGTGAACATCTCAGGAAATGTTCACGATTATGCACGGCACCAAGGATGCGCTCGGCACCAAGGATGCGCCGGCACCAAGGATGCGCTGGCGGTACATGGTTGGTCAGCCAGAAGGCCCTTTCAGCTCCACCGTATTGCCCTCCGGATCGTCGAGGTAGATCGAGGGACCGTAACCCTCGGCGCCGTACACGGTCTGTACATCGCCCGTATCCACACCGTGAGACTCAAGGTGGCTACGAATCGCTTCAGCATCGAATGGTTCGATTCGCAGACAGAAATGATCCAAGTTGGCTCCGTTGTTGCTGTCGGGTGGTTCACCGCGTCGTCTACCGAGCACGCCGTTGCTGTCAACGATGTCGATGAGTGAGGCCCCTGCACGAAGCTGCACCAGCCCGACACTTTCGACAGTGCGTTCGACTTTCATGCCCAGCACTTCACAGTAGAAATCAACCAACGCCTGGCAATCCCGCGCGCGTAATACCAAGTGATCTAACTGTTGTATTTCGAACATTGCGGTCCTCAGTGACACAAAGCTAAAAATTGACACTCAATCGATGCATGAGCAACGCGGCGCGTTTTGTCTGGGAAGGTAACGTTTCCAGATCGGCGGTTTCGTCCACCGTATGCCCGCCACTGCCCATCAACCCCAGCCCGTCGAGCGCCATGTCCACAAGCCCGGCGGTAAACGAGATATCGGCGGCGCCAGCGGCAGCCGGATCCACGGCGGTGACTGGACCAAACCCGAGGTCTCGACTCACGCGATCGTAAAGTGCCAGAAGCGCTTTGTTAGGATCGGTCGGCGCCAGCGGTGGGTAACCATCCGTAAAGGTCAGCTGAGAACGAGTCCCGGGGAGTTGCCTGGCGACAATCGCCTGCATCCTTGTTATTGCAGACTCTCTCTGTTCGATGGACAAGGTGCGTAGATCCCCGGTCACGACCGTACTTTCGGCGATGACGTTGGCTTTGCCGAACGCGCTGCCGCGGGAGCGTCCCTCATCGAAGTCGACACGGGTGCCACCGAGCACGACGCCGGGATTGAAAGTAAGGTAAGGCTCGCCTTCGAGTGTTTCCCGGAAACTCGTCAACACCCGGGCGGCCTCGAATATGGCTCCGTGTCCGATATCCGGTGAGAAAATCTGTGAAGAGTGCGCTGCTCGTCCGGTTACTTCGAGGCGCCATCCGGAGTAGCCGCGGCGTGCGATCACAGCCGTGTGCGGATCGCCGTCGCCGTCCTCGAAACCGAGCGCGACGTTGGCGGCCGTTGCTGCTTTGATGAGCTCCGCTCTGGCGGCTTTCAGTGGTTTACCCGATGACTCCTCGTCCCCGATCAGGATCACGGTAATCTGCATGTTCTCGAGCGAGCCGGTCGCTTTGAGTGCTCTGAGCGCCTCGACAATGATGACGTTACCACCCTTCATGTCGGTGATTCCCGGTCCGCGAGCTTTAGAAGACGAGATCGGTTCATAACGCTGAAAAGGACTATCGGGCTCGAAAACGGTATCCAGGTGTCCGATGAGCAACAGGTGAATCCCCTGGTGACCGAATTCTGCGACGAGATGACCGGCGCGACCGAAAGTAGCACCATCTGCCCAGCGAGTCTCGAAGCCGAGCGTGTCGAATTCGCTACGGAACACGCGCCCGACTTCACGCACGCCGGCAAAATTCATCGAGCCACTATTGATGTTCACAGTGCGTTGGAGGAGATCTAACGCTGCGCGCGTGTGGCCATCGACCCGGGCAACAATTGCCTGCTCGGTGGGCGATAGATCAGCCGCCACAGCGTTCGAGGAAGCTAAGAACGCTACGCTTGCTATTATTGTTGCAGGTAAAGTATTTGCCACGATTTCCCTGATTGTCATCGGGTGAGGATACTCCCGAGGCCCCTTGTCCGGCAAAGCGGCTTTCCGCCACCGACCTTAAGCTGTAGTAGAATCACCAACCTTTGAATTTTCGCTGCCAGCTCTCTATGGAAGATCAAGCTTTAGTTTTTGCCGTTACCGCGCCAACGTTTCAGACCGACGTGATCGAACGATCCAAAACGGTGCCCGTGTTGCTGCTGTTCTGGGCCGAACAGGATTCACCTTCGGCAGAATTCAAACTCAAGCTCGAAGTCCTCGTTCCCCGGTATCAGGGTAAGGTGCTGCTCGGTCTGGTGGATGTAGCTCAGGACCAGGCTCTTGCGCAACAACTGCGAGTGCAGGGATTGCCCAGCATTCGAATTGTGCAAGGTGGACAATTAGTTGACCAGCGGGAAGGTCTGCAGACGGAAGCTGCCCTGAAAGAAATGTTGGATCGATTGACCGCGTCTTCCTCAGATGTGCTGCGCGATGAACTCGCGAACTACATTGCCAACGGCGATTACGAAGCTGCGCTGACCGTTCTGCAGGCATCCATCACCGAAGAGCCGCGCAACCAGGCATTCCGAGTAGAGCTTGCTGATGTCCTTATCCTCAACGGGGATCTTGAGGATGCGCGCCAGGTATTGGGGGGCATACCTGAGGAAACCGAATATCTGGAAAGACCTCAGGCGCGTCTCGAACTTGCTGAAGAGAGCGCTTCTTTATCTTCGATAGCTGAGCTTCGCGAAAAATACGCGGCCGAACCAGAAGATCTCGAGGTTCGATACCAGCTCTCGGTTCGAGAGTGCGGCGAGGGTAACTATGAAGCGTCGTTGGACCATGCGATGTCAATTCTCCAGGCAGACCGGGAATTCCGCGACGACATCGGTCGTACGACGATGCTGCGGATATTCAGCGTCCTTGGCAAAGGCTCGGAGCTTGCAACCCGCTACCGGCGGCAGATGTTCAATTACATGCATTAGGGAACCACGGGTTACCTATCGAGGCCCCTGAAGAGCGCCACAAGCCTTGCTATCCGCGCCCTCGGCGTGGTTTGTGACCTAGCTCCCAACCCTTAATCATCGCCTCCCCTATGCTTGCCTGGATGACCTTAAGCTAGGCGAGATGCGACATGGAAGCGCATGACCGGACCCACTTGGTATTGAATTGGCAGGATCACCAGGAGGTGATCGGGAGTGACGATGGGGAACTGACCCTGGGTGCCGATGCAACCGTTGCGTTGCAGATCGAGCGCACGTTCACCTCACGCCATCACGCCCACATCGAGTGTCACAACGACAACTTCGTGCTGGTGGATCACAGTACCAATGGTACCTATGTGCAGACGGAGGATGAGCGGATCACGTTCGTTCGCCGTGGCGAGATGCGTCTGTGGGGTAACGGTTGGATCAGTCTCGGCGAGCCACTTTGCGACGAAACCGCCATTCGCTTTCAGCACGGGTGACTTGATGAGCCGGACCTGGCAAAGCGCAGAAGAGTCGCACCGCGGTAATCGCAGGAAAAGAAACGAGGATGCGGTACTCAGCCGCTCTGACGTGCGCCTCTGGGCCGTCGCCGATGGCATGGGCGGTCACCATGCCGGGGATGTGGCGAGCCATGCTATCGCCACCGGTCTTGCCGAACTCACGTTGAACGGCTCGCTTGCCGACGGCGTGGATGAGGTGGAAGACAGATTGCTCGAAGTCAACGAAGGCCTGTGCTTGCATGCGCGAGTCGAATGTCAGGGCGCCACCATAGGCAGTACGGTCGTTGCAATGTTGACCAGAGACGATGTCGGGGCCGTACTGTGGGCCGGTGACAGCCGCCTGTATCGGTTGCGTGGCTCAACCCTGGAGCAAATTACCCGCGACCATAATCCCGTTTCCGATTTGCTCGATGTTGGCGGCGTGAGTGAAGCTGACGCGCTCAGCGCGGATACCAACATCATTACCCGTGCGGTTGGTTGCCAGCCGGAGCTATATCTGGATGTAGCCGTATTTGGAGTGGAAGCCGACGATACGTATCTTTTATGCACCGACGGTCTGTATCGCGAGCTTGACACTTGTGAGCTGGTTGAGGAGTTGCGTGGAGAGGACCTTGAAGCATCCGTGCAGGGTTTGTTGCAGAAATGTCTGGCGGGTGCCGCGCGCGACAATATTTCTCTCGTCATCGCAAGGCCGGACGCCAGATGAGCGACGAGAAAAACAAAGACAAAGACGTTACGGTGATCCGCACCGATCCGAGCATTTCGAAAAGTTGGTCGGGTGGTACCGGGACGGGTGAAGCAGATGCTCCGAGGGTGCTGAAACAACGTTTCGTGCTCGAGGAGAAGCTCGGCAGCGGAGGCATGGGTACCGTATTTCGCGCCAAAGATCTCCGCAAAGTAGAAGCACGTGATCGTCACCCGTTCCTTGCCGTGAAGGTGCTGAATAACGATTTTCGGGAATACCCGGATGCATTTATTGCGTTGGAGCGTGAAGCGGCAAAATCACAATCGGTTTCGCATCCAAACATCGTTTCGATTTTCGACTATGACAAAGACGGCGATGTTCCGTTTATCACCATGGAACTGTTGGAAGGTCAGGAACTCGCGGATGTCTTACGCGCCTATCCGAACGGGTTGCCGGACGAGATGGCGTGGTCGATCATCACGGATATGTGTGCGGGGCTGTCTCATGCGCATTCCGGTGGGGTGGTGCATGCGGACTTTAAACCCAGCAACGTCTTCGTCTCACCAAGCTCCACTGCCAAGATCCTCGATTTCGGCATCGCCCGGGCCATGCAAGCGAATCAGGATCAGGGTGAGGATGAGGATACCCAATTTGATCCGTCTCGCCTCGCCGCGCTGACACCCGCCTATGCCAGTCGCGAAGTGTTACTGGGGGACAACCCTGAAGCGCGTGACGATTTATATTCGCTGGGTGTCGTGATTTACCTTGTCTTGACCGGACACCATCCTTATGGCCGATTGTCTGCCGACGCCGCTGCCGCGGAAGGACTGACGCCAGAACGGCCGAAGCGATTGACGCGGCGCCAGTGGCGGGTGTTGGAAAAGTGCCTGGCGTTCAGCCGTCAGAACCGTCCGGAATCGGTTTCCGAAGTGCAGCAATATCTGTTGCAGCCCTCCCCCTGGCGCTCGCGAACCGTACTTGGGGTAGCAGCGGTCTTTGTGTTTGGCTTCGCCGTGAATTATCTCATCGGCGATGTCGAACTCTCGAAGGTAAAAAGAGAGGTCCGTCAGACCACTTTGTTCGATACCCAGGTTACACGCATCACGGCCTTGATAGCAGAGCCGACGTTTGATGCCAACTGGGAACAGATAGTCTGGGTGGAAACGGAGCGACTGCTTGCTCTCGATGCCGCAGAAAACTCCGAGGAAAAAAGGGTCAACGCACTACTCGCCGGGATCCGCGAGGTCTACACCAAGAAGGTCCAAACCAGCGGGGAGATTCTGGGAATAGTCTCGTTCTACGAAAGGGGCACCCGCTACGGTGAGATGCCCGAGGCCGCAGACTATCTTCGAAACATGTTTTCGAATCGGGTCATCAGCCTCCTCGACACGCCGGATCTGGATGCCATCTGGATGGCCGAGTTGCGTGATGAACTTGGCGAGCTCGACCGACTGTTTGCCCTGCATTCCGATGTGGCTGAACTCCATCTGGAGGTCGCCGACGTATTGGAGCAGCAGATGCTGGTCAGCATCGAGCAGCAGAATTTTGATCTCGCCGAACGTGCACTGGCGGAGCTTGATGGGTTGCTGTTCGACCAGTCAGCGTTGGAGTCATTGTCGAGCGATCTCGAGAAAGCCCGGATTGGTCAGGCGCGTCAGGAACAGAAACGATTGTTGAGGGTGGCAGAGCAGACGTTTTCCGAGCAACTTACCACTTTGCTCGAGGTATCGTGCCTGCGCCTCGATGTGCGCGAGATTGCCAGCCGATTTGAGGCTCTGGCTGCCCAGCATCCGAAGCTCGCAACCGAAGGGCGCGAACAGGTCGGAAGAAAACTCGCTCGCTGTGTTGGTCAGCTCGGTGAGATCGACCACGATAGAGCAAGCGCATTGTTGGTGGAGGCGAAAGGCACTTTCGGGGAACTTAACGCGCTGGCGGGGCTTGCCATGGATCCTTGCGCACTGGGTTATCTGATCGGGAACGGAGCGCGGTCAGGGCGTGGTGGCTATTGTTCCGACAAACTCCCCAGTGGTGATGCTGGTCCGCGCCTCGTGGTCGTGCCTGTTGACGGCGGCGGGCGATTTGCAATCACCAAGCACGAGATCAGCAGGGCGTTATTCGGTGTTTTCTGTACTGCCGCGGGACTTTGTGAAGAATATTCGCGCACCCAGCTACCGGCGACTGGAATCGGTATCGCCGAGGTCAGTGCGTACGCGGACTGGCTCAGCGAGTCGACAGGTTACACATACCGCTTACCTACTCGCGAGGAATGGCAGCGCGCGGCAACAGGCGCGCCAGATCCGAACCGCAATTGCCGGGTGCGGATCAATGGAGTACAGCGTGGCCTTGCACCGGTAGTCGTCAGTGCAGGACTCGCAAATTCCTATGGGCTCATCAATGTGCTGGGCAACGTCCAGGAGTGGGTGCTCGACGCTGACAAAGTGAGTGCGCTGGGTGGTGCCTTCAATGACCCAATTCAGGAATGTATTGCGCAGACGGTTCGCGACCATGGAGGTGAGCCGGACGAGCTGACAGGTTTTCGATTGGTGCGAGAAATTTCATGAGATTTATGAAGTTCGCACCCGAGATCGTGCGCTTGCGCCGCATTGCCAGGGCACACGCGGCGGGAGAGTTCTCACGACTCGAATATCGTAATGCGCGCCGTGAGGTGATTGAAAACTTCCATCCCGATCACTTCACCCGGGACGATACCCTGCGCAGAAGAGACACGGCAGACACGGTCCAACTGCATGCCCGGCGCCGGGAAGACTCGCCCAAAACTTTGCTTACGGCCGAACCCGGATGGCGCAGGTGGCTGTCTTTCGTCGTACTGGTCGTCGCGGTGATGGTCATCGCCAATTTCGCCTTTGCTGCGACAATCGTTGCGGTGAGCGAACGCGATCCCAACCCCGCCACAAGCCCGAGGTATCAAGTAAACCAGGTCCGGCTGGCCGATTTTCAACCTTACCCCGGCATTGAACGTAAACTCATCGAGGCCGCAATCGAAGAAACATTGAGACGGGTTCGTCAGAACAACGCCACAGCGCAGCACGGGTTTACTCAGGCTGAGCTAATGGAAGTTGGACGTTTCCTCAACGCAGCTGGAGTTCATTCGAGCGGGGTTGAGCTGACATCGACGGATACACAAGACCTTGTGAGTCTGATTCGAATTCAGAAGGAACGCCGCGGCGTGTCCCTCGTTCAACTCGAGGAAATCGCCGCCAATGTGCAAACGTTGTATCGCGAGGGTGGCTATTTCCTTGCGGTCGCGTTTGTGCCGAGTCAGGAAGTCAACGATGGCGTGGTCTTCATTCGGGTACTGCCGGGGGTGCTGGGTTCGGTCGTTGTTTCTGGCGGCGATTCCGCATTTCTGACCGAACGGTTTGCTGACCTACTCGGACAACCTGTCACCCACCAGCTTGTTGACGAACGCCTGTTTGAACTCAATCAACTGCCTGGTTTCAAAACCCAGGCTGCCTTCGAGCCGGGCAGCGAAGTTGGTGAGACTCGCTTGAACCTGAACGTCATCGAGCAGGAATCCTGGTCGTCCCGAGTGTGGATCGACAATCACGGTGACGAAGCCACAGGTAACGAGCGGATCACAATTACCGGCAGTTGGTTGAATCCGCGGGGCGTCGGCGATGTTGTGAACGTGGGGTTGCTGGCATCGGTGAACCCACGTAATCAGACTTATGCATTTGTCGAATACGCAACACCGTTGAACGGCAGGGATCGGATTCGCGCCAAGATAGCCAACAACGATTTCATTTCCAAACGAGCTGTGGAACTCAAGGGTGATGCGCTGTTCGCAGACATTGCGATGACGCGCGTGCTGTACCGGTCACGCAGTCAGAGCCTTGCGGTCGGGCTCGGCATCAACCACCACAGACTGTCCTGGGACGATGGACCGCAACAGCAAGTGACGTTTTTGGACGGTTTGTTGTCAGCCCATCGAGTATGGGATGTGCAGCGGATTGCCGTTGATGCACGACTCGCGTTCGCCGCGGGCCGGGTTGGTAACGATATTTTTGCCGGCCAGGAGGAGAATTTCTGGCGTTTCAGCTTCGATGCATTGGCATGGACGCCGATCGGATTGCCGATATTGTCCGGTGAACAGAAGCTTGCGATCAAACTCGTCGGCCAGATGACCGATTCCCAGTTGCCCGCTTCACTGCGCCTGAGCGCGGGTGGTGCGGAATACGCCCGTGGTTTCTCTAGAGATACGCTGCTGATCGATCAAGGAGTGATTGTCGGCCTCGATCTGCGTATTGGGTTGAAACTCGGCGAGCTTTCCTTGTTCGTCGATAGCGCGTACGGCGAAGGTCGCAATGAGTTGCAACCGTTCTGGGGTCATGTAACGAGTGTGGGAGTCGGCTGGGACGTAGACATCAATGAAAATCTCGTGAGTCGAATGAGTTGGGCCTTGCCGATTTCAGCGCAAGGCTCAGGAGGATTAACCGATGAGGGACCAAGATTCTATTGGTCGTTGCAATATGAACGCTAACCCCGTTGGCCGCGTGTTCGCCAATCTGCGCCCTATTAACCTGCTTCTCACCGGTGTGGTGTTGATGTGCGCTACTTCGGCATTGGCGGAAGAATATCCTGCGGATGCGGTGGAACTTGACGCTGAATCTGGGCAGCGGATCGAGGAACCGGGGGCACGGCGCGATTGGCGCCTGGATCCGGTTGTTTTTACCGAAATCTCTCCCGTTACCGCTACCGAAATCGCGATCAAGCTGCCTGAAGATCAGCGCGAGGAAGACTAACGCTGCTACCGGGGATTCCCTGGATTTTTTGGAACAGGAAACGGACTCGGGAGAATTTGCCCTTTTCGTCCGGGGTCAGACGCGACATTGTCCAACGGTTGTAAAAAGGGGCGAAATCTCAACCGTGATATCGCCATAGCATTAAACGACACGTAGCTTATGATGTAAGCGAGCACTAACGCTTGGGCTGGATTTTGTTATTCACAATTGTGAGGATTCCTGTCTGACGCTTGGTAGATACGCGATATCTTTCATCTTGATGATAACTTTCATCTCCTAATTAGCTGATATATATAGGGTTATTGGGTTGTGAGTAATTTTTGATCAAAACGGCAGAACTGCCGTATTCTCTGCCGTCGAGGGGTTTAGGAACGAGTTATCCTCAAAGTTATCCACAGCTACGGTGGAAAACTCATCTTAGGCCTGGGGTAGTGCTGCAACGCGCGTTGATCTCATCACATGTACAGTGATGGCCCTCGAGAGCACCACAGTAGTATGTCGGTGTGGAGTGAATGGGCTGAATACCACAGGCATAACTCGAGCGAGCGCGCTGGTGATAAAACAACCAAGGGAAATACACCGATGAGTGAAGAAAGCGAATTGCTCGAGGCCAAACTCGCTGAATATCGGGAGCGGGGTGTCACCCGGGTCAAGCTTGGTCTTACCGATATAGATGGGGTCATCCGGGGCAAGTACGTTGACCTGGATAAATTTGCTGGCTTGCTCATGAAAGGTGGCGGCTTTTGCGATTGTGTATTCGGATGGGACGTCAATGACCAGCTTTATGAAGGTGGATCCTATACCGGGTGGCATACCGGCTTTCCGGATGCCAGATTCCGGCTGCTTGTGGACAGCGAACGCTGGTTGGTAGACGAAGATACTCCTTATTTCATCGGTGAGTTTGCAGCGCTTGATGGCGGCGATCACGCCTTGTGCCCACGCACCCGCTTACGCTGTCTGCTCAATCGGCTGAGCGATCTGGGGTTGAAAATGCTTGCTGGTTTCGAATTTGAATTTTTTGTATTCGCGGAAACTCCGCATTCGATTCGCGAAAAAGGATTTCGCGATCTGCATCCGCTGACACCCGGTAATTATGGCTATTCGATCTTACGTGCATCGGCCGAATCGGATCGATTTGTCGGCTTGCTGGATTACGCGAGCGCACTCAACCTGGACATCGAAGGGCTGCACTGTGAAACCGGTCCCGGGGTGTGGGAGGTGGCAATGAAGGCCACCGAGGGACTGGAAGCCGCAGATCGGGCGAATCTGTTCAAGACATTTGCCAAGGTTTATTTCCAGAAACAGGATTGCCTGGCGACGTTCATGGCGAAATGGTCCATGAGTTACCCGGGTCAGAGCGGTCATTTCCACTTCAGCCTGTTGAATTCACACGGGAATAACGTTTTTTTCGACTCATCGAGCGCACATGGCATGGCGGAGCTGCAAATACGGTGCATCGCTGGGTTACAACGGTATTTGCCGGAGCTGTTGGCGTTGGTCGCGCCAACGATCAACAGTTACACACGGCTGGTCAAAGGCGCATGGGCGCCCACCGCATCGACCTGGGGCATAGAAAATCGTACCGTCGCGCTGCGGGTCATTCCCGGCAGCGAATCCAGCCAGCGCATCGAGTGCCGGGTACCCGGGGCGGACGCGAACCCGTACCTGGTTGCGGCTGCTGTTTGCGCCGCCGCGCTTGCCGGAATCGAAGAGGAACTGGCACCCACTGAACCGGTCAGTGGAAACGCATACGACGTGGAAGAGGGCCTACCGGAGGCACTCCATTTTCCGAGAAACCTGCGGGCGGCCGCGGAACGTTTTCAGAGTTCGACCTGCGCGCGCAAGATGTTTGGGGATGAGTTTGTCGAACATTTTGCCATGAGCCGTTTCTGGGAGTGCAAAGAGTACGACAGGAACTTGAACGACTGGCAGCTCGAGCGGTACCTTGAAATCATCTGATTCATCGGGACACTGAGTGCATCTGGGAATCCTGCAGGCTGACTCCGTGATGGAACAGTTTCAAGCGGAGTATGGAAACTACGCCGGCATGTTCGAACGGATTCTGACGGTGGCACACGCACCGGTCCGGTTCTCCAGCTACGTGGTTCAAAACGGTGAGCTTCCCGCGATCGACGCGTGCGACGCATACCTGATTACCGGCAGCCGGCACAGCGTTTATGACGATCTGCCGTGGATCCGGGACCTGGTCGCTTTTGTCGACGCCGCACTACAGGCAAACCGGAAGATCATTGGCATCTGTTTTGGCCACCAGTTGATCGCGCACTATTTTGGCGGCGAGACCCGCGCGGCGGATCAAGGTTGGGGTGTGGGGGTGAAGATCAGCCGCATCGACAACCGGGAATCGTGGATGCAACCTCCGTTGGGTGAGTTTGCGTTGTTGTGCAGCCACAAGGATCAGGTCGTCAAACTGCCCGACGGTGCCACTCGTTTTGCCACCAGTGAGTTTTGCCCCTGTGCTGTATTTGTCTGGAACGATCTCGTGCTCACCTTCCAGGGACACCCGGAATTTACTAAATCCTACTCGGCTGCCCTCATGGAAATGCGTCATGAAGTACTCGGTCCGGAAATTTTTTCTGGCGGGATGGCATCTCTGGATGAGGACACCCATGAAGACGCGATCGCGCGCTGGATTCTCAACTTTCTGGTGAAATGAACGAGTCACCTGATGGATTTACCCGCTGCCCTACAGGTGCGGCGATGCTCGTTCGATCGCCCACGGAGCTTCGTGCGTTGTCATCGAGGGCTGCGCGCAAACTTGCGGTTGGAGCTTCGGACGGGCTCCGTGCGGTGCGCGACGAACTCGAGACTTTCTCGTGACGGAATTTTCTATATTTCGAATATGTTCGAAGTGTCGTTGATGCGCCTCCGCAATTTTTGGCTGGATCTCGTGGCCGCCAAGCCGTGAGATGTTCAGCGCGTTCGCTATGCGAACGCCTCAATTCCGTCGCTACGGCTACGCTTTCGGTCACGAGCCGTCATGACGACCACGATCTCTCACCCAAAACTCTGCGTCCTCGCGCAATATCCGAGCCATTGGCTTCGAGAGCGGCTGGGGGAACCCGAACGAGTCACTCAACAACGCAGCGGGCAATCGCTTTGGCGTTATGACAACGTCGCAGTCACCGATCGCAGGCTGAGAGTTTGGCCCCTGTTCGAGCGGTCGCACACCGAGAATCATCTGCAGTACTTCTATTTCGAGATCGAAAACAACCTCATCGTCGATTATTGGAAGCGCTACCGAACCGAGCATGATCAATCTTGCTGATCGTTCAACAAGATCCAGGCAATCACGTAAACGCCGAGGACGAGCTTCCACAGGAACAACGCGCCGATGACCAGAGCCACCCGCACGTAAGCCGGATCGGTGTGGAAGAAGTTGGCAAGGCCCGCACAGACGCCTCCGACCCAGCCGTTTTTCTTGTCGAGATGCCATTTCGAGCGAATTTTTTCCAGCGCAGAGTGAGCCATTTCTATGTCCTTCTTTATCGGCTGATTATCCGGGTACTTAAGAGAGCGGATCATTGAGAGCCTTCAGCGGATTATTCAAGAGCCTTCGGCGAACTATTGTCAGCTCAGTCTGGTCAGCAATGACATCGCGTCACTCATTGCAGCCGGTGTCTGCATAGCCAACTCCGGATGGAATGCGTGGGCGAATACGCCAAAGAGCAGGAACACGGCGGTCAGTAGTGCCATGGCCACCAAGGTGCCGCGGGGATGGTTTAAGCGTGAGAGTCGAATACTGTAGTTCATCGTTCCTTTTCCGGTGTCTGTAGCAGGGTCACTGCCGCGTCCTTCTCTTATCCGTTGCTTCGGTCCTACTATCTGTCCAAACAGGGTCTTCATAACTTTTTCCTCGTCACTGGCTATTCAATAGTCGTGCCAATGATGATTTTGGTTCGCAGCCCAGGGAAATCGGGCTTTGCGGGAAACTGTAAGTCGTCACTCATGGTGAATTTCACCAACTTTTGGCGGAACAACCGGCCTCCCCAGCCTGAGCTTGCCATTCCCGCTGCCGCGGGTTAGAAAGCTGCTGTCGATTACCAGGGGGAGTTCGGGCGATGGATCTACATTTTGCAACGGCATGGGAAGTGATTGCGGAGACGGTTCCGGATCGACCAGCGGTGATTTGCGACGATGTGGTGCTTACCTGGCGTGAGTTCGAGGCTCGCTCCGCTCGAATAGCCACCGTATTTGCCGATTGCGGACTCAATACCGATTCAAAGGTCGGCTTGTACCTGCACAACTCGAGCGTTTACCTGGAGGCACAATTCGGGACCTTCAAGAATCGCGGCTGTCCGATAAACGTCAACTACCGCTACAAAACCGACGAGCTCGTATACCTGTTGGACAATGCGGACGTGGAAGCCATCGTGTACCAGGGGTGTTATGCGCCACGAATCTCGGAAATTCGCGCCCAGCTACCCAAGGTGAAACTTTTCATTCAGGTAGACGATGGAACGGAAATGCTGCTGGACGGTGCCATCGACTATGAACGCGCGATTAGCGATAACCCACCGATGCCGCCTGTTCAACGTGACCCGGAAGAGATATACATGCTGTATACAGGGGGCACGACGGGCCTGCCGAAAGGGGCTGAGCTTGAGATACTCGAACGCTTCCGCGGCCGCATCCCTGAGCGGGTTTTCACCAAGGAATATTCGCCCCCGGCCTATGACGGCTCGGGGAATATCCGCGCCGGCCAACGCCAGGCGATGCGCATCCTCAAAGGCGCCGGATGGGTGATCAGAAACAAGCAACTGGTCGACGC
>JACZXA010000315.1 GCA_022571865.1 Pseudomonadota bacterium
AAACTACTGCGGTCGCCGATAGCAGCAAAAACGCAGGGCGTGCTCCTTCCGGGTGCTCGACGTGCTGTCGATGCACGCGCCCGTCCCAATGGGACGGGACCCGCGCTCTCCAGTCCGCGCACCCTGCCTGCGAGGCCCGGCGTCTTACTACTCTGGCAGTTTGCTTCGCAGAACTGCGCGACCCAACCTCGCTACGCTTCTTCATGAATAATCCGGGCTAGGGGTCTGCGCGGTAGAAAAGATCCCTACGACGAAAGCACCAGAGCGGTCTATATTTGCGCTCTTTTTCGTTGCGTAGCACCACTATGCGCCTCAAAAGAGCGGAAAACTGTCCTCGCCGTGGTACTTTCACGTGACAGAATTTTCTACCGCGCAGACTCCTAGCGGGTAAGGTGTAGCATCGTATTGACCATAGTTTATTGTATTTATATCAATAAGATATAATGGTAATCTCTGAATGACTTTATGTGCCGAGGTTTCGGTTCCTGCCGATCTTACCGATACGGACAATCAAATTGGCTCAGAAGTTGGTGTTCCGAACTGTAGAACAGCCCCACCCGGCGTCGTCACCTCTCCGTTTGCGTTGGTGACGAAAAGCTCAACACTTACGCGGTTGTTGTCGACGTCGACGGCGATGACCCGGCCACTCGTGGTCAGCGTCTCGCCGAGATAGGCGGCTTGGCGATTGCTGTAATTGAAGTCGGTCATGTGGGCGGCATCACCCGCCCAGTTCAGCGCGCATTGACTCAGCCAGTCGCCCTGCAGCGGTCCGTCAATGACAATTTCTGGATGTCGTTCGACACCGGTGGTGTAAGCCTCATCATAGTGGATTCGATGGGGGTTCCAGACGGCAGCGTTGTACAGAAAGAGGCTGACGTTGGTAGCGGTGTGTTCCCGCGATGGTAGTTCGTCGCCAACGTTGATGTCTGCTAGCGCAATCATCGGTTGATGCTCGTTTGGATTTCCTCCAGAACCGAAGCACCCGCCTCGTTGGTTACGCTCAGGGTTCTGACGGTGAAGATGAGGGGACCGGTCGAGCCTTGCTTCTCAAACATGTCGGTAATGCTTCGTGTGGCAACGAGACGATCGCCCGGGCGAATGGGTTGGTATTGACGGATCTGGGTACCACCGGCCATCACCCGCTGCAAGGGGAACCGCGGACCTCCACCTTGCCCCTTGGGTAAACCGTCAGTTCGCAGGTCCTTCAGTTCGGCCATCGGTCCGAACAGGTTGAAGACGAACATGGGCGGTGCCTCGTCGCCAACCAGATACTTGTGCTGTACCTGCTCCGTTGCGATGGAATATTTGACGATATCGCGGCGGCTTACTTCCACAGTGACCGGCGGTTCGGTCCGGCCGATCCAGGCCAGGTGCTCAGCGGTTAATAGTGTCTTCACAGGCTTTGCTCAATGGGGATCATCTATGAATCCGAAAAATTTGGCTCGCGTTTCTCGCGGAACGCCGTAACCGCTTCAACGTTAGCCGGGCCGCCGCGTAAACTCAGAAGTGCTTTGTTTTCGGCGATGTTCGCCGCCTTCATGGCGTTGATGTGTGGTGCCCTCATCAATGCCTTCGTTTGCAGCAGCGATGCCAACGGGAGGTTGGCCAGCCTCTCGGCTTCCTGCATTACCCTGTCGAGGAACCCTTCGTCAGGAAATACCGCCAAAGCCAGACCGCTCGCCTTACACTCGCTGGCGCTCAGCCACCCCGCCCCCAGCAAAAAATCTGCCGCTGCCTGAGGTCCCATCAGACGTGGAAACGTATAAGTGCTGCAGGCTTCCGCCGTCAGCCCGAGGGCCGAGAACGGGCAGCGTAGACGAGCGCTTTCAGCCATGAACACCATATCAGCCAACCCGCATATTGTGGCTCCGATACCTACGCCAACCCCATTGATCGCGAGGAGGAGCGGTTTCTGAAAATCGATGAGAACGTCGATACAGCCCTGGAATCCGTATTTAAGATCTTCGCGAGGGGGGCGGTTTTCAGCGAGATCCGCGCCCGCAGAGAAGGCTCGTCCAGCCCCGGTCAGAACGACCACTTTCGTCGCGGCATCGTCGCCTGCGTGTAATAATGTAGCTGCCAGGAGCTCGAACTGCTCCGTATTGAACGCATTCAGTACCTCGGGGCGTTCCAATGTCAGCACCCGTACGGCTCCCTTCAACTCGGATCGAATCATTGTTTTTCCTCTTGGTTGTGAGACTCGAGAACGCCAACGACGAAGCGTTCGTCTATCGGCGCGAGATCGAGGCTGAGCAACTCGTCGAGATTGCACCATCGCAGTTCAGAGTGTTCCAGCGCAACAGGCTGATCCTCGATTTCCACAATAAGGAATCGAATCTGCATTGTTCCGTCGGACAGAACGGTTATGGTCTTTCCCGCGTTG
>JACZXA010000179.1 GCA_022571865.1 Pseudomonadota bacterium
AGGGCCCGTTCACCCACCCGGAGACGTCCAACGATCCACTGACCAGGTGCTTAGGTTACTCGATCTTTTGAGAGCCTCGGAGGCCGTTCGAGAGTTCGCAAGCTTTTAGAGCATTCTTGTTTCGAAGTGTCGAGGGCGTCCGTTTAATAGATCATTTCGCCGAGTCGGAAACCATCCATCGCGATGCTAAGGAGCCCGTATTGAAGAAGATCCTGACGAATCTTATCACCGTGCTGCTGTTTGCAACTGCGCCTGTGGCATTGAGTGAACTCAGCCCCATGGAACGTAAAGAGGAGTATCTCAAACTCTGGGATATTAAGGATCCCGCGCAACGCATCGCTGCCGAGATGCGCTTCGCATACTTGGGAATCGAAAATCCCGAAGCTAAAAGACTCGAAAATCTCGGAGTGTTGCAAGGGAGGGCGGAAGAATCCCCAGACGAAAAATGGCTTTTCACCTTTGTGTTTTCGGATGGTCTATCAGCCGATGAAGTAGCGGACATCATCGACACATTTGTACTGAATCCCGTTAGGTCTATAGACGCGAAGTTGGTGAAACTTGATGGTTTTGTACTGAGTGTTGGGCTCGGCGACTTCGACCTTTGGTCTGGATCATCGCGCGAGATCCTTAGCTACCAGATGGAACAGATGCGTGAAAGGGGTCGATTTGACGGCGTGCTTTCGAAGAATGAACGTCTCATAGAGGACGCATTCGCAGACCAGGACTTGGCTCAGTTTTACATCATTCAGGGCGTTACAACTGCGGGGAACGCCGAGGCGTTGCGATCCACGAGAGCCAGCTCAATCGTTCGCATCGACATGTTCAAAGATCATGAGTCCCGGATGCGCGCGACGCCGCCGTCCATGAAGTTGCCCCTTCCATCTTACGAGGACCAGAAGAGTACACGACAAATTCTAAGAATGCCTTCATCCCCTCGCTGCTAGTGCGGTTCTGAGAATCCTCTAAGGGCTCAAGATCGCGTGTTATCGGTGTTGCGGGAGTTCGGGATGACGCCTGCATCAAGGGCTTATGTGACGGGTTCGTGGAAGAGTTTGGTTAGCAGCATGACCGAACTGGGTAACACTTTGCGTAGCTTGAACTTTAAATCGCTCCGCGTCGTCCCCATGTCCCAATGAACGAACAAATCGATGGGGTGGGAATGTGAATATCGCTGTAGCCGCCATTGCGGTAATCGCTCTGCCTGTTGCATATTCTGGCGATGATGAACACCCGTACTGGTTTATGGTGAACACCAAAACCGACTAACGAGCTGTGTTGGATCGTAGCAGGTTGAGTGTTCACGTTCATGGGTTTTGCATAGGAAGTTCCTCATTGAGTTATTGCTGCGGATTAAGGGTTATCCACGGAGCGAGCGCGGCTCCTCAAAGGCCAAGCGCTCGTCTGCTCCTGCGGAGCAGGAGAAATCGGTGGGTAACCCGGTTCTGTCTCGCTCATTTGTTACCCAAGTCTTCGACATCAGCGATTTTACTCATCGCCTTCCGCATCGATTCTCCTTTCAGTTTGATCTTGTGGCTGTTGTGCAACAGACGATCGAGAATGGCGTCAGCCAGGGTCGCATCGCCAATGGCCTTGTGCCATTGGTCGATAGGCAGTTGGCTGGTAATCAAGGTGGAGCGCAGACCATGACGATCCTCCATGATTTCCAGTAAGTCGTTACGTTGACTTAATTTATCAGACCTGACAGCGGTTAGGAGAACTTACATTGGCCAACCGGCTGAGTCTACGCCTTTGGAAAGTGAGCGGTCGAATGGTACCTCGCCCAATCGCGGCAACGGCCACTGTACGCCGCCGAGTTTAGCGTCTGTTTGTATTTCTTGTTATAAGACGCCATACATTGCGCCCAGAGCGTGTCGCGCAACTGTGACAACTCCATTTCCAGATGTGTCTGATAATTTGTTGAGCAGCCTGTAGCCAGCGTCGACGCCAGGCATACCAATATTGCGTACCTTACTGAGCTTCCTACTCGTGGCCGTCCATTCCGCCCTATCCTCACGTCGTTTCCAACAGAACATCGTTCGTGTGCCTATGTATTTACCGTAGTTGGCAGGTCTGCTTCTTCAACGTGAGATCAATCAAATTGATACATCGTTCGCTATAGGTTCAGAAGTAAGCGTGAAGTACCATTTCGTTGACGTTTCGATTGAAGAGAAGGAAGCGTACTTCGCCAATCCGTTGACGGCTTCAGCATGTGTCGCGCGGTCCAGGTCATGAGCCTAAAAGGTTTTTTAGCTCGATTGCATCCATGCAGGCACAGTATATTGATACACTAAACGTCGTACCCGTGGAGCGAGCCCATGATCGTCGAACAGATTTGGACCGGAAACGCCTACCGTAACTTCAACTATCTCATCGCATGCCCCGAAACAGGTGATGCGCTGGCGGTGGATCCGCTGGACTATGAGAAGTGCCTAAAACGCGCGAAGGATAAGGGGTGGACGATCACCCAGATCGTCAATACCCATGAACACGGCGACCATACCGGCGGCAACGGTCCGATGATTGCGGCAACCGGTGCTAAACTTCTTGCGCACATCAATGCCGGATCGCGCATCGACGGCATCGATGTCGGGTTGGCTGCAGGTGATGTCGTCAAGGTTGGGAAAACCGTCGAGTTGCTTGCCCTCGACACACCGGGACACACCATGAGCCATGTGTGTCTATTGTCGAAGACCGACATTCCGGCGCTATTCTGCGGAGACACACTGTTCAATGCCGGTGCGGGAAACTGTCATGGCGGCGGTCACCCGGACGAACTCTACGACACGTTTGCCTCACAACTCGCAAAGCTTCCCGACGAGACACTCGTTTATCCCGGGCATGACTACATCACCAACAACCTGGAATTCACGCTTGATCGCGAACCAGACAACTCCGAGGCAGCCAGTCTCCTTAAACAGTTGAACGACAATCACGATCCAAACCGTGCGCTTGTTACGTCGTTGGGGCTCGAGAAGCAGGTGAACAGTTTTTTCCGGCTGACAAACCCCATCATCATCAACCGGTTGCGCGAAGCGTTTTCTGACTTCCCTGAGGAACCAAGTCCACGAGACGTATTCGTAAAATTGCGGGAGTTGCGCAACAGCTGGTAAACCTCGCCGGTC
The DNA here is from genome assembly GCA_022571865.1 of Pseudomonadota bacterium. Classification (GTDB taxonomy): domain Bacteria; phylum Pseudomonadota; class Gammaproteobacteria; order Pseudomonadales; family Azotimanducaceae; genus SMWK01. The sequence continues at coordinate 3,123 of JACZXA010000179.1, forward strand.
AGGACGTTTGCCGCGTAGGTCGGTGCTTACGCGCGGCATTGGATGGCTCTGCAACGCAGAAACAAAAACCGGAAAGCCCGCAACTGATGATCGTGTACAACGCCTAGTGTCCTCCTCTAGCTCAAGTTCAAGAAGGAAATTGCCCCTCTGCTGGAAACTCTTCGTCTTCCTCGTAAGCAAGCGCATCACCAGAAATGATGCTCGCGGCACCTTGCAAACACTCCATCAATGACGGATGTGGCATGATCGAGTTTAACAAGTAAGTATATGGCAGCTGCTGTTCTATCATGATCGATGCAGCCGAGATCAGAGAATCCGCATCCCGCCCAATACCACGGATCCCGAGCATACGATCGTCCCCGTCTGGGCCTACGATCAACTTCACGAAACCGAACGGTGAACCCATGGCGTGCGCTCGATGGTTCCGTCCAAACGGGTATTTACCGACACGGACTTTGCCGTATTTTTCTCTCGCGACGCTCTCAGCAAGACCTGCGCCAGCAACCATCGGCAACGAAAAGATGATGTAGGGAATGTGATCCATGGACTGATTAAAGTCCTCGCCTAAAATATGGTACGCCGAACAGCGACCTTCAGCCTGAGCAACGTGAACCAACGCCATATCGACTGGGGTATTGCGCATCCCTACATCACCTACAGCGTATATGTTTGAGATGTTTGTTTGCATCTGCAGGTTCGTGGGAATATATCCGCGGTCATCGACGTCGACACCAACACGCTCCAAGCTGAGATCTTGTGTGCAAGGTGTTCGACCAACTGCGAGCAAGATGACCTCGCTTTCCAGCGTGTCATCGTTGGCGAGTCGTGTATGAACGACACCGTCCAAGACCTTCAGGGACTTAAACCGGCAAGATGACATCACTTCAACTCCGTTCCTGGCCATTGCCTTGGACAGGAAATCACTGATGTCTTGATCCTCGCTGGCAAGGATTCGATCCTGTGTGTCGATGAGTTTTACTTGTGATCCGAGTGCCGCGAACATCCCCGCGAATTCGCAGCCGATGACACCGCCACCGAGTACGACCAGCGACTCAGGCAATGAATCGATCCCCATGATTTCGTCACTGGTTACGATGTGGTGGCCATCCACCTCTATTCCTGGAAGCAGCCTTGGTAGTGTCCCGGTTGCGATGATGACTTGCGAAGCCCGCACGCTCGCATCATTAACAAGTATTGTGTTGCGATTTTCGAAAGTAGCGTGACCACCAATGACTTTGACCCCAAGTCTGCGTACACGATCCTCGAGACTTACATTAAGCCCTCGAGCAGATCGCTCAATCCCGGCACGGACATTTTGCCACGCGGGGGGGCTTGAATCGCCGAAGACCTCGGGTCTAAAACGTGATTGCAGGTAATGTCGGGTAATTTCAAATTCGGATTTGGATTTAAAAGCGCCCTCGATCCCATAGCCCATCAATGGACCGACATTCGCAACCACCACCTTGCGGCCGCGCAATGCCAAGATGGCTGCAGCTGTCAGCCCTCCCGGTCCCCCTCCCATCACACAAACGTCACACTCAATCACTCTTTACCTCTCAACAAACTAGTTCGCTCGTTTTTTCTTCGCTCAAAGCACCGAACTCTGCCGACAGGCACTCCCTTCTGGATTGGGCCAGCTCGGACAGCCACAAACCCGACGCAATACTTTTCCAATTGCCCCGATTTCCCCGTAAAGTTCATTTACCTGCCGACGTAGACAACGATGAATCCATCTTGCGGTAATTCGATTCCGTCCTCATCAGCGGATTAGAATTTACCAACGTCTTACCCGGCCGGTATCGATATGCACGAAGTTTGATACTCGGTAGTAACCCACACCACCGCGCTGCATTTGGATTGCGGTGTCGCGCAACAGTTCCGTATCGACGTCGTCCAACCGCACATCGACCGCTTTACCAAGAACGTGCTGGCTGTGCTGTGCGACGCCATTGCTGCGCGCACGTAACATCTCATTAGTTGCGATCGAACGATAGGCGGAGATCACTTCGTAAGTGCCTGAACTTCCCAGTTGTTCACGTAAATCGAAAAGAATATCCAACAGCGCGGGGTCTATGCCGCTTAAGCCGGCGCATACCGAGTTGGATCGGCGACACTTATCTGCGCGAATCCTTCCCGGCGCAACCGACAACTATCGCATCGACCACAGGCTTCACCCTGATCGTTCGGTTGGTAACACGACACCGTCTGGCGGTAATCTACTCCGAGGGAGAGTCCGCGCTCGATAATGTCTGCCTTGCTCAAGTCGATCAGCGGCGTGTGAATGGTGAATTCATCGCCTTCAACCCCCGCTCTGGTGGCTAGATTGGCCATGGTGATGAAGGCGCGAATGAATTCAGGCCGACAATCGGGATACCCCGAATAATCGACGGCGGTCACCCCAATGAAAATATCCCTCACACCCAATACTTCCGACCACGCCAAGGCAAGCGAGAGAAACACCGTGTTGCGAGCGGGTACGTAAGTGACGGGAATGCCGTCAGCTGGTTGTTCGCAAGCGTCCGGAACGTCAATCGCGTTATCGGTGAGGGCCGATCCTCCGAAGGAGGACAGATCGATCGGTACGACACGATGCTCTATCACCGAAAAATTTCTGGCGATTGCCTTGGCTGCTTCGAGCTCGACATGATGCCGTTGTCCGTAAGCAAAAGAGATCGCGTAACACTCGAAGCCCGCCGCACGCGCCATGGCCAGGGTAGTCGCGGAGTCGAGTCCTCCCGAAAGCAATACCAACGCGCTCGTCATCGCCCGGGCTGATCTCCCCAGAGGTATTTGTGAAGTTGGATTTGCATGCGTACCGCTAATCGGTCTTCGATGATCCAATCTGCAAGCTCGGTCGCGCTCATCTCTTCAGCGCTTGGAGAAAACAGCACATCAGCAACCTTACTCGACACGGCGTACTCATCACACTTCAACTTTGCCCAGTCGTAGTCCTGCCGATTGCAGATGACGAACTTGATCTGATCTTTGGAATCGCAACGGTCGATGTTTTCCCACAGATTCCTACTTACCTCGCCCGACCCGGGTGTTTTCAGATCGAGTATCTTCACCACCCTCGCATCGACCCCGGAAATATCAATAGCACCACTCGTTTCCAGAGAGACGATGAAATTTTCATCGCACAGAGTTGTGAGTAGTGCGTGGACGTTGGGTTGCGCAAGCGGCTCACCGCCCGTCACGGTCACATGACGCACACCTTTATCGCGCACCGTCTCGACAATGACGGCCAACGACATGAGCTCACCGCCGCTGAAGGCATAGGCTGTATCACAGTACTGACATCGCAATGGACACCCCGTGAGGCGCACGAAAACGGTCGGCAACCCCATGGTATTAGTTTCACCTTGCAGGGACAGGAAGATTTCTGTTATTCGGAGTTGGCCTTCCGGCCCGGTCACTGAAGTTCCGACGCGTACGTTTCCGCCAGACCCGCCGCCGAGCTTTGCGGATGTTCATTGCGTACCCGATCGAGATATCGAAGCGATTCCTGGGCGTCGCCCAGACGGTGATACACCACACCGAGCTTATATAACGCATCAGGAACTTTCTGATGATCCGGATAAAGGTTTACGACCTGTACGAACGATTGCCGGGCCTTCTCCGTCTCCACATTGGTCAAATACAACTCTCCGAGCCAATAGAACGCGTTTGGCGTGTATTGACCATTCGGGTAGTCGACGATGAGCTGATTGAATGCCGTCGCCGATTCTTCGAATTGGCGTCCTTTCATGAGGTTGAACGCCGCGGTATAGGCGTCCCGCTCGGTGCCAGATCCACCGACTTGGGTTGTCGTTGAAGCAAAGCCGCCGGCTTTCGATGTCGATCCGCTTACCGCGGGCGTTGGGCTGTTGGAGCGTAGCGCCGCCATTCGGCGATCGAGATCGATGTATTGTTCTTGCTGATCGCGAGCCAATCGATTCAACTTATAAGTCTGTTCTTCGGCAATACCCCGCAGTTCCTGAACTTCCTGCTGCAGAATCTGCAGCTGGTAGAAAAGCTGCGACAGACGCTGGTTTCCTTGTGCTGGTTGCTCAGCTTCGATGGTGGGTGGTGCCGTAAAGGGTCGGGTGGGTGGTGGCCGTCTTTCCTCGGTTCGATTTTCGCGCACCTCGGCCACCGACTCTTCCACAGGAACGGCCGCTGCGGCATCCAAAGCAAAGTGCGCGGCCGAAGCCGCGCACAAAACGTAAACAAGATGACGTGCCATCACTGGAGCGTATCGTTAACGATAGATCAGTACCGCACGGCGGTTGCGCGCCCAGGCGGCATCTGAGTGACCCGGGTCAACCGGACGTTCTTCGCCATAGCTGACGGTTTCAATCTGGCTGGCAGAAACTCCCGCCGAGATCAGGAAACCACGCACGGCATTGGAGCGGTTTTCTCCTAAAGCCAGGTTGTATTCACGAGTGCCCCGCTCGTCGCAATGGCCTTCGAGTACAACTTTTTTATCGCGATTCTCATTGAGATAAGCCGCGTGCTTTTCGAGCTCACTAAGATCGGCTGGACTGATTACTGCCCGGTCGTAGTCGAAAAGGAACGTCTGGGAAACCGGGGAATCGCGATATTTCAGCACGCCGTCAATAAGTTCATAGTCTGGCTTTTCAACTGGAGGAGGCTCCGGCGGTGCTGTATCTGGCGGATCTTGAGCCTGATCGGAACCCTGTGGTTGTTCAGTTTCGCTGCTCGTTGTAGTACAGCCAGCCAAAACCAAACCGGCGAGCATCATTAGCAAGAAGCTCCGTAACCAGTGCTGAGTCATCTGTGTATCTCCTGTTATTTTCTCAAGTTTTCCAATGGTCTTCACTCGTCAACCCTCGGAAAGAGTTCTAATAAAGGGAGACCAAGATGGCTCCCGAACATCCCCTGACGACGAGGGCAGACGATACTTCACACGACCGTCGATGGAAACGACGGCGAGTATACCCTTCCCCCGATCTTGAGTCGCGTAAATTAGCATGGTCCCATTGGGTGCTAACGAGGGCGATTCATCGAGTGAAGTCTGGGTAAGTACCCGCAGAACGTCTCGCTCCAGATCCTGCCAGGCAATATGAAAAACGCCGTTGCGTCTATGCACAAATATCAGGTGTCTGCCATCGGGAAGCAGACGTGCGCGAGCATTGTAGTCTCCCTGAAAGGTCAACCGTTCGATGAAGTTCGTACTCATTTCCAGTTGATAAATCTGTGGCTTGCCGCCGCGGTCCGAGGTGAATACCAGATTCTGGCCATCGGGCGTCCAACTCGGTTCCGTATCGATGGCATGATGCCTGGTCATACGCCGCAAACGCCGATCCGCAAGGTTCATCACGTATATTTCCGGATTGCCATCCCGGGAAAGCACCATCGCAAGGCTGCGCCCATCGGGTGAGAATACGGGTGCACTGTTGATGCCCGGGAATTGGGTGAGCAGCTCTCTGGATCCCGATTCGATGTATTGCAAAACGATGGCGGGGCGCCCTGTTTCGAACGACACGTAAGCCACCTGGCGCCCATCCGGTGACCAACTCGCCGACAGAATCGGTTCGTGCGACGAGAACAGCGTTCGTGCTCGCTCGCCATCCGAATCGGCCAACTCCAAACTGAAGGTCGCGCTGGGTGATCCTGCGTCTTTCGCCAATACATAGATGATCTTGGTCGAGAAGGCACCCCTGATTCCAGTGGTTTTTTCAAACACCACATCCGAAATATGGTGGGCAATATCGCGCCATTTTGCGCGCGTGGCCGTCACCCGATCGCTCAGCAGTTGACGTTCGTTGGCAATGTCGTAGAGGTGATAACTCACGGAGACGTCGCCATTGAACTCGAAGTTGGCACGGCCGATAACAAGATATTCCACGCCAAGAATGCGCCAATCCCGGAAGAACACTTCTTTGTGCTCTGCCGGATAAGACAACATGTTGCCTTCGTCCAACGGGGCGAACTGGCCGCTGCGGGCGAGGTCGAAGCCGATGATGTCCGACATATTCTGCAACCCGTCAAACGCGTAGAGCGGTTTGCCGTCCGCGGTCATTGAGACCCGCTGACGGAAAGGAACCACAGCGATCCTCACGGGGTCATCGACGCCTGCGTCGATGATGATGGTGTCCAGGCTATCCGCGGCAGACGCAAGCCGGCCAAAACAAAAGAGTCCGCTCAACAACAAAATTCTGAACAAGCTGATCAACGCAATAAATCCTCCGGTCTGAACAACAAGGTAAAGCGGCGAAAATACCGCTCGAAAAGTTTCGACTCCATCGGTACTTCGAATCTCCGCGCTTTTCGTACCGCCGCTTCGGCGGACCGATCGAAAGCATCGTTGCCGCTCGATGCCAGCAAAGTTACCGCCACAACATCACC
>JACZXA010000180.1 GCA_022571865.1 Pseudomonadota bacterium
GGGCAACCCCCAAGGCATTGATGCCTATGACTTCTCGGGTGTGCGGATTGTAGATCAGTGCCTGCGTCTCGCCGCCCCAGCTCAAGACATCCCACATGGTTGAAGTTGCCGCAAGCATGGCGCAAGCCGCATCAACCGCGTTGCCACCCTGGTAGAAAATTCTCGCTCCGGCTGATGCCCCCAGCGGTTTGCCGGTGATGGCGACCCAGTGTTTACCATGCAACACGGGTTTCTGCGTCTGTGCCTGGATCGCCGTCGCAGCAGCAATACAAGCAAGCGTTGCCGAAACTGCGATTAATCTGTGAAACCGAATTTGTCGCATTTCCCCCCCAAACAGGCTCTCTGCCGTAATCTACCGAGTCCCATAGCAAGGCTTCAGCCCTTGGATGGTCGGTACGCTATCGTTCGGGCACCCCGTAGAGATAACGGGTGTTGACCTCCGTCTCGTTGCCGTCTGGATCCATGATGAACAGGGTGCGGCCCTTACCGCGCTCCCCCATGGGGCCCCGGGTGAAGTGCGAACGGCCGACGAAGTTCTCGACCACTTCATCGAAGGTGTCCTCGGTGACCGTGAAAGCAAAGTGCAACGGCCCGCCACCGCGGTGGCGGCCGCCGTGGTTCTTGACCTGTAACACCAGATGACCCCGCTCGCACTGGAGGTAGGCGCGTTCTTTGTCGTGTTTGCTCAGTGGTATTCCAAGCCCGCGGTGATAAAAGTCCAAGGCTTTATCGAGGTCTTGAACGTCGAGAAACAATTCTTCAATGCCAAGGAATCCCATGCTACAGCACCACCTCGAATCCAGCCGTCGAGTATCCCAGCATTCGTTGCGTGGTTGGACCAAGAGACTCCAGCAGTTCGCGCGGATGGGTGATAGCGCAATTCTCGATTGGCCGTAACCAGGTAGGGATGTAGCCGAAATACAAGCCGATGCGGGTATGGTCAGTTTGGTTGGCGCCACCGCCATGGATGACTCGTCCGCTGTACAGCAGTGCAGACCCGGCGCTCATCTCGGCGCAGGCGAGTTCATCGTCGTGGGGTTCTCGTCCAACCTCCCATGTATGGCTGCCAGGGACGACAACCGTGGCCCCGTTGTCGCGGGTGAAGTCGGTGAGCGCGATGTTCACGCTGACAAGCAGGTTGTTGCGTTCGGCGTGACGCCACGAATCTTCGTCACGATGAAATGCCTGGCGCACCTCTTGCGGTCCGATGGCGATCAGCTCGCTGGTGCTCAGGATGATCCGCTTGCCCAGATAGTGCCGGGCAAGAGCGCTCGCCACCGGATGCAGCAAACAGGCTTCGGCGTGTGCCGAGTGATTCAAGATACCGTGCAAGCGCTTGGACTTCAGCCCGAAAAACACCTCGTCTTCCCGATCGCTTGCGTTGCACCAGGGTTCGTCTGCGATGGCTCGCGAGTAGTCTTCGAGAAGGGCCGCCGTGGTCGGTAAATCCAGATAGTCGTCTACGATGACCCCGCCATCCCGATCGATGGCCGCGATGATGCTGGCAAAATCATTGGCGGTGGTATGTAAGAGATCCGGCATCCCGCTACGCTAGCAGCTTTCATGGGGGAGCGACAATGCCACGGTTTCAGCGTGCGAGACACGCGGTAAAGCCTGCGCAAACCAGTGCGATTCTCCTGCGGCGCGCGGCGCCTCAGCAATTGTCGAGTCGGCCATTGCATTTGACGCGGCGTCCCTTGCGCCAATGGTAGTATTTACGCCGCTCAGAAAGTCGCGACGCGAATATCCGTATCCATACCTAATGCCGGTCCCGGTCTTTCATTCAGGGCTTTGTCGTTTGGGTTATGTCAAAGCCGCCAGACGATTCCAAGCGATATTTCCCGTCCCCGTACGCTGGATCTCTTCGCGGGTGAAGACCGTGACGGCTGAAGGAACGGTCTTCAGCGTTTCCGCTTTGAGGGTCGAGCCGGTGATATTGACCTGTAGCAGTTCCGGTAGAGACATGCCAGACAAATCAAGGCGTTCGATTTGTGCCTGTAGCGGCGCAGCAAACACCAAAGTACATACGAGTAACAGTTTCATCGTGCATCCATTGCAAAAACCAACTCGATCTACAGCGCGGCTTCGTCGATTGAGGCGACTACGTTCGCGACTGTTAACTTCGCATTCGTAATCCACGCGGGTCATAGGCCGCTTCCGACATTATTGTGGTCGGTACTCGTTTGTCCACAATGTGTACGGAAAGCTCAAGTTTCGATGATTCGAGGAATTGGGTTTTCAGGTAAGCCAATGCCAGGCTTTTCTCGACGGTATGGCCATACGCGCCCGAGGTCACAAACCCTGCCAACTCGTCTTTGTACCAGATGGGTTCATACCCCCAGGCATCTGCGTCGCTCGAATCGATTTCCAGAGATACCAGCTTGTGTACAGGTTCTGTGTCACGATCGAGGAGAGCCGCCTCGCGGCCAACGAAGTCGGCTTTGGCATAGTCGATGAAGCGATTAAAACCACACATGGCGGGGGTATAGTCCGGGGTAAACTCCCGCGACCAGATCCCGAAACTCTTTTCCATTCCAAGTGACAGGAGCGGGCGTATGGAGTTGGAACGTATATTTCATAGCCAAGCTCACCCGTAAAGGAAAGCCGTGCTATCAAACATTTTGCAATCCCAACATTCATGGTACGTACGGTCATGAATCGCATTGAATCGTTGTCTACGTCTCCAGAGGCGAGGAGACTCAGTAGTTCACGAGACCTGGGTCCGGCAATGACGATGGCGCTCAACTGCTCGCTGAGAATGTTCCTAGCCGATCTATAGCCGGTATTTAGAATCGTGGGTAATAGGGTCTTCACCCGCTTTGAGCAGCCAGTCGCCCAGGTAACGAGCTTGGCTTCGGTCGACGTAGAGATCGAAGCGGTCGTCTTCGACACAGACGATAAAAAGCAGCACGTTCGCAAAATTCGTTTGAACACACTGGCCCGGCTTGAATGCGCGCGCGTGCATGTCAATTCCGCAGCCCATCGCCAGAACCGTTCGAGCCGCCGGACCCCGCAACGCAAAACATACATAGCTTGAAGACATATCGGTTGCGGCGTAAAGCTGATCCGCTAACGCGCGATCGATCTGCCCAATGATGTCCCCGGCAGCTTTGGTATCACTCGTCAGCAACCACTGATCCGGTCCCAGCGAGTATGTCGCCGGATCTTCGGCTCGCCACTGCAGTGGTCGTTGCGGAAGCTGTAGTGCCTCGCCCGCAGCTTCTGCGGCCTTTGGACGCACACGCAGCCGAACCATCGATCGACCATCAACTTGATCGAGCTCAAAACCGGGATGTTCAGGCATGCACGCGCGCTCCGGTGGAACCATGGAAAACCAGAGCCGCAAGTTGGATTTCGAGTGTGATCGTCGCTGTGGCCATTGCGATATCGCTTCTACCAAACGTCCTCCTGCCAATGCTATACAATATATACCGGTATCTCAATTCTAATCACCAAGGGTCGACCAAAGAAAATAAATATTTGCGCTATATCCAGAGTATTAGCCACTATCTAACAGTTTTTCAGCCAAGGCGGTACTTCATCAAAGGTCAAAAATTGTTATACATTATAGAAATATAAAACTTCAACAGGAAACCCGAAATATCGGAGGGTGGTCTTATCGTCTCACCGGGAAAAGGCTCCCTGCCACCCCGGTATTGGATACGCCATCGACCGCCATCGCGAATCGAGATCAAAACCAATATTCAGGCGTTCATCTTCTCCCCGCCGGGATCATAGAAAGTTGGATCGGTAATTCGAACATCGAACGTGCGTCCGTCATCGAAAACCGTCACCGTCTCGCCTTTTCGCGCAAAGCCACCTTCAAGCAATCCGAGACCGATAACCCGATTCAAGGTCGGGCTGAAACAAGCCGAGGTCACGACCCCCTGACTGCGACGACCTTCGCGTTGGGATGTGATGAAATGTGCGCCCGACTCTAGTTCCTCATTGTCGTTCAGCGGTTCGACGCCCACGAATTGCCGGCGATCCTTGCGCTGGTCCCCCCCACGGAGCAGCGATCTTTTGCCAACGAAGTCGGTCTTCTTTCTGGCCACAATGCCGCCGAAACCAATATCCAGCGCATTGGTCATCCCATCGGTATCTCCGCCCACATGTAGATAGCCCTTCTCGGTGCGAAGTATGGTCAGCGCCTCGATGCCAATCAGCGTTATTCGATCGCCGCCGGAGTTCATCAAGGTTTCCATCACCTGCCGACCATCTAGTGCGGGAACACTGATCTCGAAACTCATCTCTCCCGAAAAGCTGACCCGCTGCACGCGCGCGTGCATACCGAGGAAAGTGCCTGTCGTGAGTGTCATATGGGGCAACGCCTGCACCGAAAAATCGATGTCGGACTCGATCTCCTGCAACAGAGTTCGGGCGTTCGGCCCGGCCAGGGTTGCGACCGCCCATTGGCTGGTCACGGTTGAGATGACCAAGTTGAGATCCGGCCATTCGCATTGGTGCCATTGTTCGAGCCAGGCGGTGATGTGATCCGCATTGGCCGTGGTCGTGCTGACCAGATAACAATCGTCAGCCAATCTCGCAAATACCCCATCGTCAATCACGATCCCGTTTTCGCTGAGCATGATGCCGTAACGAACACGGCCGGGTTTTAACGTCAGCGCGTTGTTGACGTAGATTCGGTTGAGAAATTCACCGGCGTCAGGCCCGGTTATTTCGATCTTGCCGAGTGGTGATCCATCAAAGAGCCCGGCGCTTCGCCGCAGTGCGAGCACTTCTTCTCGAATGGCGGTTTCGCGATCGCGACCATTGGTCGCGTAGTACTCGGGCCGTTTCCACGGCCCGTAATTTTCGAACACCGCCCCATGATCAACATGCCAATCGTGAGCCGGCAACAGGCGAGCGGGAGCGTAAAAATCCCCATGCTGCGGCCCTGCGATCGCGCCCATGGGCACCGGCATGAACGGGGGCCTGAACGTCGTCGTGCCGACTTCTTCAACCGATCTGTCGGTCAATTCGGCGAGTAGCGTCAGCGCGTTGAGATTGCTGGTCTTGCCTTGATCCACCGCCATTCCGACGGTGGTGTAACGCTTCAGGTGTTCGACGGAAACAAAATTTTCACGCACCGCTAATTCTATATCCGCCACGGTCACGTCATGCGCAAAATCAACCCACTGGCGGCTCGTATCTCCTGTTGGGGTAATCCTCATGGCCTTCAGGTGGTAACTGCCGAGCGCGGAAGTCGCAACCTCTGCAGGCGAACAGGCAAAGCCGGCTTCACCCGTGACCGTTGAACCTGCACGTGCGCCTTCGGTTAGTGCATCTGCCAGCGAAAATTTGCCATTAGCAGCGCCAGCAACCGTTACTCGCTGCCGACAGGCTTTTTCTTCATCAGGCACGAAACAAGCTAACTGCGCATCGTAGCGCAGGGATCCGCCTGCCTGAGAATAGAGGGAGCAGTTCGGATTGAAGCCACCCGACATCGCGAGACCCTGACAAGCGATTACGCTGGTTGGGTCGACCGTGGATCGTCCATCATTGGACAACCTGCCGACACTGACTCGGGTAAGCGCCTTCGTGCCGACAGTATCCAGGACGACGGACCCTGCCATGATCGGTATGCCGCGCTCACCGGCTTCCTTCGAAACTTCCTCCGCGATATTTTCTCTGGAGTCGACAATTGCCGGGACGCGGACACCGTTGTCGTGTAAGGCAAACGCTACTCGATAGGCGGTGTCATTGTTGGTCGCTACCACCATCACGTGAGCGGGCTTCACGGCATAACGAAGTACATACGTCATCGCCGCGTTAGCCAGCATGACGCCCGGCCGATCGTTATTTTCAAAAACCAGCGGTTGCTCGAAGGCACCGGTAGCCAGCAGGACTTCTTTTGCCCTGACTTTCCAGAAACGAACAACACCCGTCGTCGAACGATCGGTGATGGTGAGAACGTTGTGATCGTAATAGCCCGAAACCGTCGACGACGTCATGACGGTGACGTTCGCTGCGTCTTCAAGCGTCGATGTTGTTCGACTGAGCCAGGTATCGGAGTCAATGGCATTGATCTGTGCACCGTCGGCGAGCAGGCTCCCACCCAGTTCATGGTCCTGTTCGACCAGCAGCACGCGCGCGCCGCTGTTGGCACAGCCGAGCGCTGCCGCAAGACCCGCCGGCCCGGCACCGACAATCAGCACATCGCAATGAACATTGTGGTGGAAGTATTTATTCCCATCCTCGCCGTCGGGTAACTTGCCAAGCCCGGCCATGCGGCGAACGGTGCCCTCGTACCAGCGCCAGCTTGGCCACTTGAACAACTTGTTGTAAAAGCCAGCCGCCCAGAATCGGTGGGTAAAGTCCAGCACACGACCCAGGTCAAAGTTGACGTTCGGGAAGCCGCTTGGGGACTTGATCAGCTGGCCATCAACCAGCGCGCGCACGGTTGTACGCACAACGGGAATATCACCATTGCCGCCGGATACGGTCAGCAGTGCGTTCGTTTCCTCCACACCTGCCGACATGACGCCGCGCGGCCGGTGATATTTGAAACTCCGGTTGACCGTGCCGATGCCGTTGGCCAGCAATGCGGAGGCAATGGTGTCGCCTGAGTAACCTTGAAGCGGTTTGCCGTTGAATCTGAAGGATAAAGGTTGAGTTCGGTCTATTCGGCCGCCCGATGTCAAACGGTTGGTTGGTGAAGGCGTCACGAGTCAGGGTCCTTCACTGCCAGGTCGGGCTTCGCTGCGCCCATCTCGTATACGGCGTGAATTTCGTGAGTTAGGGTATCCCGCGCAACGTTGAACCAGCGTCCGCATCCAAAACGGTGCATCCAACGCTCAAAGTGAATGCCTTTCGGGTTGTCCTTGTTGAAAAGATAGTCCGACCAGACAGCGTCACTGGCATCGAGGGTCGGGCGCGTCAGGTGAGATTCACCCCCAAACGAAAACTCCACTTCATCGCGCGTACCACACCAGGGGCAGTCGATTCTCAGCATCAGTGCGACACTCCCGAAGCCGCACCCTCGTCTATCAACGCACCGGTCTCGAACCGTGCAAGCCCGAAATCTTCGATCAACGGGTGCGCCTCATCATGGACAATCGTGTAAGCCATGGTGTCACCACCCGCTGGAATGGCTTTATAACCACCGGTCCCCCAGCCACCGCTGATATAGAGATTCTGTAGGGGGGTAAGCCCCATGACCGGCGATGTATCCGGCGTAATGTCGACGATGCCCGCCCATTGCCGCATCAGCCGCAGGCGAGTGAAGGCCGGGAACAGTTCCAGGACTGCCGCGATATTTTCCTGCAACAACGGAATGCCTCCCCGTTGTGCATAGCTGTTGTAAAGATCCGCGCCACCGCCAATCACCAACTCGCCGCGATCCGACTGACTGACATACATGTGAATGACGGGTGACATCACCACCGTGTGGAGGCAGGGTTTGATCGGCTCACTGACCATGGCCTGCAACGGCATGCTGGTGATCGGCACTCGAAAATCGGCCATCCTGGCGAGTTCGGTTGTATGACCCGCTACGGCGATACTGATCTTGTCCGCACCGATCGTTCCCCGTGTCGTTTGTACGCCTGTTACCCGTCCCGACTGGATGTTGAGCGCCGTGACCTCACATTGCTGAATGATGTCTACCCCATAGGCGCTGGCGGCACGCGCATAACCCCAGACCACGGCGTCATGACGCGAGATTCCTCCGCGGCGCTGGATGAATCCACCGTGGACCGGAAACCGGCAATCAATATCGATCAACGGTACAAGTTTCTTGACTTCGATGGGTGAGAGAATCTCAGCCTCGATTTCGTTGATCCTGATCGCATTCGCCCAGCGTTGAATACCCTCCAACTCATGCAGGCTGTGTGCGAGCGTCAGCAATCCCCGCTGGCTCAACATTACGTTGAAGTTGAGTTCCCGACTCAAACCTTCGTAAAGCTTCAACGAGTGGTCGAAGAATGCAGCACTCTGGGGCCAGAAATAGTTCGAACGGGTAATCTGAGTATTACGTCCGGTGTTGCCACCGCCGAGCGAGCCTTTTTCCAGTACGGCAATGTTCTTTATCTGGTGATTTTTTGCCAGGTAATAGGCGGTCGCAAGACCATGGCCACCCGCGCCAATGATCACCACATCGTAGTTTTTCTTCAGCTCCGGCGTGCGCCAGGCTACCGGCCAGCCTTGGTGTCGGTTGAGTGCCTGTCGTGCAAGTGACAGAAACGAATATCCTTTCAACTCGACTGGTCCTGGAATAATGGGGTGGGAATAATGGGGTCAGAGTAAAGTGCCAGAGTAAATTGTTTCAATTTACTCTGGCACTTTACTCTGACCCCATTATTCGTACGGCCAGAGTTCGAGTCCGTGAATGGCGTTACGAATGTCCATGGTCAGGGTGACGGACCCGACCTTCTGATTGCTGTCGAGATCATAGAGACTGATGGTTGACGGCGACGAACCGCCAGCCACAAGTCGGTCACCCACAGGACAAAGGCCGCGGCCGAATCCCTGGCGCGCGACCTTGGAATCGTCGATACCGGCAAATTCGATGTCTGCTTCGTCAAAAGTCACGATCTTGAATGCCCTGTCTTTGCCATCGCGGCCAACGTAGCGCACGCAGTCGCTAACCGTGTCGTTGAAAAGAAGTCCCTCACGATACGGACGGGCGTTGTGCGCACCTTCTGGCAGCGAACAGAATTCCGACACCTCCATTTTGCTGTTGATATGCAAAAGGGCATTCGTGCGCAAGCCGCTCAGATATATCCCGGTGCTGTCCACATGGACCATGTTGATGTGATACTCATTGACGGGTCTTGGGCCCATATTCGAGCGGGGGTCGAACGTGTGGCCGGCCCATTGATCGTATTGCCTCTGCAGATGGAAGCCCCAGGTGAATTTCATCTGGTCCAGATCGAATGCGAGCAGGCTGTCGAAACCGGTCGATGTCAGGAAAATCGTCCGCTCGAATCGGCAAATCTCATGGCAATGCTTCAGGTAGTGGTTCCTGTTGGAAGTCTTGATCTTGAAGCTCTTGTCGTAGCGAAAAAGCTCGTCACTTGCGGCAATCAGAATGTCGTCACCGCTAAATGCGATGCCGCGCAAGCCCCGGTCGGCGCCGCGGCCTGCGAAGTCAATGTCGCTTTTGTTCCAGTCGACGTGCTGCACAACCTCCCGTTTCTCAAAATCCACTGTATAGACGCCGCCGTGACTCTCGCCTTGCCGACTGCCGCGCACGACGGATGTTGCGATGAGCGTTGGTAGTTTGATGGTCATATCCGGGTCATCTTGAAAAGTGGGCAGCCATATCGCATAAATTACGCCGCTCCGCAATCAAACAGGTTTCAATACCAGCCGTAATCCTCACCAATCAAGTCGTACAGCTGCTGATTGTAGGGCTCAAAAAAAGTCAGAGACGATCCCCGCCTGTAACCTCTGTCCCACTACCTAGT
>JACZXA010000181.1 GCA_022571865.1 Pseudomonadota bacterium
GGTGCGGAAAAAGCTCTTGCGGGTCGTGGCCTCGCTGCTTGTGCTGTTGCTTGTTGGTAACACGTATGCTGTTGGCACCACTCAACTCCCTGACCCGAAGATTGCTCTAACAAAGTCAGCGAGTGACGTTACCTACAATGGCGATGGCACTTTCAATGTTGAGTTCACTTTACGCCTGCAGAATGTCTGCAACGTCGCTATTCAGCAGATTCAGATCAAGGACTGGCTCTCCAACAACATCCAACCGGCCACAATAGTCAGCGTTTCAGCACTTGTCATCGATGGCGCGCTGAACGAGCTTAATCCCACCTTCGACGGGGTTGATGAGGTACATCTCCTGTCCGGTAACGAGGAGTTAGCTTCCGGCGAAGAAGCGCGTATCGGCTTCAAGCTCACCTTCGATCCCGGCACGAATCCGGGTCCCTTTTACAACAAGGCTCTGGCGCGAGGTGAAGTTGACGGGAAGTGGGTGGAGCAGTGTTCGAAAAACGGCAACAACTACAGCTCGAGCACGTTCACAACGCGTGAAAACAAGTCCACCTGTGAGAAAACACCGTTCGAACTCCCGCGCCGATCCGAAATCGGTCTTGCGAAAGCCGCCACCGTAGGTGTTCTGATAGATCAGGCGGCGGAGCGCTTTGAAACAACGTTGACTTTTACGATCGAGAATTTCGGAAATACGGATCTCAGCTATATCCAGATCACAGACGACCTCACCGAGACATTCATCGGCAACGCAACATTCACCGTTGTGCCTGGATCGATCCAGAGCGTTGATGGCCTTATGGTTAACGAGAACTTCAACGGCCGCAGTAACACCAATCTGCTCGGAGGCTCAGACTCACTGGCACCCGGGCTGCGTGCCAGCCTGTCCGTACGTGTGCAGTTTGAACCAAACGGAGAAAAGAGCCCGTTCCTGAATCAGGCTCGCGCATACGCCAAAGAAGGCGCCGACGACATTTCCACCAACGGTCATAAACCCGATCCCGACATGGATGGCGAACCCAGGGAAAACGAGCCGACCCCGATACCGTTCAAACCACTCAAACCGGGCGTTATCGGCCTCGCCAAAGCAGCACTTGCCGAATCGGTTCGTATCGGGGTCGGTCTGTTCGAGACCAGGCTGACCTATACCATCGAGAACTTCGGTGACAAACCACTGACGGGCATCCAGATCACCGACGATCTCACCGAAACGTTTATCGGTACCGCCACCATATCAAGCTCTCTCGGACAATTTCAAAAACCGTGAGTGCAATACTGATGATCACCGGCACCATCGGCGCGCTTGTCGTGCCGATGTTAGGCTTTCTGTCCAGCCAGTCTCCCAACGAACCTGGCGACACGACCTACATCGGGGACATTCAGACCAGCGACGACGACATCACTAAACACCTGGCAGATTTTATCAATCATGTGGGCGACTACCACAATCTGGCGACCAGCTACAACAATCACGTGGACGAAAGCAATAAACACGTAAATAACTACGAAAATCATGTAAACATCTATGCCAGACACCTCCAGGACCATGACGTTGCCGACCTGTTGATCGAGGTCGACGCCAGCGACACCTATCTCGTCAGAGTTCCTCCCCAAATCTGGTACCGAACGGAGTTGCGTCAGGGTGATACGTTCTGGGCTTTGCCCGACGCAAACTTCAACATCGTTGCTGATAAGTTGATCTTCACACCCGTCGAAAACGCGAATTGTTCAGATTACAATGCGGTTGTGAAGAGCACCGAAAGTGAGGATTTCTGGGAGTCGAACTGCAAACTTACCTCAGCAACGCTCAACCCAAGTTCCGAGAAGTACAACATCTCCGACAACCTCAGATTCAAAACAACGGGAGATGGCATCGAGGTTGATTACTTCCCATCCGAGAAAGCCGAGGAAGACGGGGAAGAACCAGTGACAATAAAGAATGATTACCGCGCGAATTTCGACTACGAAGGTCGCAAAGCTACGCACTGCACGTTCGACCTGATTAAATTCGCAGACGCGACCCCTGAGAACAAACAGATCTGCGTCTGGCTTCGAAACTCGGGAGATCCGGAAGGTCGAGTTGGAGCGGTCGCCTTTGATGTTAAGTGGGAATCGTTCCTGCCCCGAACTAAAGAAGAAGCCAGAAGGTTAACCCCACTCACCACCATTTCAACATGACTATGGAAACAACACGATGAGCTCGCGACAGATACCCGTTCTGGTAGGCGCAGGACAATACATGGAGCGCCCACAGAATCTGGAAGATGCTTTGAGCCCATCCGCCATGATGGAAGAAACAGCCGGGCTTGCCGCTGAGGATGCCGGGCTAACGAAAGCAGCACTTGCCAAAGTGGATCGAATCGTCGTCGTCAATAGCGTCGGTCGCGGTATTCCCAATCCGACCGCGGCACTCGCCAAACGTCTCGGCGCCGAATCGTGCGATCAGCTCCTGACGATTACCGGCGGTAACACGCCACAAATGCTGGTGAACCATAGCGCCGAGGCGATCGCAAGCGGCGAGGTATCCATGGTGCTACTCGCCGGGGCAGAAGCTCTGGATACGGTGCTGAAAGCGCGCAGAGCCGGCGTTCGTCTTGACTGGGACGAAGGTGAGTTCGTTGAACCCCGGCTCCTTTCCACGGAAAAATCTCCCAGCAGTAGGATGGAACTCGCCCACGACATGATGGCGCCAATCAACACCTATCCGCTGTTCGAGAATGCGCTGCGTCACCACTACGGGCGATCTTTCGAATCCCACCAGGCGGCATTGGGAGCACTTTGTGCCCCGTTCACCGAAGTCGCGGCAAACAATCCATTTGCCTGGTTTCCCATTCGTCGCAGCGCCGAAGAAATCGCCACCGCGTCTACGGAAAACAGATATATCGGATACCCCTACACCAAGTTCATGAACGCCATTATCCGGGTGAACCAATCGGCGGCCCTATTACTCACTTCGGAAGCGAAAGCTCGAGCGCTCGGCATCGATCCAGCACGTTTTGTCTACCTCCACGGCTGTGCCGACGCCAACGACATCTGGCACGTCACCGAACGGCTGAACTACCACAGCTCACCGGCAATTCGAGCCGCGGGAGAACAGGCGCTCGGCATGGCGGGCAAAACCATCGACGAGATTGACTGCTTCGATCTCTACTCGTGTTTTCCTTCGGCTGTCGAAACCGCTCGCGACATGTTGGGTATTGCCGAAGGAGATCCGCGTCCGCTGACGGTGACCGGCGGATTGCCCTACTTCGGCGGTCCTGGAAACAATTATGTGATGCACTCCGTCGCCGCGATGATGGTACGCCTGCGTGAATCTCCTGGCGAGTTCGGCCTAGTCACCGGCAATGGCTGGTATCTCACCAAACACTCGTTGGGGATCTATTCAACAACCCGACCCACGGCAGATTTCGTGAGGACCAACCCACAGATCCTGCAGGAGAAGATTGACGCTGTTGAACACCCAAGGAGCGTTGCGTCACCAACGGGTTCCGCAACGGTGGAAAC
Source organism: Pseudomonadota bacterium (assembly GCA_022571865.1). Classification (GTDB taxonomy): domain Bacteria; phylum Pseudomonadota; class Gammaproteobacteria; order Pseudomonadales; family Azotimanducaceae; genus SMWK01. The sequence goes on from JACZXA010000181.1 coordinate 3,490, forward strand.
CTATACTGTGCTGTTCGGTCGCCAAGGCGAACCGGAGCGCGGATTGATCATCGGTCGGCTCGATGACGGGGCGCGGTTTATTGCCTTCACCCCGACCGATGACGCGCTGCTGAAAAACCTCACATCGGAAAGCCCGATTGGACGGCGTGGGGGAGTCTGCCAGGAAGGCACGACGAATCTATTCGAGTTTGCCTGACCTCCCGGGTCGCGCCATCTCCAGCCGTGAGGGTTGCGCCATCTCCAGCATGGAAAGTACGATCACGCGTTGTTCCACTCATTTCAGGGAGGGTTCAATGAACCTCAGCCATAACGCCCTTGTTTCCATCCTCGCCCTATGCGGTGCCTCTTCGGTCGCCGCCGAGGCACCCTATCACCACCTCCATCTTACCGCCACCGATGCGGCTGAAGCCGCAACCTGGTACGCGGAACACATGGGCGGTGAACTGGCAACGGGTGGCCAGCGGGTGAGCTATGACGAGGTATTAGTGATCTTCTTTGTCAAAGAGAATTTCCCGGGGAGTTCGGGTAGCTCAGTCGACCACATCGGTTTCTCGTTCTCCGACCTTGCGGCGAAAATGAGCAGTTACGAAGCAGCAGGGGTCAAAATCCTCAGCGAGGTGCGTGACGTACAAGGTAAATTCAAGTTCGCCTTCGTCGAAGACCCGTGGGGCACCAAGATCGAGGTCATGGAAGATCCGAACCAGGTCGGCTTACACCACATCCACCTCAAGAGCCCTGACCCGGAAGGCGCTTTCGACTGGTATGAAGCTGCTTTCGGCGGGAAGCGCGACAGCTTTGCGGGCATGCTGCCGGCACTACGCTACGGCAGCCTCTGGTTGCTGATCCAGGACAGCGGCGAAGATGAACTGGCAGGTACCACGGGAAGGGCCATCGACCACCTTGGCTGGAGCTTTGCGGATCTCGACGCCGCAGCCGTCGACCTCAAGTCCAGAGGTGTCAAGTTCACGCTGGAACCGCGCCCATATCGCAACCTCAAGATCGCTTTTATCGAAGGACCCGACGGGGTCAGTATTGAACTCGTGCAACCGGCCGTTGAATAGCCCGCAAGCCTACCGCAACGTATGCGGAACCAAAGAGATCAAGCCACTCTCGTGCAATTCTTAATCGTCGACCCTGAATGGGCCAAGCGGCTTTACGAAGGAAATGGTTGACGGTGCGCGCCGACAGCAGGCAGCGAATAGGCTCTATAAAGCCTGGCAGTACTACGATCCCACTCGCGCGAAGAAGTTCATCGTGGCACTGATTCGAGCGGACAAGTCAGGCAATCGTTTGCGCTTCCGCGGAAGCGCTTATGGAACGCGAATCATTCGCAACATCGTGGCCATAGACCAGGGCCGGGGCAGTGGTGGTGGACCCGGAATTCGTATCGATCGGCCTGGAGCACTCACCAGCGGCACTCTGCGCAAGTACTGGGGTTGTTTTCGAGCTAGACCTCTGGCAATTCCCACCCCTCGCGATACCGTCTGCTGACCAGTCGGTTCGCCATCTCGGAATTGGTGAAGCGCAGGTTTTTACCGTCCCAATCCAGTTTACCGGGGACTCGAACGGCAATAGTGCCCAGCAGCACCATCTCCGTGAACGGGCCAGAATACCCGAAGTCTGAGCAGGCTGGCGTACCGCCCTTGCAGGCCTGGATCCAGTCCAGCCGGTGTGCCGTGTCGCTGACTTCCCCCAAATCGTCCGGCGCGGCGGCCACCCGCGGAACAGTCTTCTGCGGCATGGCGTAGTCGCGCATTTTTTCCTCGGGATGCAGCCTCGGATTCCCACCGTAGGTACCAATCGACAACACACCCTCGTCACCAATGAACAGGCTGCCGTTGTTGCCGTCTCCCAGTTGTTCATCTTCCGGAATTCCGTCGGGACGCATCGGCTGGTTGCCGCCGTCATGCCAATAGACGGTAACTGGCACCATGTCGCCACGGGCCGGGAACTCGAAGCGAATCACCTCGTTCAGCGGACCGGTCTGGAGGGTACATCCTTCCTGCGACACGACCTCGACACTGTCCGGCATCCCAAGGTTCAGCGACCAGTACGCCGGGTCCATTATGTGACAAGCCATGTCCCCCAGCGCGCAAGATCCATAGTCCCACCATCCCCGCCAATTGAATGGACAGTACCGACTGTTGTATGGGCGTTGCCGGGCCACACCCTGCCACAGATCCCAATCGATGTGATCGGGTACAGGCTCGGCAGGGTACGGAAGTTCGACTGCCTGCGGCCACCACAAACGCCCTTCAATACCGGGCCTGTCGGTCCAACAATGTACTTCTCGAACTTGCCCGATCGCACCAGACTGGATCATCTCGAGGCAGCGTCGAACGCCTTCACCGGAGTGACCCTGGTTGCCCATCTGCGTCACCACACCATACTTGCGCGCCGCCTGGCTCAGCAGTCGGGCTTCGAAAATATTATGTGTGAGCGGTTTCTGGACATAGACATGCTTCCCCATCTGCATCGCCGTCAACGCGATAATTGCGTGCATATGGTCGGGGGTCGATATTGTTACCGCATCGATCTCCGGGTGCTTCTGGAGCATCTCTCGAAAATCCCTGTACTTCTTCACATCTGGAAACGCCTGGTAGATTCGACTGGCACGTTGGTCATCGACGTCACAAAGCGCGACAATGTTCTCTCCCCGGCATTCATAGATATCGCTGCTGCCCTTGCCACCACAACCAATCGCTGCAACATTCAGCTTGTCAGTCGGCGAGTTGCGACGCGAACGCAACCCACCGCCAGATACGCAGCCGACGGCTGATATCGCCGTTGCGATCAAGAACGTGCGTCGGGAAATTTCTGTTTTCATCATCACCTCACCCCCTGATTGCATATAACACCATCAGGAACCACCCAACCTAGGAAAACGGGTAACGAATATCCCGCACCGCAACAAAAATCTGCCATTCGTATCCAACGTTTTCAGGATCGAAAACGGCCAAGCGGGTAGGATCAGGCAAACAGGCATTACTGATTCCAAAATGGACGTCGTTATGAATTCATGGCAGCCGCGCAATAATACGCAGGGGGCCTCCACTGCCTCCTTTAATCTTCACCGGAAGCGCAACGACAAACGCGCCAGTTGGTGGAAGCTTGTCCATATTCGCTACATTTTCGAAAACGGGTATATTCGAAGACATCAGCGTCACATGACTTTCGAACAGCTTTGATTGGCCGAAGTCGATGCTTGCGCTATCTATTCCTACTGACTTGACGACACGTTCCTCTACAAGCCACTGGGCGGCGTTCGGATCGAGCCCTGGGAAGTGCAGTGCCTCAACGCCAGCTTGGCCACGTTCTGCTGTGCCCAGGTAGTTCTTCGCATCTGGCCAGTAACGTCCGTAGCCAGTTCGAATCAGTACGATTGAATCGGCCGGAATACGGCCGTGGATTTGTTCCCAGTCTGTCATGTCCGCCACTGTTACCTGGTAATCGCGATTCTGAAAGGTCTTCGCTGAAACGTCGATTACAACGGCATTACCGATCAACACGGACAGGGGGATTTCGTCGACGGTCATGTGCCCTTGCGCGAAGTGAATGGGAGCATCTATGTGTGTGCCACCATGTTCGGCGGCCGAGAAACTGTAGGCTGAATAGTAATAACCATCCTCGGTAATACCCTCCGATTCGGTGATCAGCGTGAACGGCATTGCGGTAGGCCAGAATACCGACTCATCGGAGAGCGAATAGGTCAAATCTACCCAGCTACCTTGTTCGTTAGCGGCAAAAGCTGACTGCAAGAGTAATGGGACAATCAAAATCTGTATGGTTAATTTCGTTTTCAAGCAGAGACTCCGACAATGCGTGGATGAATATTGGATGGAAACGGCCACAACCGGTCGTCGTCTCAATCAAGAAACGTTTCAGCCTCTTCTCTCAAAGACGAAGCGACCCCCCACGACCGTGGTCTCCACCTGCAAGTCTTTTAGCGCATCCACCGGAATCTCGAAAGGATCCTCCGAGAGGACGATCAGATCGGCGAGCTTGCCCGGTTCGAGCGATCCTTTGCTGTCTTCCTCGAAACCCGCGTAGGCAGAGTACGTCGTATAAAGGCGAATCGCCTCCAATACGTCGAGACCTTCCTCGGGGCAGATCGAACGACCTGTTCGGGTCTTTCGTGCGACGACGCACCAGATGCTCCACCATGGGTTCAACGCTTCTGGTTCCGTTCCCATACAGTCGGAATTACCCGGAGGCATGAAGCCCTCATCGAGCAACAATCGGTAGGGGACGACTTTTTCGCCAGGGGAAGCGGAGTCGAGCCATGCGTCCCCGTACCATCCCAGCGAGCTGTATGGCGTCGGAATCGGAATAATCCCCGACTTCTTCAAGCGCGCAAGACCCTCGGGCCAGTAGTCGCCCGCGAAATGTTCAATGCGGTGGCGATGATCCGCTTTCGGGAACTTGCGGAGCGCGGCCTCGATGGCACTGATGGCCATTTCCTGACCCTCGCGCGATGTCGCGTGCATCATCACGCGAATGCCTGCACGATGAGCGCTGGCGACGAGGCCATCGAGACGATCCTGCCCAATTCGGAGCCATTCCTGTGCGACGCCGTTCTCGTCGCGCCCTTCGCCATCGACGAAGATCTTTGCGCTGCCGAATTTGATCCAGTCATTGCCAAAACCAGTTTGCAGGCCTAAGTCCAACAGGGAGTCCATCTCCACGGTGTGCATCATGCCCCACACGCAGGGGCAGAGCTGGACTCGCAAAGGTAACTCCCCGTCTCGGTAGAGTTCCTGATAGATGCGCGAGCTATCAGGCCAACTCACGAACTCGTGGATACCCGTCACACCGAAACTACTGGCTTCTTGACAGGTCTGGAGAATGGCGCGACGCAAGTCTTCATATTTCCAGGGGCTGGTGCGCGGAAAAATCCAATCGATGCACTCGTTCACCACGCCGGTCGGTTCACCGCTCGCTGCATCTCGCCGCACTTTCGCACCGGGTGCGAGTTGGTCCAACTCTTCTTGAGTCGGGCGGTCGCGGGTAATACCTACCATTTCCAGCGCCGTACTATTGAGTAGCTGTGAGTGCGCGCTGTACCGGATCATGACCGGGTGGTTCGGCGCCGCTGCGTCCAGTTCGTCCTTGCTGGGTGAGTTTCCTTCGACTTCGAGCGTAAACCGCCCCTGGCCAATTATCCATTCCCCGGCATCTTTCTCTAGCGCAGCCTGTCTCACAAAATTCAGGATGGCTGCCTTTGACCCGCTGCTACCTAATACTTCGACGTAGTCGACTGGTGGAATGTGACAACTGGTGGCGAGTTTCGTATTGACTGCCGCACAGTCGAGGTGGACGTGGGTATCGATGAACCCCGGAAGAACGACTCGGCCTTTTAGATCGATCGTTCGAGTGTCTTTGCCACGCAGGGGTTCGACATCGCCATTACTGCCGACCGCAATAATTCGATCACCGTCGACGGCCAGCGCCTCGACCGTAGCACCCGCAGCATCCATCGTAACGATCTTGCCGTTCAACAGGACAAGGTCAGCTTGCATCCCCTGACTTACTCCCTGGTTCACTCTAATCAAACCATTGAACTCCGCTGGGTGGCGATGACGCGTAGTAGAAGAACTTGCCAGGCACACGCCCGGTGTTCTTCGCTTGGTACTTCCAGCCCGTTGGATATTACACGCAGTCGCCTTCTTTGAGCTGGTAGAACTCGTTCAGGTTGGCGGCGTATTTTCCCCACCAGGACGGTGAGTTTTCGCTAGCGATGGGTCCGTATACTGCCGGACGGCTGCCGGGGTGGTGCCTGTTGCTGATGGAATTCATCAAAACCGTGAGTTCCGGGCAGGCATAGCCGTTCGAGGCGATCCCGTCG
>JACZXA010000015.1 GCA_022571865.1 Pseudomonadota bacterium
GTGGTGGACGTGACCGTGACCGAGGGTAGGGTGCGGGTCGATCGGGTCGTGTGTGCCGTCGATCCTGGTTTTGCGGTGTCGCCGGACGGCCTCGTCGCGCAGATGGAATCTGGCATCGTCTATGGGCTGACAGCGGCTCTGTACGGTGACATTCAGGTTAAAAATGGTGCGGTGGTACAAAGCAACTTCCACGATTACAAGATGTTGCGGATGGACGAAGCGCCTGTGATCGAAACTCATATTATCAACAGCGGCGCGGCATGGGGCGGGGCAGGCGAGCCTGGTACGCCCGCGATTGCGCCAGCGTTGACCAACGCCATCTTTGCCGCGACCAGGACCCGCGTTCGGCAGCTCCCGGTAAAGAACTACGATCTCCGGTATCGGATTGAGGAACCGGAAGAGGTGATATAGGCTACCAGCGCTGTTTGGAGACCGCCGTGGGCGTGGAATTCATCGGTATGATCGGCGTCTCCCCGGAGGGAGGTAGTGCCCGCGTGCACGTCATCGACGGTGGTATCTCGGCAGACTTCATCAAGAAATTTTCTCGAGTGCACGAAGCGGCCGGGTTCGATCTGGTGTTGGTGGGTTATACCTCCGGTGCGGCCGACGGGCTGGCGGTTGCTCAACATGCGGCATACCAGACGACTTCATTGCGTTATCTCATCGCGCATCGGCCCGGGTTTGTGGCACCAACGCTTGCCGCCCGCAAGTTTGCAACGCTCGATCAGCTCACGGGTGGTCGGGTCGCGGTACATATCATCACGGGAGTCTCGGACAAGGAGCAGGCGGGCGATGGGGATTTTCTGGCCAAGGACGATCGTTATCGGCGCTCTTCGGAGTACATAGACATCATGCGCCAGTCCTGGACGGCGGCCGCACGATTCTCTTATGAGGGTGAGTTCTATCGTGTGGAGGATGCGTTCTCACAGATCAAACCGGTGCAGCAACCTCACCCCCCGGTATTTTTTGGTGGCTCTTCTGAGTTGGCAACCCGAGTTGGCGGAGCCAAGGCGGATGTGTACGCGCTATTCGGCGAGCCGCGTACAGCGCTCAAAGAGAGGATGAATGAAATCCGCCAGATCGCGGTTGAGCACGGCCGAACCATCGATTTCAGCGTCTCTGTGCGGCCGATCATCGCACCATCGGAGTCCGCAGCCTGGGCGAATGCCAGGCACGTCCTTCGGGAGATCGAGGATGACAACCCATATTCCGGAAAGCCGCTCGATAAGAGCGGGGCCCGGATGATGGGTCATGCCGAATCCGCGGATGTACACGACGAGCGGCTCTGGATGGGTATCGCGCGTGTTACGGGTGCTGTGGGAAACACCTCGTGCCTTGTGGGTACGCCCGAACAGGTGGCGCAGTCTCTGGCTGCCTACCATGACCTCGGTGTGAAGTATTTTCTGATCCGGGGCTTCGATCCGGTCATTGACGCCATGGAATACGGGAAAGAACTGATTCCGATGGTGAAATCGCTCACGGCGCGATAGCGAGGTGCTGCCAGGTTTCTGGTTGGAGCTTCTTTTCGAAAAAAGCGGATGCGAAATGATCGAGCCAGCTTGCCGAACGGCGGTTGTCGACAAAGCCGCAGTGGCCACCGTGGGCCATCTCGATCAGCTCAATCCCTTTGGGCAGATTTCTGAAACCTCGTGTTGGGATTACCGGATCATCCGCCGCCATGACGATGGTGGCTTGCGTACCGGTCAGTGTGTCACCTGTCAGGGTGTAGTGCGCGAGATAGTCGTGGGTATTTTCAAACGGCGTGTACCGGGTGACAAACAGGTCCGTCAGCGTTGCCACGGAGCGTAGGTTAAAGGCTTGACCGAAATCGAACTGGTCTGGAAACGCCTGTTGCTTGGACCACAGAGCCCGATGCCACTTGCGCACGAAGTACCAACGATAGCCGATCCAGCCGTTGTCGATGGCGACCATCGTAGCGGTCGGGTCAATGGCGGGACAGACGGCAAGGGTTGGTAACCCGGTAGCTTTACCTATCCGTAACGCGAAGTTACCACCCAGCGAAAACCCTAATACCCCACAGGGCTCGGGGGCGTTGTGATCACAGATTTGGCGCACTGCATCGACCACCTCCCTGGTGCGAGCGGAATGGAAAAGATCTTTGTTCAAATGCGCGGTGTCGCCGTGATCACGCAGGTTCAATCGCGCTACGTTGAAACCGGACTTCCAGAGTTCTGCGCTTGCAGAAAGCACGTAGCTCGACTCGGCACTCCCGAGCCAGCCGTGAATGATGATGACCGTCGGCGCCGCGCCGGGCCGGTCACTCAACCAGGCCTGCAGACGTACCCCGTCCGTGCACTGGAGGATTGTTTCGCGCGCCTCGGTGATGACCTCGTGTGCTCGTCGTCGTGCCCAGGATTTGCGACCGAGACTCGACATCAGCGTCTGGACGTGAGGGCTCCGTAGCCCCCAGGGCGGGTTAAAGGACTCGACCACTAACCGGGTCCACTAACGGAGTCCGCATTGATGCGAGCAATGCCCCGCCTCAAGGGAGCAAGGCTCCGCCATCAACGTCAATGGTCGAGCCGGTGACAAAATCGTTGCTGATTGCGAAGAGAATTCCGGAGGCGACCTCCTCGGCGGTACCCGCACGCTCGAGTAAATGGCCGGCCGTTGCCTGGGAGAGAAATTTCTCGCGCGCTTCACCCTCCATGGGAAACATGGGTGTGTCGATGATTCCGGGAGAGACGACATTGATTCGTCTTGGTGCGATCTCCACCGCAATTGCACGGCAAAACCCCTCCACGGCGTTGCCCACTGAGGAGATTGCGGACATTCCCGGCCTGCACTTGCGGGCCGGTGAGCCGCTGACCAGGACGATACAGCCATCGTCGGTAAGCAGCGGTATGACCGCGTGTACGGAGTTGACGTACCCCCAGAGTTTGCGGAAGGAACCCTGAAAGCCATCGAGATCCATCTTCTCGAAGGGACCGGTTGCCCGTGAGCCACCGGTGGCTGCATTGACTAGAATGTCGACAGGACCAAGCTCCGCGAACGCGACACCCATGGAGTCTCGATCCAGTACATCCTGCGCAACGACTCCCACCCCGTCGCCCAGCACTTCGGTTGCGTTCGCGAGGTTCTGCGGGCTGCGGCTCATCACCGTAACGTTTGCTCCCTGATCTCTTAAGCCAAGCGCGGTGGCGAGGCCGATGCCCGAGGTACCCCCAAGGACGATTGCCGTTCTACCATCGATGTTCATCACCTGATTCCTGTTTTACGGTTAACCCTGATGTGGCAATAATGTGCGCGCGCGAGCCGTAGGCGGTCTGCGCCGTGGATTATTGTCACATCAGGGTTAAATCTGTTCGTCGGACATAACCCGTTTGCCGTTGATGCCCTGCTGTTTCAACAGGCTGACGATACTGGACTCTCCGATGAAGTGGGCAACCCCCGCGAGAACAAAGTAGGTTCCGACGGTATCCAGATATTGTCCGATGGTTTTGGCCATGGTGACGTTGCGATCATCCAGAATACGTTTACTGAATGCCTGGCTAAGTTCGGAAGTGCCTGACTGTTGCAGGATGAGCGCTAAGAGATCCCTGTCGTTACCCGCGAGCCAGGCACCGACCATGTCGGCTAACACAGGTTCGATCTCATGCTCCAGTTCCAGCGTGTCGGTGAGAAGCTGAATCTGCAGGTCGAGCGGCTGATTGAACAACACGTCGAGCTGCATATCGATGGACTCGAGCTCGAGTATCCGTTTATCGTTTAGCTTTGCTCTGAAATGTTGTTCGAGGCCGTACTCAGGCAGGTAACCGAGCGTCATCAGACGCAGCACCACAAGCTGATTCATCACCATGGCAGGTTTGAACTGGGCAATTTGTCGAGTATTGATGCCGTAACGGGCCAGGCTTTCGTTCAAGCGATCCAACACAGCCGGATCCAGCACCTTCTTCAATGTCTGCCCGTCCTGCAGCAGGCTGACCTCCATCATCCTGCGCTGCATCTCGGCCAGTGAGTATTTTTCGGTGTCCACTTCGAGTACCAGCAGGTCAGACTGCTCGAAGGCTTTCTCAAGCTGCGGGGCCAGTGGGTAGATGGTTGATTTCAGGATGTGAATGGATCCTGCCAGATAAACCGTCGCCGTGGCCGAGGTATATCGCCACAGGTACAAGGGGTGTGGCTTGTCGGGTATCTGCGCACGAATCTCGGCGCCTGTGGTGATGAGTTCCTGGTTGAGATTCACCACCTCGCAGGTTTGCGCGGGCGTGGGTCCAATCTCGGTGTGTTCGGCAAGTTTTCGCTGACATTCCTGCAGAGCCGAGGCGGCCGCGCCGATGTCGCTTGATTGCGAATGGCCGATTCCATAGATGCTATCGGTGAATCCGGGAACGATAGCCATCGCCTTCCTTCCTGGTAGGCTTGCATAGTCAGCGGGAGTTTCTGCAATGAGCGGAATTGCCAGGAACGTGAATAACAGTATCGGTAGACGTTTCATGTCGATCATCCAGCCTTTATGTCTTCGGGAACTTCGCCCGCTGCAACAATGGCGGCTTTCACCTCCTCGAGCATGGTCTCCAGGGCGGATTCATCGATACCGCGCATCACCAGTGAGGTGCCGTAACGATCGTTCTTGAAAAACGGATAGCTGCCAAGATCGATCTCCGGGTGATCCAGCTGAATGGTACCGAGTGCGGCTGCGATCTGGCTTTCACCGAGATAGGCGGTGACGGACCGGAATCTCACCACGGGTCCTGATTTGAGCTTCCCTTCCAGACTGCTCAACATGGCGCGCATCACGGTGGGTATTCCCGCCATCACAAACACGTTTTCGATACGAAAACCCTGGGGTCCACCGGTCGGGTTGTCGATCAACGTGGCGCCATGGGGTATCCGTGCCATCCGCATGCGGGCTTCCATGACGGGTGGTGGTGCGGACCGCTGCCGGATAATGGCGGCAATCTCCTTACTCTCCACCAGATCGACGCCAAAAGCGGTGGCGATGCAGTCTGTGGTGATGTCATCGTGGGTGGGACCTATGCCGCCTGTGGTGAAGAGATAGTCGAAACGCGCGCGAGCCTCGTTCACTGCCACAACGATGTCTTCTTCCACATCGGGAATCACTCGCGCTTCGCGAACTTGAATACCCCAGCCTCCGAGAGTCACGGCGATGTGGTTCAGATTGGTGTCCTGAGTACGTCCGGACAGAATTTCGTTGCCGATAACGAGCACACAGGCGGTAACGGCGCGTTGATTCATACAGCATGCCTTGGATGGTAATTCATCGAATTGGACCGCAGTCAGGTCGGTGATCCTAACATTTTCAGACGCTAAGTAGCCCGTAAGCGGCTTTTTCCCCTGCTGCGAAGGCTGATGTCCATTTAGTTGTTCGGTCCAAGTTATCCACAATTCATATAGGTATTTCGGGGAATGTGTTGTAACTGATTGAAATAGATGGAAAGAGCTTTGGTCTTCTGATCGGTGCGATCAATCAGTGTGCTAACGATTTTTTTAAGGGGTCCGACTTGGCCTTTACATGTAATTTACCTGAAGGTAGAGTTCGCGGGTTGAACAAGAACCCGAACGTGCTTTCCCGTAGTCTGGAGCATATGAAGAGCCGCTGTTGCACCGACGTCTTCATGCTCCAAGGGTGTCTGGCCATCCTCCCCCAGGACTTTGGACCCAGATAACCAAGCAGTCTTTAATGAAGTATTGGCGTAGCTTAGTACCTTTGCTGCTGACGATTTCCGTTGGTGCATGCAGTGGGGAAAGCAATCAGAGAACCGTGGTTAAGAACTCGGCATCGGCCGCTCCGGCCAGTGTCAGTCTTTTCGCGTCTGCGACCGTTGTGGAGCCGGGTGCCTCCGTCACCCTTACCTGGCGCTCATTCAACGCGACCGAGTGCCAATCGTCGGGTGGCTGGTCGGGTGTCAAAACCCTCTCTGGCTCTCAGACCGTCGCGAATATCACCCGGGATACCCGCTTCAGACTGAGCTGTTCGGGTGCTGGCGGTGGCGGGTTGGCAGAAGTCATGGTGAACGTTGCTAATTCCGACGGCCCGAACGTCACGTTGAGAGCTTCTCCTGCAGAGGTTGCGGTCAATGGAACCAGCACGCTGACGTGGGATTCGGCGAATACCAGCACTTGCACGGCCGGTGGAGGCTGGTCAGGTACTCAGCCTTCTTCAGGTGACTTTAGTACCGGCGCACTGACCGAAGACACGACCTACCGGCTTACCTGCGAGGGTCCCGGGGGTAGTGCCGTTGCCCTCGTGACCGTGCGAGTATTGAGTAAAACGATTCGCTGGCAGGCGCCGACCCAGAACGTGGATGGCAGCCCGCTGACCGATCTTGCCGGATTCGTCGTGTATTGGGGCACCCAGAGCCGCAATTACACGGGTAGCTACACCATCAATTCTCCAGGAATTACCCGGTGGGATGTCACGGTATCTCCCGGTTCATACTACTTTGCGCTCACCGCCGTGGATTCAGATGGCAATGAAAGTCGGTACTCGAACCAGGTCCTGAAAACCATTCCCTAGGGAACATCTCTCTCATACACGTTTAAAACGTCCAAAGAATTGTGTGCTGTGTCGCACAATGGAAAAGAATTCCCAATTTGTCGAATCCTTCACAGGAAATATGACCGCGCTGCCCGAGACTCCAGAGTTGTAGTACTCCGACTGCATAGGGACATGCAGAAAGGAGGTTGAGTCAAGGAGCGAGAGACGATGACAGCAAGCGCCGCGTGGGTAGCACCGCAGAGGGTCCTCTGGGCACTGATCTTGATTGTTGTAGCGGCATCACTGGGTGCCTGTTCAGGGGTAATTGAAACAGACTCGTCCGATGATCCGGTGCAAGTCGTACCGGATCCAGATCCGATGCCAGACCCTGATCCCGATCCCGACCCGGGCTCTGCACCCACCATCAATTTCTCCGCCAGCGACTCGGTCGTGAATGCGGGTGACAGCACGACGCTGACCTGGTCGACTCAGAATGCCAGCAGCTGTGTAGCAAGCGGGGGCTGGTCCGGAAGCAGGGCGACCTCAGGATCCGAGCTCGCCGGTCCGCTATCGGCTAACACCACCTATACGCTCACCTGTACCGCATCATCCGGTGGCAACGCATTGGTGATGACAACCGTATTCGTCAATGGTGTCGTTCAGTTGAGTTGGGTTGCTCCGACAGAAAACGTCGACGGTAGTGCCCTAACAGATCTCGCTGGATTCAAAATATACTTCGGCCTCCAGTCGGGCGGTTATCTCGATTCGATTGATGTCAGCGGCTCTGCCATTACCCAGTTTGATCTGACCGTTCCGATGGGTACCTATTACCTGGCGATGACCGCGCTGGATGCAGATGGGAACGAGAGTGCGTACTCTAACGAGGTCGTCAAGAACTCCATTTAGGCATTTTATTTCGCACTTGCTCCCCTTTTCGGAAATCAGCCATTCGAAATTCCTATAGAATTGCCTCCGTGGTTAGCGGATGGACGAGTTATGACCCTTTTTAGCAGGATCTGCCGTGGTTTGGTCTTGGGAAGCATCTTGGTGCTTATCGGTTGTGACAGCACCACACCGGTGCAGCACTATGAGAACGCTCAAGGGTATTTTCTCACCAATCAGGTCCGAACCGCCGTCATCGAGCTGAAAAACGCATTGCAGAAAGCGCCCGATTTTGCGGATGCGCGATTATTGTTGGCCCGGTCTCACGCCAAACTCGGCGATTTCCCCAGCGCGTTGAAGGAGTACGAGCGTAGTCTGGATCTCGGGCTGGATACCGAAGAAGTCAAAGTGGGTCTGCTGCGAACCAAGGTTCGCCTTCGACGCCACCAAGAGGTCATTGGTGAACTGGAAGGCACCGGGCTGTTGAGTCCTGAACTCGCCGTGGTCCTTGGTGATGCTTATCTTTCGGGCGCTGACGTCGATAGAGCGAAAGTCCTGTATCAACAGGGTTTGCAACTCGCTGACGGCAATCTGGGGCTTGCGGTAATCGCATTGCGCCAGGGAGATCTCATGAGCGCTGAATCGTATCTCGACAAAGCGATACAGATAGATCCGGACCACCGTGAAAGCTGGGTGCGCCAGGGAGAGTTAGCCCTTGCCGACAGCGATTGGGCGGGCTCCGTTGCTGCCTTTGCAACCGTACGCGATCTTCCTGGCGGCGAAGTGCTCGGCCGCGTGGGGCTGGCGCGTGTTTACCTCGCTCAACAGGATCATGCGGCTGCTACCGAAGAGATTAATCACGTATTGCGGCTGGCACCGCAGTTTCCCCTCGGCCACTACCTCGATGCGCTCGTCAAATTCCAGCAACTGGATACGGATGGCGCGGAGGCGGCGTTGCGTGAAGTGCAGCGTTCGGTGCCGGATCATGGACCCAGTTTGTATTTGATGGGCGTGGTCAAGTACCAGCAAAAGCAGTTCAGTCAGGCCAAAGCCAATTTGCAGAGATTTCTAGCCCGCAATAGGCTCAACGAATCCGCACGAAAATTGTTGGCCACCATCTATTTCGAGGAAGAGAATTTTGCCGATGTCATAGAGACCCTCGAACCTATCGTGTCGGTGACGAGGGATCCGCAAGTTTACGCGTTGATAGGCACCTGTGAGATGCGACTGGGTCATCCGGCGCAGGCGGCGGCGGCATTGGAACGTGCGGTGGAATTGGCGCCGGACATGGCGCCGTTTCGCAATCAACTGGCTTTGAGTCTGTTGTCCGCCGGTGAAAACGAGCAGGCCGAAGCAATGCTTGCCAGTGCAATCGACGTGGATCAAAGCCAGTTTCAAAGTGATTACCTGATTGCGATGATGCGCCTGCGCGAGCGAAATTTCGACGCGGCAGCCGAAGCCGTTGAAGCTATTATTCGCAAGAGTCCGGATAACCCGCTTGGTTACAACCTCAGGGGTGCGGTAGCCCTGGGTCGGGATGATTCCAGTGGCGCCAAATCAGCGTTCTCCGAGGCGCTCGTTCACGACCCTGAATTCCTCCCGGCTGCAAGCAACCTGGCCCGTTTGGCCGAGCGCGAAGGCGATCTCACCCTGGCGGTATCCTACTACCAGGATCTGCTCATTCTCCTGCCCGGCAACGAAGACGCGCTGATAGGTATTGCCGAGCTTGCGATCAAGCAGTCGAACGTAGCTGGCGCGATTGAATACTTGAGCCAGGCGATCGCTGACAATCCCGAGTCGATTCGCGCGAGGGTAGGCTTGTTGCGTCTGTATCTGTTGCAGAACGAGGTCGAGAAAGCAGATCGACTTGCAGATCAGGTGATGTCGATTGTTCCCAACAACCCGGATTTAGGGGTATTGAGAGTACAGGTCGATTTGCGCAAGGGCGATGTAGCCGCGGCCAAAGCCGGGGTTGATAAATTGCAGGCGATGACGGCCGGTCAGCGAGACAACGTGCGGTTTCGGTTTGCCGTTGGACAACTCCAATGGCAAGTGGGTAATCAAACGCTTGCCAGGAGTAATTTCGACCACGTACTGGACCTGACGGATCAACAGCATGTTGGCGCTTTGCGCGGATTGGTACGGCTTGATTTGCGAGATGACGCGACGTCTCGAGCAGAGCAACGGCTGAAACGGCTCGGGACGCTGGGTGATGCTGGATCTGAATACGACCTGTTGACCGCGGACGTCATGGCCGCACGAGGGAAAACGGCCGAAGCGGCTTTAGCTTACGAAACGCTGGCTCGAAACGATGTGCGAGCCGGAGCGATGCGCCTCGCGTTGGTCAGACTACGAACGGGGGAGTGGACGGAAGCGGCAGGCGGTTTGCGGCGCTGGCTTGCACGCCATGAAAATGATCTCGGAGCTCAGTTGATGCTCGCCGATAGCCTCATGCGTGCACCCGACAAGTCAGATGCTATCAGCCAATATGAATTGTTGCTGAGTACCGACAATCCCGTCGTGCTCAACAACTTGGCCTGGCTCTATATGGAACGAGGAGACGCGCGCGCGGTCGACATGGCGAGGCGAGCAAACGAGATTGCGCCCAACAATCCTGACATTGCCGATACTCTGGGCTGGATACTGGTGCGTAATGGCGAATCGGAAGCGGGTCTCGACTACCTCAAGCAAAGTGTGCAGCTGAACCCGAACAACCCGTCGGTTCACTACCACCTTGGTGTGGCGTTTGCCGGGCAGAATCAGCCTGCTTCGGCGCGAGGCGCATTTGCGCAGGCGTTGAGTATTGCGAACAACTTTCCCGAGGCGCAGCAGGCTCGAGATGCGATGGCGGGGTTGACGGACTAAACCTCGCTAACGACGCGAACCCAATAGCGCATAAGACACGCCAAACCTGGCCAACCACTCGTCATAGTCCCGAGTGCCGAGTGTATCGGCTTCGCGCTCTTCGTACGCAACGCCAATGGATACGGTGAGACGGCGGCCAGCGCGCCAGACGAGTTGTACGTTTCCGCGTACCTCGTCTAATTCTTCGTTCTCGTCGTCGAATTCCCGGGTTCCCACTTCGATGCGTGCGCTCAATGTGGTCAGGGGCGTCAGATCGCGACCAAACGTCAGGCCAACGCCGGTGCGATCGTTGTCGCGCAGCACATCCTCGTAGTCTTCCTGCACTGCGAATACTCGGATACCGAGCCGTGATCGACCAAACGTCCGGGTGAGGGAAATTTCGGCCATAGTCTCGGTAAACACTTCGTTGAGATCCGAATTCGCATCAACCGAATCTCCGAAATCACTCGTTCCTGCCCTGAGGGCCGAGGATCGGTCGTCAATCCGGCGGCTGCCCGAGATACCGAGGACGGTGTTGGGGCTCGCCTGCCAGGTTAAGTCGAGATCGAATATCGGACCATCCACGTCGTCCAGACCACTAGATCTGCTGACGCTGGTGTATCCCCCTGTCAGCGAAAGCTCGGTGTTGCTTCCGGTCTGTGCGAGGGTTGCCGAACCTATCCAGATATCCAAATCCGGGGCGGCTGAGTTGTCGAATTCCACCTGGCTGCTGCTGGCTTCGAACGTCAGTGATCGAGTGGCGGAAAATGCCACGATGTAGCGAGCCGTGCCGGTATGCCGCTTGCTGCTGGTTTGCGTTTCGGCGTTTACATCGGTGTAGAGATACGACAGTTGAAACTCGTCGTTACCGCGAGTGCGAAATCGCAAAGTGGGACCCGCTTCGGTAGTGGAAACGACCTGCCGGTTGTCCTGGGTAATTGCTTCGATCGATCTCCTGGCGGATTCGGTTCGCGAATTGCGAACGACAAAATCGAACCGTTCGGGGACCACGTGCCACAGCAACTCCGCACTGCCGGTGGTGACGCTATCGTCGTCGAAAAGATCCTCTTCGTAGATGCGCCGTTCGAACTGGTAGCCACCGCTCAGCTGCAGATTTGGTCCGTCATGTTCGGCGCCGACGCTGATGCCCGGCTGGTGAATCCACTCGTCGATCTCGTTGTCGGTGGTTCGTGCTGTGTTGGTGGTGTGCAGGGCTGTATAATTCACCGCCAGATCCCATTCCACAGCCCAAGTGGGAGTTGCCAGCAGGGCGCCCATCAACGCAGATAAGCCAAAAATTTTGTTACGCATAGGGTTCCCGTTAGTCTTAGAAAAATCTTTCTGGAACCGCCAAGATGTCTCCAGGAGAGAGAGTGTAGTTGGTACTCATGTCTCCTTGCCTGAGGATACGATCCAGGTTCACATTCAGTCGTTGGCCATCGGCGCGGAACAGTTTCGTTTTCGCCGGATTGGCAAATTCGTTGACCCCACCGGCTTCGAGGATCACATCCAGCACCGTCATTCCCTCCCGGTGCGGAATGGATATCGGATTCATGACAGCGCCGGTGACTCGAACCCTGCATCGGTAGGAGTTGGCGGCCATGCTGACGACGATGACCGTGACGTAGGGATCTCGAATGTAAGTTGCCAGCCGTTCGACGATGGTATTCCCGACCTGTTCGGGAGTCTGGCCTCCGACCAATACATCCCCCGCGAGCGGCACGGAAATTTTGCCATCGGGTCGTACGGGCACGGTTACGCTGAGGTCGTCGTTACGCCAGACATTGATGTTGAGCACATCGCCTACACCGATACGATATTCATCGCCACAGCTCGAAATGTCGGCCCTGTCCGCGGGAGGTGCTACGCCACCCGTTGCACAACCGATGAGTAAACCAAGTGCGCCCAACGCGAACAAGTTGACAAAACGTAGCAAACTCATTGATCTGGTCCAAAGTTGATTGTTGTCAATTCTCGGATGATAACCGCTTTGGAATCGCTTTGGTCAGCGTCTTAAAAGACGCTTACATTTAACTACACTCATCAAACAGACAGGAACCCCGATTTCGTAGAAAGTCGTCATCGGAGGGCGTGCTTTCTTCGGGGTGTGGCTGGTCTCACCGGCCTGAGAAATCTGGGGTTCTTTTCTCCTTAAAAGCACGTCTTCCTTCTTGATAGTCTGAGCTGTCGAAACACTCGTCCACCAGCATCCGCACCGCGTTAAGATCCTGCTCACGCCCACCCCGCTCCCAGGCGTCAATTGCCGCCTTCGCAGCCTTTACCGTCAGCGGCGCGTTTCCGGCGATTCGGTGCGCATAGTCAACCACCTCCTGCTCTATGGATTCCCGGTCGACGATGAAATTGATGAGACCCATATCCAGTGCTTCGTCTGCCTCGATAAACCGCGCCGAGAACATGATATCCCGTGCACGCGCAGGGCCAACGATGCGGGCAAGCTTAGCCAGACCCTGGTAGTCGTAACCCAGTCCCAACTTTGCTGCGGGTATGGCGAAGGTTGAGTCCGGAGAGGCAAAACGGATGTCGGCGGAAAGTGCGGTGGCGAGCCCGCCGCCGATGCAGTACCCCTCGATCAGAGCGATGAGGGGTTTTTCGAAGGTTGCCAACCATCGGCTCGCATGGCCCGCTATTTTGCCATAGGCTTCTTTCTGTTCAGCGCTCGAACGTTTGGTGTCGAATTCAGATATATCTGCGCCTGAAACAAACGCTTTTCCACCCGCGCCGCGCATAACAATACAACGTACGGAATCATCCTGGGCAAAGTGCGACAGGATGTCGCTGATGCCTTGCCACATCTCCAGCGCCAGTGCGTTGTGCCGTTCTGGATGGTTGAAAATCATCCAACCAATACCGTCTTCGCTGTGTCCGAGCATCCAGTCGGTTTCGAGTTTCAGTTGTCGGCTCATGTTTTTTTCCGTATTTCTTCCGCTCGCGCAACTAATTTCCGAGCCCGGGTCAGGTGTGGCACGTCTACCATCTTACCTTCGAAGCGCATTGCCATCCGCCCGTCTGCCTGGGCTTCGGCGAACGCGGTGATCAGCCGTTGGCTCTCGTCGATTTCCGCATCGGTCGGAGTAAAGGCGGTGTTGACTATGTCGATCTGGCTGGGGTGAATCGTAATCTTACCTGTGTAACCCATCCAGGCGGCTTCGGTAGATTCGCGTTTGAGTCCCTGCTCGTCGTTGATGTCGACGAAAACCGTATCGAGAGGTTGTACACCGCCCGCTGCTGCGCACAACAAGGTCTGGGTTCGACAATGCCGATACAGGTCGAGAAACGTGTTGTCATCGAATCGATTGCGCGGCGCACCAAGCGCGGCGGACAGATCCTCCGCACCCCACGACAACGCAATGACCCGCTTACATTGTGTGAAAGTTGGCAGGTTGAGGACACCCTCGGGGGTTTCGGTGGAAACCAGGATCAATCCGACTTTTCCCGGTGGATGGTCGAACTCGAGCTCGAGTGCCGTGAGCTTGTCGTCGATGGTCTCCAGTTCAACCAGGGTCGATACCTTGGGCACCACGTAGGCATCAGGCGGGTGCTCCATAGTCGCCTCGAGATCCGCGAGCCCCCAGGGCGTATCCAGGGGGTTCATGCGTACCGTGCGTTCCTGCTTGCCGAAATCCACATCGCGTAGCCAACCTGCAACCGCTTCTCTGGTTGTTTTTTTTCGCTCTGGGGTAACCGCATCCTCGAGATCCAGGATGAGACTGTCGGCCGCGGTGGTCAGGGCTTTCTGGAGCATCCTGTCATTCGCCCCGGGTACAAAATGTGCGGAGCGCCTGAGCCGGTTGCTCATGAGGTGATGGTGCGCATCATCATCGCATCCCTGATGCAGGAGCAGACTATCTCACCGCGCTGGTTCATTCCCTGATGTTCGAACGTCACGATTCCCCGGTCTGGTTTGGTGCGGCTCTCCCGCTTGTCGAGTACGGTCGTTTTGGAGTAGAGGGTGTCGCCAAGGAATACCGGGTTGGGGAATGTGGTTTTGTCGAACCCCAGGTTCCCAAGCGTCGTGCCGAGCGTGGTATCTCCAACGGAAAGTCCAATCACCAGGCCCAAGGTAAAGATACTGTTCACCAGGATCTGGCCATGTTCGGTGGACGCGGCAAATTCCCGATCCAGATGCAGTGGCTGTGGGTTGAGCGTGAGCGTGCTGAACAGGAGATTGTCGGTTTCCGTGACCGTTCGACCCGGGAGGTGCTCGAACTCCATGCCGACCTCGAGTTCTTCGAAATATTTTCCTGTCATACCCTCTCCCCTTCCCCAAGAGGTTTGTTGAAAGAACAAGTTAACCGCTAGCTGGTGCAAGCGCGAGGCAAATAGCGGAAGATCGAGGTTTTCGAAACACGGACGGGGAAGCATATGGATTTCGAGCTCACCGGCGAGCAACAACTGATTCGCGACACGGTCAAGAAAGTGTGTGCAGAATTCCCGGACGAGTATTGGGCGAAGTGTGACTCGGAACATCGCTTCCCGTGGGATTTCTATAACGCCATGGCTGCTGGGGGTTGGCTCGGTATTGCCATACCGGAAGCTTACGGTGGCAGCGGGCAAGGGATCACCGAGGCAAGCCTGGTGCTTGAAGAGGTTGCATCCTCCGGCGCCGCCATGAACGGCGCGAGCAGCCTGCACCTGTCGATTTTTGGCATGCACCCGGTAGTACGACACGGCTCGGAGGAGATGAAGCAGACCTATCTACCGCAAGTGGCAACAGGAGAGTTGCACGTGGCGTTCGGTGTTACCGAACCTGACGCAGGCACAGACACCACCTCCATCACCACCACCGCACGCAGGGAAGGCGATCACTATATCGTCCGCGGGCGCAAGGTGTGGATGACGAAAGCACTGGATTCCCAGCGGGTATTGCTTCTTGTCAGAACTACGCCGATCGAAAAAATTGCAAAACGCACCGATGGATTGACCTTGTTGCTGGCAGAATTGCAGCGTCCCGAGGTGACCATATCTCCGATAGATAAAGTGGGGCGCAACGCCGTAGCCAGCTGTGAAGTAGTTTACGACGATCTTCCGGTGCTCGTGACGGATCGTGTGGGAGAGGAAGGCAAAGGTTTTCGTTACCTGCTCGATGGTCTGAACGCGGAACGCATACTGGTTGCCGCCGAAGCGCTGGGGATCGGTCGAGCGGCGATAAACAGAGCCGTGAACTATGCCAACGAGCGGGTGGTGTTCAATCGTCCAATCGGGCAGAACCAGGGCATAGCCTTTCCGTTAGGCGAAGCGCATATGCGCCTGGAAGCGGCTGAGATGATGATCCGTAAAGCGTCGTGGATGTTGGACGACGGCCAACCCTGCGGTGCTGAAGCGAACATGGCCAAATGGTTGGCCGCCGATGCAGCCTGCCAGGCAGCCGATCAAGCCGTACAGACACACGGTGGATACGGTTATGCCAAGGAGTATCACGTGGAGCGTTACTGGCGAGAGGCCAGAATGACCCGCCTCGCACCCATCTCTCAGGAAATGGTCCTGAACTACGTGACAGAACATGTGTTGGGACTGCCGCGTTCGTATTAACAGGGTACTTGTTATTAACGTCGAATAGTGATTAGAACCTGTTTTCAATAGCCGCCGCGTAGCCGTGCACCCGACCTGACTCTCGCTTGGGAGATGATGTCGGTTGACGTGACCACGAATCCCACGTTTCGGGCGGGGGCGCCACGAGCAAAAACCGGGCATCTCGTTCTTACCTGGCCAGGCGCTTACGCTTGTTCTGAACGTAATCTACGAGAATGTATTCTCCGAGCTTCTCGGGGGAGGTGTAGAACACCCGGCCACCGTTGATTTTGGCGATTTCGTCCATGAATGCTTTGAGATAGTAGCTGGTATCCAGCATAAAGGTATTGATCGCTATTCCGCGTCTGGTGCAATGTTTCACGGCGCGGAATGTGGCACGAATGGTCTCAGGCGTCGGCGGGTAAGCAAACTGCGCTTTGCCGTTTTCCAGATGCGCGGTGGGCTCGCCATCGGAGATCATGATGATCTGCTTATTGCCGCCTTGATGTCTGGCGAGGAGTTTGTCGGCGAGCAACAGCGCGTGCTGCATATTCGTTCCCAGCTGATACTCGTCCCACTGCAGGTAAGGCAGATCTTGGGGTTTCAGTTCTTTGGCATATGCCGAGAAACCGATGATGTAAAAACTGTCTCTTGGATACTGCGATGTGACGAGGTTGTGCAACGCGAGCGCAACTTTTTTGGCGGCCTGAAACGATCCACGCAAAGCCATTGACCATGACAGGTCGACCAACATGGCGGTGGCTGTCGAGGTAATCAGTTCGCTTCGATAAACCTCAAAGTCTTCTGGTTTGAGATGCAACGGCGTTTGCGGTCCCTCCCGGTCTATGGCG
The DNA here is from genome assembly GCA_022571865.1 of Pseudomonadota bacterium. Classification (GTDB taxonomy): domain Bacteria; phylum Pseudomonadota; class Gammaproteobacteria; order Pseudomonadales; family Azotimanducaceae; genus SMWK01. Next base: position 16,570 of record JACZXA010000015.1, read on the forward strand.
TTGCGGATCGTGCGAGGCATATGCAGGTGAAACGGATCGCCATATTCGTAGCGTTTGGGTTCTTCCAGGCGCTCGCCGAAACGCCCTTCCTCGGGCAATGCATGATTGCCGAGATCCTGTCGTTTCAGACGCGCATAGATTTCGCCCAGGGCTTTTTGCCCGATCATACGGGAGCCTCGTGGGGTGAGTTCCCAACGATCGCCATCGGTCGGGCGGACGTAGCCGGCCTCTTCCAAAGCTTTTTGCAGCTTGTCGAGCGCCTCGAGATCCTCCGCCGCATCGTCGCCCATGAGCTCTTTCAGCAGATCGCGGTCGATCCGGTCCATATCACCACCGCGTTCCGCATCCTGTATCTGGGCGATGAGATCGTCCAGGTCATGCATCTCGTTCATGAGGTTCATGGCTGCGTCCAGATCCAGCTTCTCGCTACCGCCAAAACGATACTGGTTGCCGTCTGGATTCAGAAACTCCATTTCTTTGGCGAGCTTGCGCAGCTCCGCATCGAGTTCGGGGTCATTGAAGCGACCCGACATCAAAGACTGAAGTTGTTGCCGCTGTTCGGGAGACATCGAGTTCAACAGCGATTGCGCGGCAGCCATCTGCCTGCGCATCTGCTCGAGTAGTTCATCGAGGGTTTGTGGTGGGTTGTCACCAAACATGTCACCGAACTTCGCCATGAACTCATCGAATTTCGGATCTTCTCCGGCGATCTTCTTGACCAGCATGTCGTTCAGCGCGCGCATCATCTCCTTCATGCGTTCGATATCGCCGTCGGAGAGATTGTTGACCATATTTTCTATGTCTTTGAAAAAAGTGTTGGTCATGGCGCGGCGTAGTTCGTTCAGCAACTCCAGAAATTTGCGTTGCGCATCGGGGTTGAGGAACTCGTATTTCTCGAGTTGCTTGACCTGCCCGGCTACATCTTCCGGTAGATCGTCGAGTTGCTGCTGATTGTTCTTCGCGATGTTCTTGAGCACTTCGTCGGAGAATTCTGTTTTCTCCGAGTCTTTGCTGAGCCAGGATTCGATCGTGTCGCGCTCCATCTGTACGATCTCATCCAAACGTTCGCGAAAGTCCTCAAAGATGCTGGATAGGTCGAAACGTTCGAGTTGTTCCCGCCGTTGGTCGCGTAACTGCTTCAGCATGTCCCGCAATCCCTGCAGGTAGCCGCCTTGCGGAATCGGCATGCCGCGCGACATGAGGTTGCGCATGGCCCAACGCAGGTCGCCGTACTCCATGAGATCTTCGGCGAGCGCTTCCATGATCTCGTCGGGTCCGAGACCGAGTTCCTGGGAACCGTCCCAAATAGAAAATCGATGGCGGGAGAAGAGTTTCCGCATGGGTTATTCCGTGTAGGCCGTAACGCCCGCGTACTCGTGTTTGTTGAGTAGCTTGTGCAGGTGCAATCCCTCGAGAATGAATTCGATCGTGGCTGCGCGTTCAGCGTCGCTAACCTCTTGAGGATTGACGAAAACGTCGCCAAGAGCCGGAATCTGCTCGATGATTTTGGCGTAATCGGCGGCTTTGATATCGTCTCCGGTTTCGACCGACAAGCCTTCGTTGAACGATGTAGCCACTGATTCCAGGTCGTTTAGGTCGTAATAGCGATCGAAGACGGCCTTGACGGCCCCATTCAGAATCCGATTGGTGATCTTGTCTTCCTGGCCATCCTCCATCGCTTCGAACTCCAACTTGCCCTGCAGGGAGGGGACTACGAAAGGGAGGTCGGAAATCCTCGGCACCACCTCGCTTTCGTCGAGTCTGAGAGCCCGCCGAAACGCGTTCGCTACCAGTGCTTCGTAGTTGGCGATGGAGGTGCGCACCGAGACGCCGGAGCGCTGGTTGATATCGGGAGAGCGGCGCGCGTGATGGGTGATCTCTGCGATGATTTCGCGCATGAAGGGTGGCACCTTGACCCGGTAGTCGCCCATATCGAGAACTGCGGCTTCCTGATCGACAATGGCGAGTTCCTGTTCGATCTCTTCTGGGTAGTGGGTGCGAATCTGGGCGCCATATCGATCTTTCAACGGTGTGATGATGCGCCCACGGTTGGTGTAATCCTCTGGGTTTGCCGTGGCGATGACCAGGATGTCCAGTGGCAGACGTACCTTGTGACCGCGAATCTGCACGTCGCGTTCCTCGAGTACGTTCAGCAACCCCACCTGGATTCGTTCTGCGAGATCGGGTAATTCATTGATTGCAAAGATGCCCCGATTGACTCGCGGCACCAGACCATAGTGCAGGGTCAACTCGTCGGACAGGTAGCGACCTTCAGCAATCTTGATCGGATCGATCTCACCGATGAGATCGGCAATCGTGATATCGGGTGTCGCGAGTTTCTCCGCATAACGCTCATCGCGATGCAGCCATTTGATCGGGGTGCCGTCGCCGTGTTCTTCGATGAGGCTGCGGCCTTGTAAGGTGATGGGTTGATACGGATTCTCCGGTATCTCCGTGCCTTCGATTATCGGCGTCCACTCGTCGAGCAACGACGTGAGGCTGCGCATGATGCGTGATTTCGCCTGTCCCCGTTCGCCCAGAAGGATAATGTCCTGAGATGCGAGCAGCGCATTGGTCAACTGCGGGATGACCGAATGGTCGTAACCCATCACACCCGGGAACAGGGGTTCCCCGGCACGCAGCTTGTTGATGAGGTTGCGCCTTAGCTCCGCTTTTACCGGGAGCACCTGATAGCCGGAAGATTTCAGCTCGCCAAAAGTCTGCGGTAACTCGGCAACGTCGGTCATCGATTCCTTCCTCGAAGCTTCAGTGTCGTAAGCTTGGTGGAGATCATAACGCCAATTGGTGCTCGGCTGTTAAACGGATGGCTTTAGCTCGTCGCGCGATGGGTCGGTTTGCCCAACAACCGATCCGAGATGATACGTAGCTGGATCTCGCTGGTGCCTTCGAAAATCTTAGTCAGGCGCGCATCGCGCCAGTAACGTTCCACGGCGTGCAGCTTGGTGTAACCGGCACCGCCGAATATCTGCAGAGCGTCCGATGTCACGCGTTCCGCCATTTCACTGGCGAACCATTTGACCATGGCCGCTTCCCGGTCGGCCTTTGCACCGGCATCCATGCTGGTTGCGACGGAATACATCAGTTGCCTGGCGGCCTCGATGTCGCTTGCCATGCGGGCGATCTTGAAGCGGGTTTCCTGAAAATCGCTGATGGGAACGCCGAACTGCACTCGCTCCTGAGAGTAGGCCATCGCGTCTTCCAACGCACCGCGGGCAAGACCGATGGATCTGGCCGCGGTGTGGGCACGCGCCACATTGAGGAAGTTGACCGTGTTCTTGAAGCCTTCTTCGTTGCCGCCCGTGATGATATTTTCTTTGGGAATCCGACAGCCGTCGAAAGCGAGTTCATAGGTGTTCCAGCCGAAGTAGCCGATCTTCGGAATGGGTGATCCCGAACAACCGGCAGGCAGTTCGCCGCGCGGTTTTTCGATGATGAACGAGCGTAAGCCGGTGTGACGTGATTCGGTGTCCCCAGGAGTTTCCACCCGCGCGAGCAGCTGGATGTAGTCCGCGCCATCGGCGAACGTACACCAGTACTTGTTGCCGGTGATGACCCACTCGTCACCTTCGAGAACCGCGCGGCAGCTGACGGAAGCGAGGTCCGATCCCACATCGGGCTCGGACAACGAGATTGCAGCGAGGTATTCACCCCGGGCGGCTTTGGCGGTCAACTCCTCGCGTTTCGCGAGCGACCAACCGCCGACACCCATCAGCGACGCTGCGCGGGCGATGATGCTGGCGACACTCATCCAGCCACGAGCCAGTTCTTCGGCGATGAGACAGTACTCGAAGACCCCCAAACCCATGCCCCCGTGAGCTTCGGGCATGCGGATGCCGAAATAGCCCATTTCGCCCATCTTGTTACGCAGGTCCATGGGAATCTGGCCCTGTATGGGGTCGAGCTCGTTGGCGATGGGAAGCACTTCTTTTCTGGTGAACTCCCGGGCGACGTCCTGGATCATCAGTCGCTCGTCGGTCAAATACGGTTCGGTCATATTGGGTCTACTTCCATGGTGCGAACGTCATCACATGCCGACCAGGTCGGCGCGGTCGATCAGATTCTGTACGATGCGAATGCTGGCGGCGTCCACCATCACACCGTCGACGTTGATGGCGCCGAGACCCTGCTCGAGGGCTTCGGCGTAGGCGGATTTCTGTTTGCGGGCGGTTTCCAGCGCTTCCGGGTCCGGGGTGAAAACCTGGTTCGCAAGTTCGATCTGGCTCGGGTGAATGGCCCACTTGCCCACCATGCCGAGCGTATTGGCGCGTTCGGCTTCCCTGGTATACGCTTGCGGATTACGGAAGTTGGCATAAGGTCCGTCTACTGGATCGATACCGTTCGCACGGCAGGCGATCGTCATCTTGTAGCGAGGGTAATGCCAGAGGTCGGGCGGGTAGCTGCCCGAGCTGCCCACGGAACCAATCTGTATCTGCTGACTGGCGGAATAATCGCCCATGCCGAATATGAGGCATTCCAGCCTGTCGGAGCAGGCGGCTATCTCCTCGACGTTCATCATCCCTTCCACTTCCTCGATGAGGCACTCGATGCCGATCCGATTGGTCAGCTTCAGTTTCTGTTCGAGCTGGTCGAGCATCAGGTGCACGAACATCACGTCGGCCGCACTCTTGGCCTTTGTCAGCATGATCGTATCGAGCCGCGCACCCGCACCCGAGACGACCTCGATGATGTCATCGTGGCACCACTCGGTTGCCACATCGTTGATGCGTACGCAGACCGTTTTTGGAAGCCATTCGAGGTCATTGAGTGCGTCCACGATCATGCCGCGTGCGGCAGGTTTGGCGTTCGGCGCTACGGCGTCTTCCAGATCGAGAAAAACGTGATCGAGAGTGAGGCCGGCCGCTTTGTTCATCATCTTTTCGGAACTGCCGGGTACGGAAAGCTGGCAGCGCCGTGCACGTCTGGGGTGTTTGATCATCCTGGTAACCTGATTGTTTTTTATAGAAAGTGACTCTTACGTTTGATGAGCACGCGACGCTCGCCTTCGAACACCACTTCGTCTTTCTGATTGACTCCATAATGCTTGAAGGTCACGACGCCTGCGTCTTCACGATCGGCATCTTCGGTCTGCAATACCTCGGTGTATGCGTAGAGGGTATCACCGTGGAACACGGGAGACTTCAACCGGATCTTGTCCAGGGCAAGCTCGCGCAGCGCGTTCTCACCCGTGTCCTGCATGGCCAAACCGATGACCATGGCGATAGTGACACCACCGAACTGCAGCCGCCTGTTCCAGCCGGAACGACCCATGGCGTTTTTTTGCATGATGTCTTCGTTGAAGTGGCCTTCCGCCGTATTCAGCACCTGCAGGGTGATGCCGACGTTGTCATGCTCGCACATCGTTTTACCACGCGCGTGTTTGAGTACCTGGCCAACCTGGAAGTCTTCGAAGTAGTTGTTCGTGCCGGTCAGCGACATCAGGGCTTCCTCCTTCGCACCAGGTTGGTTCGGTGAAAATCGATGACCTGGACGTTATTCTGATTGAACCCCTGAGTTTGCCAGGTCACGATGCCGAATCCGGGCTGAGTTTTGGAAGTCCGTCGGCTGATGACGGTACTTCGTGCGGTGAGGGTATCCCCGATATACACGTCGATAAGAAACTGACAATCGTCAACGCCAAGAAACGGCCCGCCACCTTCACTGAGATCTTCGACGGAAAGACCAAACACCGTATTGAATACGAGCAGCGGATTCACCAGGATCCGTGGATGCCCCAGGGCTTTTGCATAGGGCTCATTGAAGTAGAGCGGGCAGAAGGACAACGTCTGGGTGGTGAATGCCGCATTGTCGCCAGCGGAAATCGTACGCCCCCAATGATGCTCGAAGACACGGCCTGCGGTCATGTCCTCGTAGCGATTACCTTTGCGAACGACAATGGCACGCGCACGGAAATCTGTGTCTGCGGCGCTCATCAAGTCGACCCCGTCGCGGTTACTGGCGCGCTCAGTAAACAATAGAATTCGCTGAGGTCGTCGTATTCGTCCAGAGTTTTGCAGTATTTGACGAGGTCGTCTGCGACTTCGGAACCCAGCCGGGAATCGACCAGCGTATGAAATTTGCGTTCGAGTTTCTCCCACTGTGCATTGAGATCGGTCATCGGAATCGCAACGTTGACGGCTTCCGTGTGAGTCTCTCCGTTGAGCAGAGTCAGGGTGACGACGCTCTCCGGTTTGGGGGAAGCGTGGGCCGTGACTCGAACCTTGTCGGCTAAGGCGATCAGCTCCGGTTGTTGGGTGAGTTTGTCTGTGAAGATACTGATGCTGGAGGTGTCTATCCCGGCCATGGCCATCGCTGCGGTGAAACGCAGGCTGAACTTGGCCTCGAGACCCGTAGTCGGCTTTTCAATGTTGCACACGTCGAAATGGCCTGCGTTGACGCGGATCTCGACCGATTCGATGTCCCCAGGCGCAAAAAGGTTTGCGTGACATAAGCTGGAGACGGCTTCGATCGATGAATGGGTCAGGTAGCATGCTGCGTGATACTTGAAGCAGATGTTCTGAGCAAAGGCCGGGTTGCTTAACGCCTCTGAGAAGCGCTCCTCGGAGACGCTCTCACTCTGGGTAGACATGAATCCCTGGTTTGCTTCGAGGATGTCGAGTCGAGAGGAAAAGTCCCGGCTTGCCAGGCTTGCCGCCTGAACCCCGGTGGCTGCCGCATGCCCTGCATGCAGCGGTTTACACATGGTCCCGAATTGAGATTTCAGACCCGCAGCCTGGGTACCGGCGATACCGAGCGCCGCGGCCGTCGTGGGGGTGTCGAGTTTCCGTAATATCGATGCGGCGGCGGCGGCGCCGAATGTGCCGAGCGTGCCTGTCGCGTGCCAGCCCTTGGCGTAGTGCGAGGGTCCAGCATAACGTCCGAGGATGCACTCGACGTCCACGCCAGCGATAAATGCCGTGAGCAGGTCCGACCCTGAACTGTCGAGATGTTCGCCCAGAGCGAACACCACTGGAGCGACGGGCACCGTCGGGTGACCACCCATATTGATATGCACGTCGTCATAGTCATGTGCATGTCCCGCCGAACCATTGATCAGCGCCGCCTGCTGGACGTTGGCCCGCGAATTCGAACCGATAATCGTTGCCTGGGGGTGCCCGCCCGCCTCTTCCGCTTCCGCGATGAGAATCTGACTCAGCGGCTCCTCCATGCCGGCGATCGTCACACCGATAAAGTCCATCAGTGCTTGTTTGCCAACTTCGAGAGCGGGCAACGGAATATTGGCGTAGATCGCGCTCGAGATGCGTTGGGCCAGTTGCAGCGTTGGCGAACTCGCGCTGGACGGTATGTTCGACATCGTTCTTATCCTCCCTCACGGATACGCTAGCGATAACCCTGCTCGTTTGCAAAGGGAGTTTCTTCGATAAGAAATCCTATCAGGAGGATTTGTCGTAGTCGTACCCTGGATAGATTTCCGCAAAACAAGTCGGGCACACCGAATGGGAAAATTCGACTTGCGAGTGTTTGCCCATATAGTCTTCAATTCGATGCCAGCGACCATCGTCAGCTCTGATGTTTTTGCATTTGGCACAGATAGGTAGCAGCCCGCTCAACGTTTCGATTTTTGTGCCGCCCCCTCGAGCTGGGCTCGGTAAGCATCCTGGCGCAACTGATATTCACCTAAGCGCCTGGCTGACCTCAGCCTGAGGGTGTAGAAAAAGAAACAGAAAATTACCGAAGTGACCCACAAAAGTCCCTCTCTTGCTATCAATATCGCGATGTCATTGGTCCAGGGCGCGAACATCCAGGACGCGGACAACCTGATGACGGAGGCGAGAATCCAGGGTGTAGTGGTAAGAAATATCCCGGTACTCATGATCATGATGAATACGCCGAAGCCGCTCATGATGTCCTGAGTCAGAATCAGGAATGCCATGCCATCCGCCTGCAGGATTCCCAGTTCGACAAACGACAGGTGGTTGGTGTAAGTCGCGGCGTAATCTTTGAACTTGTGAAAAGCGGATAACATGAAGAAAACGATGGTGACAGAGACAGCCAGCAGGGTTGTTGACAGGCGAATCTCGTCGAGCATCGTCGTGTAATTGATCAAGGCGAACAGCAGGTAGAATAATCCGACCAGCAAGGACCGCGCTGATATCAGGTCCCGATGTATTGCATCCAGAGAGGACGACACCTGAGCCTGCAGAGCTTTGGGGGATATTGCGATCTCAGCAGGTATGGGTGGAGGTGCCGCCCTTTACTAAGGTGCTCACGAAATGTCCTTTTTTCAGTATCCCAGGCAGTAAGCATAACTCGACTCGCGAATGAGCAAAACGATGGCTCAGCGCAATGCCTGTCGTGCTGTCTTTGATTCTGGTTCAATGCGGACTTCGTTTCCGGCTGATAGGTGTAACGTGAGCGAAAGAAGTTATTGCAGCGAGTTGGCAATCGACCAGCCGATGTGGGGTACCGCGGAAGAGGTGGATGTCTGGTTGCTGCTCGAGTACAAACCGAGTTGGAACGCCAAGGCCGTAACCGATAACACCTTGGACGATGCGAGCAAGAAATGGCTCGAACAGACCATCACAACCGTCATGGCGAAGGGTTTGAAAATTCGCGTGCAGTTCATGCGGCAACCCGATATAGATGGGGATACCACCTGCCTCATGGTCGCGTTTGAGGATCGGCTGTGGGCATACCGCGGCGTGGGCTACGAGTTCCTCCAGGAAGTGGATGTCGCAGCGGCGCTTGACGAGCCTGGGCAAGTCGATCTGGTTGCCGAGCCGCAATATTTTGTGTGCACCAATGGCCAGCGGGATCTCTGTTGCGCCCGGTTTGGGCTTCCGGCATATGAGCGGTTGCGCGAACGGGTGGGTTCCCGGGTATGGCAGACGTCACATCTGGGCGGACACCGGTTTGCGCCCAATGTGCTTGCCCTTCCCCAGGGCGTACTTTACGGACGGGTTATACCGGAAGAGGTCGATTCTTTTATTGCCGAGGTGGACGGTGGCGGCCTTTCCTTTTCGCATCTGCGTGGTCGTTCGCGTTATCCCCAACTGGTTCAGGCAGCCGAAGCTATCGCAGCGCAACCGCTGCTGAAACTCCTGCACGTGGACGAACTCCAGCGTATGGGCGATGAAGTAAGTCACGCGTCAGTTACCTTCGCGAGCCCCAACGAGACTGTGCAGGTTTCTGTGCAGATGAGTGTTGAGCCCGTTGACGTTTTAACAAGTTGCTCAGCTGATGAGTTGAAACCCGTGTACTCGTTTCAAAAAGGTTACGCAAACTGACTTAACACCCTGGCGATATACGTTTGGGGGTATGGATACATCCCCAAATAACTAATATTCATAGCGAGGGCTCAACCATCCTCACTGCAAAGCGGACATGGAGTTGTGCACTGCACGAGGCCCACAGCGGCTATTCGGTCATTTGACGCGCTCCCCTGGAACTGAGATTCTCGCTTCGCGTTAAGGGAGCTTCCATTGGAAAAACCTTTTCCAGCCTACAAGGGTGATGAACCCTATGTCTTTGTGTGTTACTCGCACGAGGACAGCGAGGTGGTATATCTCGAGCTGGAGTGGCTGCATCGACAAGGCGTCAACATCTGGTACGACGAGGGAATCTCGGCTGGCCGAATCTGGCGCAAAGAAATAGCCGAAGCCATCCAGGGTGCTTCCAAGTTCCTATACTACATTTCCAAAGCTGCACTCGCGTCGGATCATTGTAATCGCGAAGTCGATTACGCATTAGACAAAGCGTTCGAAGTTGTGCCGGTCTTTTTGGAAGAGATTCAACTCACTCCTGAGCTGGATCTCGCGCTCAATCGGGTGCAAGCACTACACCGTAAAGTTGACTCAAGTTATCAACAGCATTTGCTGGATGCGGTTGGGGGTGCCATCGCGGTGGAATTGCAACCCGTGGATCGCTCGGAACCCACCACTCGTTTTGGCGGCCGTAAACTTGGTTTCATCGCTTCTGGTGTGCTTGCGTTCGCATTGGTTCCGTTTGCAGTGGATAGGTATCTTTTACTTTCGGATACGCCTCCGGCGGCCGATTCTGCAGAAGAGATCGTCGTTAGTAATGCGCAACAGTCAATCGCCGTGCTGTCGTTCGTCAACATGAGTGATGATCCTGCCAACGAATACTTCTCGGATGGTCTGTCTGAAGAAATTATGATCCTGTTGGCAAAGATTTCAGGACTCAAGGTGATCGGTCGAACTTCCTCTTTTGCTTTCAAAGGAAAGAAAGAAGATTTACGCGTCATCGGAAAGACGCTTGGAGTGAAGACTGTGCTCGAAGGCTCGGTAAGCAGATCGGGAAACCAGGTACGAATCATTGCGCGATTGGTCGATGTCGTAGACGGAGCGCAGATCTGGTCCGGAACCTACGAGCAGACGATGACCGATATTTTCAGCGTTCAGGATGAAGTCGCAACAGCCATCATTGATGCACTGCAGATACACGTTGCCAGCACCCCTACCCGCGGGCAACCGACCGAAAACTTCGACGCTTATGCGCTGTTTCTCAAAGCGAGGGGGGCAGCCAACCTGCTGGATTTTCGGACTGCCGAAGCGCTCGCAAAGGAAACCACTCAGCTCGACCCGCACTTCGCGGAAGCCTATGAATTGCTGGCCTTCACCTACTGGCAGATGGCGGGAATAGAAATTCATCCAGCCGAAGCACAAGTACTCGCAGGTGAAGCATCTGCAAGAGCATTGGCTATCGATCCCGATCTGACTTACGCAGAAGCTCTAAATAAGGCAGCAACCTTTGGACCAAAACTGCGCTTAAGAAAAATTCAGGCGTTCGAGCAGGCTGCGCGAGAACAGCCGAACAATCTCCAGGTTATGGACGCTTTGATTATTCTTCTTTCCGAACATGGTTACCTCGAAGAAGCCCTTCGTCTAGCTGAGCGGTATGTTGAACTTGACCCTTTGTCGTTGCTTGCGAATTTTCATTTATCAACCATGTTGTACGCGGTTGGACGCACGAATGAAGCAATTACCGCGCTAGAATTCACGGAACAGATGAATCTCGATCCTAACTTTTGGCAATGGACACTGGTAGGTATAAACCTGGTGGAGGGTCACAATGATGAAGCCATCGCCTACTTCGAACCCTGGTTAGAGAAAAACAACTATCCCAATCCGAACTGGTTCAGGGACTTGGTGACTGCGGCCCAGGATGCTGAATCTGGACAGCTGTACCTCGATAAACATATCCCGCAAATCATAGCCGCAATGCCGGAGGATGAACTCGACTGGAAATATGGATTGACAGTTTCATATTTGTATCTCGGATTCCTTGACCGTTTTTTCGAACTGATTTATGACACCGGACCAACAGATGCGACTTGGGGAGGAGGTCTTTATATGGAGATAGGGACCATTTTCCGGCGACAAGGTTTCACTGCACATCCAGACTATCTCAAAGTCGCAGGCTTACTCGGCATTGTCGACACCTGGGAGGAGCGCGGGCCACCGGACTTCTGCGATAAACTCGAAGGCCAGTGGGTCTGTGAATAACAGCAATAAATGTCGTTTGCGGCTGGGTGATGATTCAGCCCGTTCCCTCAACGCAGATTATGATGCGTCGAATTGAATTTCCCAGTTGAAAATGCCAATGAAATCTACTCGATAGAAAAGACCTGTAACTAAGGGTACGAGTGAATCTGATGACGATTCCACCGTGGACTGCCTGCCTTGAAGGGTTGTGGATTCCGAAAATGACTTCTCGAGGATCTATCCATACCCATGGTATTTATTCACAGATAAAATCCACCACCACACGATCGAAGTCGCCAGGTGTTTCCATGTTGACCCCATGCCCGGCGGAAAGCTCTGCTACGTTCAGATTTGGCATGTTTGCCTGCAGAAATTCGCGGTGTGGCTGGAAGCGTTTTTCCCGAGTTCCGCATACCAATAACGCGGGTTTCGAGTTCCCCGCCAGCTCGTAGCGAACGGAGACTTCCGGCGTCGTATAACGCAACGTGTTGGCGATGCCGAGTGGTTGGAGTAGCTCGGCGTCAGTCATGAGCGCTGCGTAAACTGGCTCTGGGAGCCTGCGCGCATGTCGTGGATGGACGGCGATGCGGCGCATTGCCCTTTGCCCGCCAGACAAGATGTTTGCGGCAGCCTGCACACTGTTCTTGCGCCAGACATCCGACTGCTTTTTGGCAGCGAGGGCAGAAATCGAGTTGGTAAAAAGGTGTCTTGTGATGCGGTCAGGGTGGGTCATGGCATAGCGAATAGTCAGCCCGGCACCCAGCGAATATCCGAGTAGATTCCATTTTTTTGCGCCGAGCTCGATGCGGATTCGTTCGAACTGTTCCAGGTAGTGTTGAGGCGTATAACACGCCGGATCTTCCGGGCTTGGCGAACGACCATGACCCCACAACTCGACCGTTACCGGCTGGCATACCTCGCTGAGCGCGGCAAGATTCAGCATCCACTGTGCCTGGCTCGTCAAGAAGCCGTGCACTAGAAGCAGATAAGCTCCCTCACCGGGGTGCAGTTGCCAATGTAGCCGCATCAGCCGCCTAGCGTGCGGCCGAGGTAAGCCTTCAGTCGCCGCCAGGCGTCGAGCGCCGGACCCGTGTTGATTTCCGGATTGCGATCAACGTGCAACCAGAACCCGTGGCTGATCTCATCATAGATATGCACGTCGTTTTCGATGCCCGCATTGCGCAGGGTTTCGACGAAGGCGTTGACGGATTCCACGGGAATACCGCTGTCGTTGCGCGCGAATGTGCCGTAGACCTCGTGATTGATTCGACTCATTTGTTCCGGGTCACCCAACAAACGGCCGTAGAAGATTGCGGTCGCATCGTGATGTTCGCCACCGAGTGCAAAAGACAACGCAACGCCGCCCCCGTAGCACCAGCCGATGGCTGCAATTTTCCCCGAGGTGTCGCTGCGTTCGCGCAAATAGCTGGCCGCCGCATTCAGGTTGGCGATGATGGCTTCCGGGTTTGCCAGCGTTTCTCGTACCAGCGCCATATTCTCCTGGGGGTTCGCGCCGGTACGGCCACTATACAAATCCGCCGCGAGCGCAACGTACCCTTCCGCCGCGAACGCATCCGCCGTTTCCTTGACGCGCTGCACCAGTCCGTTCCATTCATGAATGAGTATCACCGCGCCATGAGGTCCTTCGCCGTCGGGAACGGCAAGATAACCCTGCACCTGGTCGTCTGCGGAAAAATAACCCAGCATTTGCCCTGAGAGTTCAGGTGCTTCTCCGACAATGGCTGGAGGCAGCGCATCGTCGGCCGTCGCGCTCAATGTCATCTCGGCGTTAGCCGTCACAGCGACGAAGGCGAATAACAGGAATGGTAGAGATAGGTTCAGGCGATCGATCTTCATGGAGATTTCCCCTTTCAACTTCCCTCACTATGCCGCATTTGCATAGTTTTTTCGCGCGGTCAGCGAGTTGTCGTCCCGAATTTCCGGCTCTCGGAATTTTGCCAGGCTACGGCATATGTATGCCAAGCCGCTGTGCTGTGGCGGCACAGAACTCCAGCGTAGATGCTGTGCCGTTCTGGTCCGGCGTCAGATGTTTGCCCTCTGCGTAAACGCTCGCAACCGCTCCCTGAAGGCGAGCGGCAGCGTCGCCGAAGCCGAGGTACTCGAGCATCATGCAGGCGGACAACAGCGTTGCGGTCGGGTTGATGATCCCTTGGCCTGCGATGTCAGGGGCGGTGCCGTGGGCGGGCTCGAAGTATGCGTAATCCTCTCCGTAACATCCGCTGGCCGCCAAACCGAGGCTACCGACCAGGCCGGCTGCGCCATCGGAGAGGATATCGCCGTATAGATTCGGCATGACGATCACGTCGAAATGTTGCGGTTGGATGATCATCCGGCAAGCGAAGTCATCCACGATAAAAGTCTCAAAGTCGATATCGGGGTATTGGCTGGCAATCTCCCGGGCAATTTCGAGGAAGTAGCCGTCTGTGGCCGGTAACATGTTGTGTTTCTGGGTGCTGGTCACCCGCTTTTGACCACCACGGGTGCGTGCGAGTTCAAAAGCAAAGCGGATCACCCGCTCACTTCCCTGGCGGGTGATGACTTTTATCGCATACCGGCCTTCACCGAGTTCGTGTATCGGCTTGCGGATGGTCCTGCCAACCAGGTTGAGAGGGGTGAGGTCTGCCAGGGGGCCTTCAACGCCGACGTACAGGTCTTCGAGATTTTCCCGGACGATCACGAAGTCGATGCCTTCGGGGTGGGCGAGCGGGCTCGAACAACCCGGCAGGTGCAGGCACGGCCGCACGTTGGCGAAAGTCTGTTTTCCCCAGCGTAGATAGAAAAGTGAGGCGCCTGAACTGCCACTGCTGGAACCGAAAAGCGTCGTATCTGCTTCGTCGATCATGACCCGGCTGACGTCCGGAAACGACTTGCCGGTCTCGGCTTTGGCAGCTTCTCCCACCGCAGGATATGTCCAGTTGATCCCGAGATTCATTTGATCGATCAATTCCACGGCAGGCTGGATCACTTCGGGTGAGGCATCATCGCCCTCGATGACGGCCACGGTTTTGCTGGTTTCACTCATGGTGGATCTCCCCCTTCGGCTGTCGATACGAGTACTCTAATGACATCGTCGCACCGATTCGAGGAGGCGCTTTGGAACCCATCCTGGTAATTACCACGGGCGGCACCATCGACAAGGTCTATTTTGACGCGAATAGCGATTTCGAAGTAGGCGATTCGGTGGTGGGCGATCTGTTGCGCCAGGCCAATGTGAACCAGCCGTTCGAGGTGCTCGGTGTGCTCAGAAAGGACAGTCTGGAGTTCACGGATGAGGATCGGGGTCTGGTCAGGGACGCCGCGGCTGCAAGGCCTGAAACACGTATCGTGGTTACCCACGGCACGGACACCATGACCGAAACCGCAAAAACACTGACCGCACTTGAAGGCAAAACCATCGTGCTCACCGGCTCTCTCGCCCCCGCTCGTTTCGCACAGACCGATGCCACCTTTAATGTGGGCATGGCATTTGCCGCTGTTCAGACGCTCGCGGCTGGTGTCTACATCGTCATGAACGGCCAGGTTTTCGAAGCAGACCGGGTGAAAAAGGATCGAAGCAAAAACGTGTTCGTTCGATGTTAAACTCAATCCCTGAGGGAGAAACACCATGACATACGATCTGCTGGTCAAAAATGGCACGGTAATCGACGGTTCAGGCGGCGCACGCTATCGGGCCGACGTTGCGGTCAAGGATGGCCGAATTGCCGCCATTGGCCGAATCAACGAAAAAGCGTCGTCTGTGATCGACGCTGAAGGTCATGTGGTATCTCCCGGGTTCGTGGATGGACATACCCATATGGATGCCCAGGTGTTCTGGGATCCGATCGGTTCGTGCTCTTGTTATCATGGGGTAACGAGTGTGGTGATGGGTAACTGTGGTTTTACCCTGGCACCCTGCCGGGAATCCGAAGCCGATCTCGTATTCCGCAATCTGGAAAGGGCGGAAGACATTTCCCGCGAAGCCATGCTTGCCGGTATCGATTGGAGTTGGGAAACGTTCCCGGAGTTTCTCGACGCGGTGGATGCGTTGCCAAAGGGTATCAACTACGCCGGATATATCGGTCACTCGGCCCTGCGCACCTATGTGATGGGGGAGCGGGCATTTACCGACCCCGCAACCGACGACGACCTCAAGAAGATGTGTGCCGAAGTGCAACAGGCGGTGATTGCTGGAGCTGTCGGGTTTTCGACCTCACGCACTCGCAATCACCTCACCACAGACGGTCGTCCAGTTGCAAGTCGCATAGCAGAATGGGAAGAGGTGCGTGCGATTGTCAACGCGGTGGGCGAAACCGGTAAAGGGATATTCGAGTTGGCTGGAGAAACACCCGGGCGCAAACCGGAACGGATTCGTGATTATTTCGGCCGCTTGAAGGATCTAGCGGTTGAGTCAGGGGTTACCCAGACCTGGGGCATGTTCAGCACCCGCGTCGCGCCTGACTTGTGGCGTCCCTATTTTGACCTGCTCGACGAGACCGCGGCCGCGGGTGGGAGGATGATTGCTCAGGTGCATAGTCGTGCACTGAACGTGCTGCTCTCTTTCAAAGCTCATACGCCGTTCGATAACTGGGACGTGTGGAGAGATCTGCGGGTACTGCCACTCGAAGAGCAGAAAGCGAAGCTGGCTGACCCGGAATTCAAAGCCAAGCTCGTTGCCGTCGCGAGCCGGGAGTACACGGGTCCCCGTGCGGTGGGTGCAGAAGCAAGACCGCCGAACTGGGATTGGGTGTTCCCCATGTCGAACATGGATCCCGATCAGATGAGCATGACGGAAATGGCGGCTCAGCGCGGCGTACACCCCGTGGAACTCATGATTGATCTGTCACTCGAGCATGACTTCGAGATCTTTTTCCGCCAGCCGATCGCAAACGAAGATCAAGATCATGTGTTGGAGATGATGAAACACCCCCGCTCGGTGGTGACCTTCTCCGATTCCGGCGCCCATGTCTCACAGATAATGGACAGTTCGTTGCAGACTCATCTGTTGAGTTATTGGGTGCGCGAGAAAGAAGCAATGACCCTCGAAGAAGCGGTTCGCCAGATTACCTACAACACGGCAACCCTGTGGGGTTTACATGATCGAGGGCTCATCCGCCGAGGTATGGCGGCTGACCTGGTCATATTCGACCCGGAAACTGTCGGCGCGCGGATGCCGGAGGTTGTGCAGGATCTACCCGCGGGTGGGAAGCGGTTGAAACAGACGGCCGTCGGCATCAAGCACACGGTCGTAAACGGCGAAATTCTGCTTTCTGACAACGAGCATTCGGGTGCGGCTCCGGGAAAACTGCTACGGTCATAACGCGGGCTGGGCACAAGCTGGCATAGCTTCGTCGAATCTGCTGGCTTAAACTGCCCGTTCTGCGCGCTCCTGGCTCAATTGGATAGAGCATCGGGCTTCGAACCCGAGGGTTGCAGGTTCGAGTCCTGCGGGGCGCGCCATATCCGTCCTTGTCCAGTTGTTTTGTGCCCCCAATGCGGTCATTGACTTAATGAATTAATGAGTATTTCTTCGAGTTGACCGCTAATCCACATCAACGGAAATCTGCTCGACATACTTAATTCCTTAAAAAGTTCTATTGATGGGCTTTTTGTAGTTCCAGAAAAGGATCTTGTTGAATTAGCAAAATCAAAAAAACCTTACGTTATTTGTTTTGTGGGGATTAATGGCAGCGGAAAAACAACAAGCATTGCTAAAGTCACTAAGCTATTCAAGGATAATGGCTTAAGTGTTGTTATTGCTGCATTTTTGGGTGCCGCTGACTATGGCCTTAATAATCTGTTAGAGTTTTTGCTAGCTATTTAATATGCCAAAGCAAACTTCTAATCTTGGCAAGCGATGGTATGTGCTGCATACTTACTCTGGATACGAGGAAAATGTAGCGCGCAACTTAAAGCAGCGAATTGAATCACTTGATATGGGTGATAAAATTTTTGATGTGATTGTGCCGACCGAAACTAAAATTAAGATTAAGAATGGAAAGCGCTCTACGGTCACCGAGAAAATCTATCCAGGATATGTAATGGTAGAAATGCTCGTAACTGATGACTCTTGGTATGTGGTTCGCAATACCCCGAATGTTACTGGTTTTATTGGAACAGGGACAACTCCAACACCAATCGCAGAAGAAGAAGTAGCGTCCTTGCAAAAACGAATGGGCAT
>JACZXA010000182.1 GCA_022571865.1 Pseudomonadota bacterium
CATGCCTTGTGCGCCGATGCCAAGCGAATGGATTTTCTCAAACAGCTCTAACCTCAGCGCCTCCTGGCGATTGTCGGGGCCGCGATCTTTGAGCGCTTGAATGTCGATGGGCTCCATCAAGGATTCTTTCGCCATCAGCATCGCTTTCTCCGGTGTGCCGCCAATACCCACACCGAGAATACCGGGCGGGCACCATCCCGCACCCATGGTCGGTACCACCTCGAGAATCCAGTCGACTACAGAATCGGAGGGATTGAGCATCACAAACTTGGCCTTGGCTTCGCTGCCACCACCCTTCGCGGCAACCTCGACGCTGAGGCTGTTGCCCGGCACGATTCGATAGTGAATCACCGCGGGCGTGTTGTCGTTGGTGTTCCTGCGCTCGCCATCGGGGTCTTCGAGCACCGACCCCCGCAAAAGGTTGTCGGGATACAGAAAGGCACGTCGAACGCCTTCGTTGACCATCTCATCGACGCTCAAGTCACCCTGCCAACTGATTTCCATCCCAACATCGAGAAACACGATGATGATCCCGGTGTCCTGACAAATGGGTCGCTTTCCGAGTGCGCACATCCGCGAATTCACGAGTACCTGGGTGAGCGCGGCTTTGGCTGCCGGCGACTCCTCGCGTTCGTATGCTTCACGCATGGCTCGGATGAAATCGACCGGGTGGTAATAGGAGATGAACTGCAGCGCATCTGCAACGCTCTGAATCAGATCTTCCTGCTTGATTACAGTCATCAACATCTCCTCGTGCTATTTATCCGATAGCGGGGGTGAGGCAACCGGGACGTTAGCGGGTCACGCCCCTTCGGCAGTCTGCGCCAAGGCCTTTGGCTTGTCACCCACCGACCCTCATGTGAACATAGCTCACATAACGGGAGTACGCTATTACCGCGGTGCCGGTAACAAGGCACCGGCGAAAGTATAATCGACGCGATCAAGGAACATGACCGAAAACCGACGAATCCTCATCGATTCTCTGCCAGAAGGTGCACTCGAGACCTCAAATTACAACCTGGTTACCGAGTCGATTCCGCTCGCTGGTTCCGGCGAGATTCTGTGCCGCACTTTAGCCATTTCCATCGACGCCGGGTCTCGCGCAGGTCTTCAAGGCAGCGCCAGTTATGCCGGGGCACCACGCACCGGCGTCGTCATGAATGGCACAGCGCTAGCACGAATCGAGGATTCAAAGCTTGCAGGCTTTCAGCCGGGTGATCTGGTCACCTGCCCCGCAGGCTGGCAGGACTACTCCGTGCAAACCCAACAAACCGCGTCCTTGATCCCGTCGGATGGAGACCCCGTGCGTTATCTCGGCGTACTCGGCGGTACCGGGCTCACTGCCTATTTTGGTCTATTCAACATAGGACAACCCAATCCAGGAGAAACCGTGGTTGTTTCTGCCGCGGCAGGTGCGGTTGGTCATCTGGTCGGTCAGATGGCACGCACCAGGGACTGTCATGCCATTGGTGTTGCCGGATCTGACGAAAAGTGCCATCGCCTGGTAACGGAACTCGGATTCGATGCCGCGGTTAACTATCGAGAAGGAAACTTTCGTCAAGCTCTGAAGGATGCATGTCCGAACGGAATCGATATCTACTTCGACAACACGGGCGGTGAAATCTTAGGCAGCGCGTTGTTCCGTATGAACCAGAACGGGCGCATCGTCTGTTGCGGTGTGGTTTCTCAGTACGACACCAGCAACCCCGCATCCGGCCCCAAGGGGATACCCGGCCTGCTCATCAACAAGAGACTCACCATGCAGGGCTTCCTGGTTTTTGACTACCTGAACCAATACGAAGCTGCGCGCAGCACGATCAAAGGCTGGTTGGCAAATGGCGAGCTCAAACCCTGGCAAGACGCCTACGAGGGGCTGGAGTCGGCGCCTCGCGCGTTGGTAGATCTGTTGGCCGGCGGCAATGCAGGTAAACGTATAGTAAGAGTGGCTGAATAGATGAAACACGGTACGATTTTTCTGGTGGTTTCGTTTTTCCTAAGCGCCTGTTCAGGAGAAGGTTCGCCGCCCCCTCCCCCAGGTTCAGAATCAGCGGCGCAGGCCGGGCTGACGAAACAATTACCAGCCGATTCCCGAGCCGTCGCGTTGTCCAAACAATATCTGATCGTCGACACCCATATTGATGTGCCCTACCGGTTGGAGCGCAACTATGTCGACGTAAGCCAGACCACAGCGGAGGGTAATTTTGACTACCCCCGCGCATTGGCAGGCGGACTGGATGCGTTGTTCATGTCGATTTACATACCAGCGTCCGTAGACGAAGCGGGCGGAGCGACCAAGCTTGCAAACAAGCTCATCGACTCGGTGGAATCAATCGCGGCCTCCGCTCCTGACAAGTTCGCCGTAGCAACCTGTACCACGGACATTTCAGCGATCAAAGAGCAAGGCAAAATCGCCTTTCCCATGGGTATGGAAAACGGCGGGCCGATCGCCGGTAGTTTCGAGTTGCTCGAACATTTCCGTTTGCGCGGCATTCGCTACATCACCTTGACGCATTCCAAGTCCAATCACATATCAGATTCGTCATACGATGAAAACGAGCCCTGGCAAGGCTTATCCCCGTTCGGGAAATCGTTGGTGGCCGAAATGAACGACCGGGGTGTGATGGTCGATGTGTCACATGTTTCGGACAAAGCTTTCTGGCAGGTTCTGGAATTGACCCAGGTACCGGTGGTTGCAACCCATTCCTCTCTCAGGCATTTCACTCCGGGCTTTCAGCGCAACCTGAGCGACGAGATGGTCAAGGCACTCGGTGGGAACGACGGCGTGATCCAAATCGCGTTTGGTGGCAGTTTTCTTACGGCGGCCGCCCGTGCCTACGGTGTTGTACGCCAACAAGCGGCGGCTGCCTATCGCGACGCCCAACATCTGCCGGAAGACGACCCCGCGTTACGGGAGTTTTTCGAAAACTATGGTAGAGAAAACGCCTATCCGTTTCCCAACATCGACGATGTGCTGAATCACATCGATCGTGTCGTCGACATCGCGGGTATCAATCACGTCGGTCTTGGCTCGGACTACGATGGCGTTGGTAATACGTTACCGGAAGGGCTCAAGGATGTGAGCGCTTATCCCAACCTGGTAGCCGGTCTCCTTTCTCGCAATTACAGCGAACAGGATATCGAGAAAATACTCGGAGGTAACCTGATGCGGGTCTGGCGGGCCAGTGAAGCTTACGCCGCCGCCCACGGGAATCCGCCAAGCTGCCGGATCGAATAAAAAAGTCAGCTGAGCAAATATGCCAACTGGTTCCAATAGATCATGGACCAGAGATTTATCAATCCCGCCACCCCAAACAGCCCATAGCGCGAACGGCTGGCGAGTGTTCCATAGCTGGATAACCACTGCTGCACGGAAAACAAGGCAACCAAAACAGATAAACCCGCAATGACCCAGGCAAAGTTCAACAATCTCTGCACGTAATCAGGAACGCCGAACACAAATGCGTCGTTATCGTTCAAACCCGTGACAAGCCCCCAGAACTGCCACAATATTAATGCCGCCGTCGACCATGCCACAATCACATGGGCAGGATTCAAGCGGGTATCGCGACCGCGAAAAATCGCCCGATAACCGTACCCCAGCAAAGTACAAGCAGACAGCAAAGCGACCAGCCCAAGGAGCACACGATGAGTCGAAGGCGCATCGATGAAATCGAGCCTGCCCAAGACACTGCTGCCACTGAACAAGTTCCTTACTCGCCCCGAGTCATCTCGACCAAACGCTATTCGAGTGTTGGAATATTTCCCGCGAAATACATCGGCCTCCACCATGATCCAACGGCTGGCGCCACCACCACCGCTAATAAGCAGTTCGCCGTCAACATCGGTTACTTCAACGGCGGATACGAGCACCGCCATTTTTTCGAAGGTGGAATAGTTCCGTCGCAAGTCCGCATATTCTCCCGCGTAATCGGTGAGACTGGCATGCAACGCCTCAGGCGTTTCGATGGGCTCCGGCCTCGGCTGCGGGAAAAACCGATCGAAAAAAGCGTTCATCAGATGGCTGCGGGACGCCGAACCGGGATCTGAATTGAATGCGATGAAAATACCAAGATCGTGTTCCGGGGCAAGTTGCATGAGGCTGTGGAACTGATTGACATCGCCGCCATGCCCGATCGTTCGCACCCCGCTTCGCGTCGTCTCGAAAAAGCCGTGCAACATCGGATCCACCCGGGGATGATGACGAAAGGCGACACTCTGCATTTTGCGAGCAGCTTCTTCGGTGAGGATTCTCTTTTCGCCTGAGCCACCCAGCTGAAGGTGCGCAACCATATAGCGAGCCATATCACCGGCCGTGCTGCTGACGACACCCGCAGGAGCTTCGAAGGCATACCAGTAGGGCTCGGCAGCAAATGCACCACCCCTAAATTTGTAACCTTTCGCCAGACGTGACGCGAGTTCATCGCTCATGGGAGTTCTTACGTTCGTACTATTCATCTCCAGCACGGCAAGAATGTTCTCCTCGACGTAGTCCTCCCATGGCATCCCACTGACTCGTTGGACAATATATCCCGCCAACGCCGTGCCATAGTTTGAATAGGACATGAGTACCCCAGGGGGGCGAACTCGCGCCGGAATGTGTTCCGGGAGGTATTGTGCCAACGGCACGTAATCGTCGATCGTCGCCCCAAACCTTCCAGTACCGGCATCCTCAAAACCAGGTGTGTGGGTCATCAGGTTTTTGAGCGTAATCGGTTCGGGATAAGTCGCCGGAATCTCGAAATCCAAGTACTCGTTTACGTTTGTATCCAGATCCAGCTTTGTGGTATCCACCAGTTGCATGACCGCCGTCCACACGAACGTCTTACTGATCGATGCGATCCTGAATAGCGTCCGATCAGGATCGACCTCGACTCGGTTTTCGATATCGGCGTAACCATAGCCTTTTTTGAATAGCACCTTGCCATCGGCCACGACAGCAACAACACTTCCGGCAAGCCGTTGGTTGTACTTCTGGATCTCGAACGACGCGTCGAAAAAATGTTCGATTTCAAGCGGATCCAATACGGTCGACGAAACAACCGACGGAAGTGATAGCAACAAACAGGTCAATATCGAAATACGCATCGTGACTTCCCTTCTTATTATCGAACTAGTCTAGCCCGGATATTGCACGAGGACGCAGGTTTGTGGGTGAGAGATCGTGGTCGTCATGACGGCTCGTGACCGAAAGCGTAGCCGTAGCTACGGTTGAGAGAACATGGCGTCTTGGCGGCCGCGAGATCCAGCCAAAAACTGCGGAGGCGCCTCGCTGACATTTCGAACATATTCGAAATATAGAAAATTTCTAATAATTTCAAAATGTTAAACATCATATGCGCCGTACTCGTGCAATATCCGGGCTAGCGCCCTGCTGCGAAAATAACTTCACCAATTCCCCCCTGGCTGAGTTGTTCGTCTCTGTGTGGGCCTGGCAAACGGCGTTCTCTATCAACTCTTGCGGGACCGCTCGGCATTTGCAACGCAAACTACTCTGGCACCCACCGGGCGCGCCGTTACCAGAAACTGACAGCGCAACACCAACCTCACCTAAGGAAGAAAGTTGATCCAGAGCCGATCGCACGCCATCTCTACAAAAAATGCCGTCTACGAAGACACGATAACTGGCCACACTGCCACCGGGCACTGGAGATCGAAAATCCACCCAGCAGGCGGCAGCGCAACGTCTATTGGGAGGTTGGGCAATCGGCTGGGGTGAGGGGTTCTTAAAATGGAGTTCGACGGATGCGCGTGGCGTTGTTTCGATGCAACTGGGCGTTGCGGAGATTCAGATATTACCGTCGGTTTTTGAACAGGCTACGACAGGTGAATGATGAGGTTGCGCACGAACTGAATGCCCGCCTCCACCTGGGCCAGGCTGATGAACTCGTTCGGCTGATGAGCCTGATCGATACTTCCCGGGCCGCACATCACCACCGAATAGCCTGCCTGATTGAACTGACCGGCTTCTGCTCCGTACGGTACTGCCGTGGTGGAATTCTGGCCGGTAAGTTGTTTCGCTAAAACAACTGCTTCTTCATTCTCATCGCACTGAAAGCCGGGTACGTTGGCAGTTATGTCAAACGAGATGCTCGTGTCCGAACAGATTGCATGCATGGCCGGTTCGATTTGTTCGCGCGCGTGACATTCGAATTCACGAAAGTAGTCCATGGGGTCTTCGCCGGGTAGGGTGCGAATGTCGGTAACAAATGAGCAGTGGCGAGCAGTAATATTGTGTGCGGTACCTCCGTGAATCACGCCGCAGTGAAGGCTCGAGTATGCAGGATCAAAAAGCGAGGGCTCGTCGGAACACTCCGCAACCCTGGCATTGATCGCCTGTCTCTCCGCCAACCAGTGAATCAGCCTCCCAGCCACCATCACCGCACCCACACCCCGTTGTTGCTGGCTGGAATGAGCTTCTTTACCCACAATATGGGTGTCGAAGTGAAAAATACTTTTATGTGCAGTCACCACCCCCATGCTCGTGGGTTCGCCGACGATGACCGCCTTTGGAGTTGGTACATTGACGGCCATTGCCTCAATCAATCGCGGCGCACCCAGGCAGCCCACCTCTTCGTCGTAGGAAAGAGCAAAATGTACAGGAAACTTGAGCTTGTGCATTTCCGGAACCAGCGCCAACCCGATGGCGATAAACGATTTCATATCGGCCGTACCGCGACCGTACAGTCGGCCATCAGCCTCTGATACCTCAAACGGATCGGTGTTCCAGTCTTGATCGTCGATCGGCACGACGTCCGTGTGGCCTGAAAGCACGACACCACCTTCTTCCGCCGGACCAACAGACGCGTATAGGTTCGCTTTTGAACCATCTTCGTTCTCGACCAAGGTGGATTCCACACCGTAGTCGGCCAGATAATCGCGTACGAAATTAACCAGCTCGAGGTTCGAATCCCTGGAAACCGTCGGCATGCCGACTAGAGCTTCGATCATGGAACGGGGGGTAAAACGGTGTTTCGTCATCGAACAAGCATAGGGTGCAATCCACGAAAAGGCGAGACCGCACTACATTGACCCATACACCCGATTAAGTGATATTCGAGCTCAATCGAAGCATAAGAATCCATTGCTGAACGCCGTCTGCCCGTCGTTGTTAAGTACACAGAACCCTACCATTCCAGGTTGTCGAGCTTGAATGACCAGCGTCAAGACCGAAGGCATCAGCACCATGGCAGAAAAACGCCCACCGATTCGACGTACCCGCTCAGGGCTTCCCACCACCTCATCGACGAGCCTTGAAACCGCAAGCGCAAGCGTTGCCGTACCATGCAGAATGATGTCTGGCAGTCCAGCTGCCAGCGCAATCTGCCGGTCCGTGTGGATCGGATTCCAGATGCGTGCACATTCGGTGTAGGTGTGCGCGATCCCTGCAGCGACCGGGATCTGAATGCGACAGGCATTGTCTTCCTCGACGCTCTCGAATCGTGGCGGTTCAGGGGTTGTCTCCGAGGTGTGGACTTCGCCCAGCACATCCACGCCACGGCTGATGCTCAGCTGATAAGTTCGACATACCAGTTCGCCCGCCTCGTCCGTGGTATCCAGTCGCAGCGTCTGCGCAGCACCCGGTCTGATCTGGTTGATGCCGATAATCGTGGCCTGGGTCGTCAACTTCTCACCCGCTCGTATTGGTCTGACGATGTGCAGATCATGGGCAGCGTGCACGCTGCGCGCCCGCTCATCAGGTGTGACGGTTTCGCTTCCGGGAACCGTTGCACAATCGAGAATCACCGGCCATTCGAGGCACACCGGAAAAAGCGGATGGGCAATGACGGTTCCGCTCTGGGTGTCGAAGTAGGCGGTCTGGGTATCACCCAGGGAGGCTGCGTACGCCATGATCCAACGAGCGTCTACATCATGGGTAAACGACTTGCTTCGTTGTCCCACTATGGTGCTGTTGAGCGGCATCTTTCTCCTTTTTTCCTCGTCGATGGTTCAAATGTTTCACATTGAATTGACAACAGATCCCGTGCACATTGAGCCTAAATATCTAAAAGCGCACAGGCAACGAGTATCCACATGAACCATTTACAACACAAACCGCCAACACAAGCCGGCACAGAGCGGTGCAGACCCCTGTGGTCAGCCGCGCTGCTATTGGCATTGGCCGCCAGCCCCGCTACGGCAGCCGATCCGCTGTTCGCCGACGACGCCGTCCTGGAAATAACACTGAACGCTCCGATTCGCGCGATCACCCGCGACCGCGCTCAAGAACCAGAGGACCGTCCTGGCACGCTCGGATACACCGACAAAGACGGCAACGAAATCCGGATCGACATCGGAATTCGAGCACGAGGCAAATCGCGCCGCCACAAAGACGCCTGCCGGTTTCCACCGATCAGAGTGAATGTAAAAAAGAAGGAAGTTGCGCACTCACTTTTTGCCCATCAAGACAAGCTGAAACTAGTCACCCATTGCAAGCCATCCTCACGTTACCAACAGTATCTGTTGCTCGAGTACCTGGTTTACAAAACCCTCAACCTGCTAACGGACAACAGCTTCAAAGTCCGATTGCTGAAGGTGCACTACCTCGACGGCGACAAGGATCTCGGCACCTTCAACGGGTTTTTCATAGAGCACAAAGATCGCTTGGCCAAGCGAATCGATCGCAAGCTGGCAGAACCGGTGTCGGTTGTCAGCGGACAACTCGAACCGGCTTACACGAGCCTCATCGAGTTGTTTCAGCTCCTGATCGGCAATACGGATTTCTCCTTCATGCAAGGCCCCCAGGGCGATGTCTGTTGTCACAACGTGGTGTTATTCGAGCACAAAGGACAGTTCCAGCCGATTCCTTACGATTTCGATTCTACGGGTCTGGTGAATCCACCGTATGCCGTGCCTGTCGAGGCGTTGCGCCTGAACTCGGTCACCCAGCGGTTGTTTCGCGGGTTCTGCCGCTCAGCAGCGTCCTTTGCCACGACATCGAACCGTTTCCAGACGGCAAAAGGAGCCATCTACGAGCTTTTCAGTGACCAGCCCATTTCTGAGAACATGGGGCTGACAAAGCGAATGAGCAACAAGGCAACAAGATATCTCGACGGTTTCTACGCAATCATCGAAGACCCGAAGCAGGTCGATCGCAAGATCAAGCAGAAATGTCATTAGCTAGTCGGCCCTGAAAAAGTCGATTTTGTGGGATTCATGGAGATATGGGCAACGAGCTTCGGATGAACATCGACTCGATCCGGCGGTAGCAAATCCTCAAGTGATTGAGGATGAGCCGCAGGTT
>JACZXA010000016.1 GCA_022571865.1 Pseudomonadota bacterium
CAGTCCCTGGCTCCGCGTCCCCTCCCCACAGCCCCAATCCTGTAAACGCCACCGTATACAGATGTTCCGGGTCCTCTCCCCGACCGTGGGCATGGCTGTCTGGCAATACCCAGCCATTGTGCCCGGCCGTGATCGAACCTTTGCGGCCTCGGATGTATGCGGGTAAGCGAGTGTGTCCAGTCGTGCTTACCCCGCGAGCCTGCACCAAATCACCGACCCGAAAGACGGGTTTCGTATCAAGCGGACGGATCGAGTCGGACGCTTCGCTCTCGTAGCCAACCACATCGGGTTGTGCAACCGGTCGTGCTGCCACTGGCCAGGTTGGGTCGGCGCCAAGCTCGAGTGCTCTCGTGGCGATCTCTTTCTGACTCAACACACCCGCCTCGACAAGCAGGTTTTCCACTCCCCCGAGCCAGCGCCCATAATAGCCGTGACTCAAATAGCCAACAGGATCAATACGCTCTATGGCGTGGCGCAATTGATCGGTATTCATGAGCGCACCAGCCGAACCTGTGGCACGCACCAGCGCAAACACCTTTGCTTCCCAACGACCGTGGAACACCGGCTCGTTATCTTCGCGCAACCCGCGCCCGAAACCCTGTTTGCCACCGAGATCGTGAATGCCGTCCACTGCCTAACCCTTAACCGCCTGAAACTTCTCTCAGTACCGGGATGCCGTCACCCGCATCGCCCAAAACCATCATGAATCGATGGCTTCCTGCGACAACTTCATGCTCGACCCCATCAGGCATGATGACTTGGGCGCTGGCGTTACACGGTATCACCACCTGAAGCTCGAAATTTTCTGTATCGATACTCCAGCGAACCTCGAACCGGCCGTTGACGCTATCGAAAGATGCCTCAGTGGAGCAAATGGAAGGGCCTTCCGCAAAACCAACCCCGATAGGAGGGCGCGGATGAATCCGTACTTTGCGATAAGCGTTGGTATCGACTGCTAGATCGGTGTGCAAATCGATGCCAGCCATCGTGGTGTACAACCACTCGGTCATCGCACCCGCCGCAATTCCGCAGTTGGGTTCATCGCCCCGATCACCATATAAGAGAGTTGCGCCATCCATGACCGGGTGCAACCAGCTTGGCGAACTCGTCTGCAAGACGAGCTGATAAGCGAGATCCATTCGGCCTTCACGCGTCAGTACATCCAACAGGAACGGTGCAACCACTGGATCGGTGGACTGATGGTACCCATCACTGCGAATCCTGTGCACGAGCATGTCCAAAGCCAGTTTCCGCTCATCACCCTCGACGAGCCCATGACATAAAGCCAGTACGTACCCCGTCTGGGTGTCGCCCACCAGGCGCCCATCATGGGTCACGAACCGCTTACGGAATGCGGAGCGAATTTTCCCGGCAAGCTCATCAAAGGCTTCCAGATCACTCAACTTGCCGAGCACACCGGCAATGCGAGCCGTCCGTTTCGTACTCGCATAGAATACGGCGGTCGCCAGCAGATCTTCTGCCGAATCGTCACACAGTCGAGCGAGGGGGTTGCCCGAAGGCTGTCGAATCAGATCCGGGTGGCGGTCCTGCAATCCGCGAATGAAGTCGACGATGACCGGATAGTGCCGTTCCAGGGCGCGCCGATCGCCGAACGTTCGATAGAGATTCCAAACGCCGTGAATGATGGCGTCCGACCAACCCGCACCGCCGTCACCGGCAAGCATCGGCGTGCGCGGCAATGCAGGAACAGCAGGTGGAAAACCTCCGCCTTCGAGCTGCGCATCTTCCAGATCGCGTAACCACTTGCCGATAAACGC
Organism: Pseudomonadota bacterium; assembly: GCA_022571865.1. Taxonomy (GTDB): domain Bacteria; phylum Pseudomonadota; class Gammaproteobacteria; order Pseudomonadales; family Azotimanducaceae; genus SMWK01. The sequence continues at coordinate 1,779 of JACZXA010000016.1, forward strand.
GCTGATATCCATGTTGAAAGCAGCCGCCGGGAGGAAGGTCTGGGCGGGCCCGGTTTGTGCAAACCGCTCATCGCTTGCGATGCCGGCCAGAGGGACGCCGACAAAACTCGAGCGCTGAGTCCACTCAATGTTGTTCTGCAGCTTGTTCAGCAACGGATGATCACACCGAAATTCACCGGTGCTCTCGAGCGCTGTCGCAACCGCTATCGCCTCCACTTTCAGGATTCCAACCCTGTTGAATTCTCCGGATATCTCCAGATAGCGAAACCCGTGGAGCGTGAACTCCGGCTCAAATAGCTCTTCGTTTTCGTCGCCCCGAACGGTGTAGTTGTCGACTCCGGCATCAAACGGTGGAGCCAACTCCCCCTTATCGGTGATGTTCTGTGCATAACGCAACTTGATATGGCTTCCACCGGGACACGACAACGAGACGCTTACTCTTCCGAGCAGATTCTGCCCGAAATCGTATATCAGCCGCTCGTTCCCCAACGACGCGACGCGGTGTAGTGGATCCGTCAGCGGCTGCAGTTTTCGAACGGGCCTTATGGGAGGACTCATACTGGCCACCAGTTGCAGCGACGGCGGATCAATGACGGTAACCCGGTGCCAGCCTTTGTCTGCATATTCCGGCGTGCTCCAACCCGGCACGTATTGCCGACCGTCAACACTTTCACCCTGTTGTAAATCCGAGTGCAGTATCCAGGAACGCTGCCACTTCCACTGGTGATCGGTGCCAATAACGAACCTGTTACCGGATTTGGTGGTGACGTGGAGTTGAGCGATCAGTAATGGCTGGTTGCCATAATTCTCACGGTCGGCATGAGCAAGTGAACCACAATACCAACCGTCACCGACGATCGCCCCCAACACATTGTCACCCACAACCAGCAGCGAGGTTACATCGTAGGTCTGGTAGTAGACGCGCTTCTTGTAGTCGCACCAGCCAGGGGCAAGGGTGTCCTGTGATACCCGCTGACCGTTGATCTCGGCGACATAGACACCGAGTGCGGTTATGTACAACCGTGCCTTGTGAATGTCCGTTCGAACTTCAAACGTTCGGCGCAACAACGGTACCGGCGCGCCGCTCGCGCGGCTGCCCATGAGTGGCGCACCCACCCACCGAGCACGCCAGTCTGCGTCGTGGATCAATCCTGTTTCGAACGACGCTGCATCGCTCCAGGGGCTCGGCAATCCATCACTATCGAAAGTGCGTACCTTCCACCAGACCGATCTGCCGGACTCGAGCGGTGACCCGGCATATTCGATGCCGTGCACCTGGCCGCTCTCGATCTTGTCGCTATCCCAGAGATCGGCTTCATTGGCTCGCAACTTGTCGGGATCGCTGCTCGCAAGAACATGGTAGGCAGATTGAATTTCGGCGGGACGCTCATCGTTCACCCACCAGGAAAGTCTGGGCCGAAGTTCGTCAATGCCAAGAGGATTGGTGAGGTACTCGCAGCGAAGCCTTACCGGCGCACCAAGCATTGCCGCTCCATATCCATCCTTCAGCTAGCTTCCCCACGAGCTGTCGTCAGTCTGACTGCAGACACATGCGTGCGCAAGCGCTGCTCGTGCGCTGTCCATCCTCAACCTCCAGGATCATTGAAACCGCGGCCCGCCATCGTCGAGACGCGATGCCCTGGGGTCGCGCACGGCAACGACGCAGGTAGTCGGGCTTGTGGACTCGCCGGGCGGGTGCCCTGGAACGCCCCGCACGGCGTTGCACTTCGTCAATGCGTCGACGGTTGGTTCCGAACCTGTTTCCGGGCCATTGATCCTGAATTTGAGGGGGGACAGAGCACTACGGAGTATGCAGGTCCGCCAGCAACTCGACCGACAGCCTCACCACCTCGTCGAGCCGATCGTGGTGAGCCCAGTGCCCGGCTTCAGAGATATCCACGAGCCGGACGTTGGCGAAATGTCGCACGGTGCCATTCTGGCCAATTCGATGAGGAAAACCTTCACTCGCGTTAATGATAAGCACCGGGCAGGTGACGCGCTCCCACAAGGCGACAACCTCTTCTTCCGGAATGCCATAGGCCGCATACGCGTGGGTATAGTTGTCATACTTCCAACTGTAGCTACCATCTTCGTTCTGATGGCTGCCGTGAATGGTCAGGTGCCGAGCTTGTTCCTGAGACAAGTGAGCATTTGCCTGGTGCATCCTCTCGTATGCCTCTTCGAGCTTCGAGTAGCGGCGCGGCTGGCGCCCGGCCAGATGGCGGTTATTATCGATCCACTGTCGAACCCTTTCATGGGCCGGCGCTCCCTCGAACCTCCCCGGCCACAACCCCACACCCTCGATGATCACAAGTGCGGCCACCGCCTCGGGATAAACGCCCGCATAGAGTGCCGCCAGGGTTCCCCACATGGAATGAGCGACCAATATGGTGGGGGCCAACTGCGCCTGCCTGATAAGCTGCGCAAGATCGTATACATAGTCGATCTGATGATAGCTCGAACCGCGAGCCCACTCGGAATCCCCGTGCCCGCGCATATCCGGAGCGATGATGTGATAGTCGTCGAGAAACTCGCGCGCGTACCAGTCCCAGGTACGGCAGTGATCCTGCACGCCGTGCACCAGTACCATGGTCGGTGCCGCGACGTTACCCCAGTCCAGGTAGTGCAGTCGCAACCGCTGTGAGTAAAAGCTGTGGGAGGTCGGGTTTTTCTGCTTCATGTCGTATCGGTGTTGGTCGAATTCATGTTTCACCCAGCAAACGACCCGGATGGTCGCGGAACGTCTGTTGCAGAAACTCCATCAACGCCTGTACGCGGACAAGATTTCTGAGGTCCGGGTGGATGAACATCCACACGTGCTGCGTTGCAAACGCGTCCACACCAGGCAGACGAACCAATTCAGGGTCCGAATCGCCCAGCACGCAGGGTAACGACCCGATTCCCATATCACCTCTGATGGCGACAAGCTGCAACATCAAGCCGTGCACGCGGGCGCCATCGGGCATCGTCGCGAAATACCGCGATTTCAATGAGGCTTGGGGGGTAAGACCCACTTGCGTGACGACACTCATATCTTCATCCGCAGCCGGGCCCGGGGTTGCATCCATACCTGAATCAGTTTCTATCCATCGGCAATCCTCAGGGTTGACCCAGGGATCTCGATCGCTCAGATAGCGATGGCTGCAATACACGGTAGCCGACAACTTTCCCAGCCGGCGTCCGATGAGATGATCCGGCGGGTCGTCCGTTACGCAGACACTAATTTCTACCTCGTGTTTATCGAGATCCGGGTGCTGATGTGACGGGATGAACTCCAGTCGCAATTCCGGATGACGAGCGCTGAACTCAGCAAAATCATGGCTCAGCAGATTTTCCACAAACACCTCCGCAATCGTGATTCTCACTGGCCCTGCCATGTCGGCATGGCGATATTGCAGACGTCGTTGAATCGCACCGAGTTCGGCCGCCACCTCGTCGACCTGTTGTATGACTTCAGACCCTTCAGGCGTAATCACCAGGCCGCTGCGGGTGCGGGTGAACAATCTCACCCCCAGGTGGCGCTCGAACTGATCCAACCGGCGGGTCACGGTGGACGCATGCACACCGAGCAGCACCGCGGCTTTGCGAACCGACCCCGAGTGGGCAACGGCGGTGAAGTATTTGAAGTCATCCCAATCCACTCAGGGATCATAACGGTGTTGCGTTTTTGCAACAAGGTGCTGCGTTACTTACGGTTGCAATTTGTGTTACTTAAAGTAACATAGCATCTTGATCGTCGAGGGGTACCCGAAATTCCCTCCCCTCCCCTTCCTCGGGTACTCCTCCGTATCATCCCCTCCTAGACTATTTCTGGCAGGGTCGGAGATCTTGGATTTCTCACCCTGCCGTATTTTTTTGGGCGTGAGGCAAAACCTAAGCGGGCGGATCAGCCACGGAGCTTGGTGGCTGCGAGGATCGCCAGAACATAGAGAATCCCACCCAAACCCAGAGACAATCCGGGATCGGTCAACCACGCAACCACCAACCAACCGAGGAGAGGACCGCACGCCGAGCCAAAATCCGAAGCCGTCAGGTAACGAGCAAAAGCCGCGGAGCCATGGCGGCTCGCGGTACCCGCAACGCCCGCCTGCAAACCCGTGCCACAGACGAAAAACAGGATAATTGCCAGCACGAACAACCCGAGAGGCGGTGTACTCGACGCCATCACGAGGGCAAGGCCACCAACACCGAGATAAACCACTGAGGCACGACGAACGCCCCAGCGATCGGTGGCGCCCCCAAGCCAGGGCGCAACGGCGGTATCCATCAGATAACGGATACCGAGCAGGAGACCCGTCAGGGTCGCCGCGCTGAACAACCCACCAGTACCCACATAGCCCGCGATGCTGGCACCGAGGGTGCCCATGACAAACCCCGGGCCGACCGCACCCAGAACAAAACCGAGAACCAACAACGCACCTGGCAAAACACTGGCCGAGACAACGACGGAAGGGCCAACCCGATCCCCTGAGCGCAGGCCTTTAGCCGCCAACGGCAAGCTCACGAGGCTGACGACGGCTAACATCAATACCCCTGCGGAAAAGCCGAACAGATCAACGAGTACCGCACCACCCAGCAAACCCACGACGGACCCTGCCCGCGAAAAGCCGTTATACAGTCCCATCGCGCGTCCCACGCGATTTCCAGCGATATCCACCATGACGTTCTGAACGCCTATGTGACGGATGAACGACCAGGCAAGCCCCCACGCCAGGCGCGCGGCAAGCAACAACCAGAAGTGGGTGGTCAGGGCGTACGCGAGTGTGGTGATGGCACCGAGGGCAAATGCTCCGAGGAACAAGGGCCGTTCACGATCCGGCGTCGCCACTCGATGAGCCAGTTCGTTGGTGAGCAAACGGATCCAACGGTTTGCCGACAGCACAATGCCAACCTGAATTGGCGTGAGGTGCAAGGATTGGTAATAAACCGGCAGAACCGCGTAAAGCACCTGATCACCCAGCAGGGAAAATGCCGTTGCGGAACCGATAAACGCAACTGAACGATTGCGTTGAATCCAATTAGCCGTTTTCATCAGCGGTTGAGGAATATTCTCGAGCGCTACAGGATAATCAAGATGACCTATGAACACATTCTCCTCACCCGCGCGGGTCACATCGCGACCGTGACTTTCAACCGGCCAGACAAGGCCAACGCGCTGAATTTCGAGCACCTCCTCGAGATCGAAGACGCCGCGCTGTCCTTTCGAGAAGACCCGGACACCCGAGTGGTCATCTTCACCGGCGCTGGCAAACACTTCTCTTCCGGCGCGGACCTGACCGATCCAGGGGACGCCTATCAAGGGCCGCTGACGCTGCGTCGGCGCCGGGCGAGAATCGGCGAACGCACGATCGACGCGCTCTACAACATGGACCAGATCACCATCGCAGCCTGGAACGGAGCAGCCATGGGCGGCGGTGCCTGCATAGCCACGGCCCTGGATTTTCGGATCGGCTCAGCCGACTGTTTCATGCAATACCCCGAAATCGACATCGGCGTGAATCTGATGTGGAAAAGCCTGCCCCTGTGCGTTCACCTTGCCGGACCCGCACGCGCTAAACGTCTGGTCGTTGGGGGTGAGCGCGTTGTTGGCGAAACGCTGCTGCAATGGGGAATCCTCGATGAGCTCGTGCCAGGTTCAGCGCTACTCGAACGAGCGCAATCGATGGCCGAAACTTATGCGGGTAAGCCGCCGGTCGCGGCGCAGATGATCAAACGCAGCGTCAACCAGATCGTCTCCGCGCTCGATCACGCAATCATGCACATGGACTCGGATCAGAATCTGTTGATCCAGGGGAGCGAAGATCGCAAGATCGCCATCGACGCCTATCTGAACAAGAAAACCCCGACCTTCACCGGAAACTGATCCAAACTCACAAATTCAGAGTCGAACCAGGGTCAACTCACCGCCCGCTTCGACCAGCCGTGGCAGGTTGCTCAAGCTGTAACTCTGCCCCGTGACGCAGTCACCGGTTCGCACATCGAATCCATATCCATGCCACGGGCAGATGACGATTCCATTTTTGAGCTCGGCCTTCGCAAGCGGACCAGACTGGTGAGGGCAGACCGCAGGATATACGACAAGTTGTCCCCCCACCTCCGCCACCACATATTCACGCCCCCCTACCTGCGTCGTACAGGGTAACTGCAGGTCCGCGCGTCGACCCAGCGAAATTCGTCGCGGCTGCGATTGACTGCCAACCTTCCCGCCACCGACCCGCGTGTCCAGCTGGCGTTGTCGCTCGACCATCATCGCAACATCTTCGTCGTACAGCGTCTGGTACAACCGCGCATAGACGAGACCTACTTTTTCGCGCGCATCATCCGGTACGTCCGGTACAAAAAAATCCACCACGATATCCACTCGCTGTTCCGAAATTGGAAAAACGTGAGTCCAGATCTCCGCACCCTTGCCGCGCCCTTCGAGGTTTCGGGTGATCCAGCGGCGGCATTTCTTGTCCAACCGCAGCTCAATCAGGGCTTCGTGACCAACCTGATCGGTGGTCCAGGCACGCCAACCCCAGGGTCCCGCGTCTTCACAGCGAAGGTCCGCAAAGCTCGAGGCATGCACATGAGGCAGATGCTCCCAATCCAGCGTATTTTCATACATGCGCTCGAGACTGACCGGGAGTACGCGCCGATACGTGCCGACATGGGGTATGGCGCTGCCGGGAAACGGGGCGATTGTCGAATGATCTGGCATGGGTGGGTGCTCTCAAACTACCGTGGGATGCCTCAAACTACTGGAGAATGTACCCTGAGCGGTCACGGGCGAAGGATTCAAGCTCTCCAGCAACATTGACAAACCCGGCATGATTCTGCTGTTATCGGGGTGGGGGAGGAACGGGAGAACACACACCGTGTATCCCGATTCGGAAAATCGGCCGGGTTTGACGACTCGGCCGTTTTTTTGTGAGAAAAATGGCTGAATTAACATCGTCGATAATCAAAAACCAGTTTTCCCCCGTCCACCTCAACCTTGAGGTTATCCGGGCCCGCTGTTTCATCAAGGAGTTCAAAACTCAAGCCTTCGAAGCGTATTCGATGCGGTCCGACTTCCTGCAACGGAAACTGCACCACTTCCTCACGTGTTTCCCATGAAACCATGTCTGGCTGAAAGTGTTTCAATCTCAGCAGCCAGCGGCCCTCCTCTTGCACGATCACAAAAAACTCGTGAAAAGCCACCGCTTCGTCCTTCACGACCGTCATGGTGCCGGTCATGGCATTGCCGAAAGGTGCATCCCAGCGTTCGATGACTTGTCCACCCAAAGCACTACCGCACCAGTTTCCCTGCAGGAACTCAAAATCCGCAAACGTCACGGCCCCGGCAACCAACCAGATCAACATCCCTCATACTCCTGAGTGGCCAACACCCGTCATCGAACGGTTCGCCAGTTTACACACATACTCGAAACTGGTTGATGCCCATTCGCCGCGCTCGATAGCGACAGGGTATAGTCCGCAGGCGGATGCAGGGACGTTCGAGTTCGACATCAGACCCAGCAAGGAAACCTGGCAATGGAAACCATCGAAACAGGCACCGAGGAACTTCTATGCGCGCTCGATGATCGGGTCGCAACAGTTACGCTGAACCGTCCCGAAAAACGTAACGCGCTCAGCGACAACCTCACGCCCGCACTGCGCGAGATATTGCTTGTGCTCGAATCCGACTCCCGCGTGGGTTGTATTGTCATCACCGGCGCTGGCAAAGCGTTCTGCGCAGGCGGTGATATTTCTGGTATGGGAGGCGCTCGCTCCACATCAGACACACCCCGGCCCAGCCTCGAAGAAGGCATTCGCACGCTGCAACACAAACAGGAAAGCCTGTCTCTGCGCCTCCACGAACTCGTCAAACCCACTATTGCCGCTCTTCCCGGCCCCGCTGCGGGAGCCGGGCTTTCGATCGCACTGGCATGCGATATGCGCATCATGGCCGACAGCGCATTCATCACCACCGCTTTTGCCAACATCGGATTGTCAGGCGATTACGGCGCCAGCTGGTTTCTCACCCGACTGGTTGGACCTGCGGTCGCCAAGGAGCTGTTCTTTTCGAGCCGCCGAGTCGGTGCGCAGGAATGCAAAACGCTTGGCATCGCCAACAAGGTGGTGGCTTTTGCAGACCTGCAAACCGAAACCCAGGCCTTCGCTCGACAGGTGGCCAACGGTCCCGCCACCGCAATTCGTTACATGAAGGAGAACCTCAATCGCGCCATCGATCAGGATCTGAAAACCTGCCTCGCCATGGAGGCCGATCGCATGGTGCGATGCACACGGACGGCTGATCACAAAGAAGCGGTTCGGGCCTTCATGGAGAAACGTCCACCTCGATTCGATCACTCGACCTGATGGCCGCGCCCATTCGCTTCGGCACCCTGGGTGTTGCCAAGATCACCAAACGCGCCTTGATTCATCCGGCTGACAGCGCTCGTCAGGTGGTCATCTACGCTATCGCTGCAAGGCAGAAGACGCGGGCCGAATCTTTTGCCGCACATGAAGGCATCCGCGCTGTCCTGGATGACTACCAGGCTGTCATCGACCACCCGGATGTGAACGCGATCTACAACCCGCTGGTGATATCGCTACACAAGTTGTGGACGATCAAGGCGCTCGAAGCGGGCAAACATGTATTGTGTGAAAAGTCTTTTGCCATGAACGCCGCGGAAGCCGAGGAGATGGCGGCGGTCGCCAAAACCCATAATCTGGTGCTGATGGATGCGTTCCACTATCGATATCATCCGGTGTTCAAACGTGCGATCGAGATCGTCCGCTCCGGCACCATCGGCAAGCTCGAACATGTGGAAGGTTATTTTCATATCCCGGTAAATGATCCGGACAACATCCGCATGGACTACTCACTCGGTGGCGGGGTCACCATGGACATCGGGTGTTATCCCATTTCCTGGTTGCGCCACCTGACGGGTGAGGAACCACGGGTCACACGGGCAGAAGCGATCGTCGGACCACCCAACGTCGACATCACGCTGACGGCGTCTTACGAGTTTCCAAGCGGCGTAACCGGCACCAGTTCGGGTGACATGGCAGTGGATACAAAATTTCGCGCCGAACTCATCGCCCGCGGCAGCGCCGGTACCTTGACCGTCACCAACCCACTGGTGCCACAGATGGGTCACGACATCCAAGTGGAAACAGCGACCGAAACCACCCACGAGCAACTTGATCGGCGGCCAACCTACGACTATCAGCTGGATGCGTTCATCGATGCCGTATTGAACCAGGCGCCGATGCTGACGGACGCGCAAGACGCGGTCAACCAGATGCGAGTGATCGATGCCGTCTACGACGCTGCCGGACTGCCCAGGCGCGGTAGCAACTCGGTTTGATCCTTGATCTGAAGCTACGAACACCGAGCGCATCCTCGCCGGTGGCGGGAATCGAAAGTGAGGGTTGGGTCGGTTGCTGCCAGCCTTACTCGGCTACATCAAAATGGACGATCTCGGTAAAGTCATACATATTGAAGTTACCCGCCCTGTCGAAGAGGGTCATTTCCGACAGTCCCCAAGTGCCGGGAATGGAGCCCACGGGTAGAACGATACTTCGAGTGTAGGTGTGCCAGGCGGTTGGATCATCAGTCGGAAATAGTGACCAGGTAGCGTCGTTATAAACGTAATACGGATGCTCGATTCCTTGTGGGTCGCGCAATCTCAATGAGGCAATGTTATAACCCGAAATATTATCCCTTACCCGGAAGGTGATGGTGACCACTGTTTCACCATTGGGATTATCGGGGTTGGTAGCAACCGCGGAAATTTGAATGTCATTCAGATCAAGTTCTGGTAACTCGATATCCGGGTTGTTGGTTATCAGTTCAATCTGTTGGGGCCGTTCATCAACGCTTTCTTCGGTGACTTCTGAAGTAGTGAAGTTAGTACCTCGCCGATTGAGCGCAGCATCGAGCATCATTGGAGCGCTGTTCGATGGTGGAGGCTGAGTGACCGGGGGCTGAGTGGGTGGGGGGTCGGTGGCTGGGGGTTGGGCGGACGTAGGCGAATCACCTCCGCTTCCACTACAGCCGGTAATACTCAAACACAGCACAACTCCTAAAGAGCATGCCGCTAAACACTCAAACACAGACTTCACGCCTTGACTCTAGTACAGGAGAACAGCAGCCTTTTTGTTAGAAACCACTTTTTTAGACTATTGCGAACCGCGTCACGCTATTGGTAACCCCAGTTGAGGGCAGGACGGATTAGCGTGTGTTTGTCTTCCTGAGCTATGCGAAGCTGGCGGGGATTATTCAACCTGGCGCGGCCGCTACCGGACTAAGTCCACAGTTCAGGCCGTGATCGATTCCGTGGCATGAATAGCGGGCGCTATTTCTTAAACCCGAGCGTGCCGACGCGATCGATCAGATCGACCGGATTGCCGTCGATATCGGTCAACGGCCGCGGTGGGTCGATTTTCTGCGTCAACTGCACGACCATGACCATCGCAACGAAAGAGACACCGAAGCCGATGAGGTCTGGCGGAAATTCCGATCCTGCGATTGAAGCGCCCATCCACGCCAGGAGCCCGCCGAGCATGCCCGCGAGCGCACCCAGACGATTTGCCTTTTTCCACCAGAAACAAAGAATGAACGGCACGATGATAGCGGCCAGTAGCACCGCGGCCGACTCGATTAGAACTTCGACGACCCTGTTTGCGTTGAAGGCAATGTAAGTAGCAATCAGTCCGCAAACAGGAATGGCATAACGAGCAACCTGCAGGCGTAATTTTTCGCTCGGATCCTTCTTTACTAGCGGCAGCAAATTGGTGCTTATGATCGAAGAAACGCCAAGTAGAATACTGTCGGATGTGCTCATGATCGCCGAAAGAATTGTCCCGACAAACAGCGCAACGAATACAGGGTGCATGTGTTTGATGGCGAGGTCGGTGAGAACCGCGTTGGGATCGTCGAGGTCGGGCAGGGTAATGGTTGCGGCGAATCCAAGCATCAACGGAACCAGGCCGATAGTCAGGTATCCGAAAGCGGCAATGTAAAACGAGTTTTGTGCGACACCCTCCGTTCGTGCAGACAACGCACGTTGGATAATCGAAGAGCTGGCAACTGCGGCGACGCCCAGAGCCATCCAGACATGTATGTGGTCGATCCAATTGGCAAAGGTGTGTTCGATCGGCATCGGCCGGAAAGAATGTTCGGGCAACTGTGCGACCACGGCACTCCAGCCACCAGCGTCGTCCAACACGAAATAAAGCAAGACAAACATGCCGATGACGAACACCAACATCTGTATAAAGTCAGTTAACGCGACGGCCCACATTCCACCGATCATCGTATAGAGGACGATGACGAATAGCCCACCAAATATACCCACGGCCATTGGCGCGCCCGCGAGCGATTCCAAAAGCACTCCGAAAGTGAAGAGAACCCCGCCCAGCCAAATGATGTGTGCGGTCGCGTCCGCAACAGAGCCGATGGCACTGGCCAGCTTGCCGAAACGAGCTTCGAAAAATTCCGGCCAGGTGAGACGCCTCGAGCGCCGATATAGCCTCGCGAAGAACAGTCCCGAAAGCAACAACGCCAATCCGGAGCCGAACGGTTCGCCGATCATCAGCAGTGTGTTGCCTTCGTATGCAGCGGTCGCCGCACCCATCATTGTGCCGCTGCCAAACCAGGTGGCAAAAATAGAAATTGAGCAAAGCCACAATGGCATCCTGCGACCGGCAATGATGAAGTCTGTCAGCGATTGGGTTCCGCGGGAGGCGTAGTAGCCGATGACAACCATGATCGCCAGGTAAAACACAACGCCGATCAAAATGAGGGTTTGAGTGGCCATATATTCTCATTGTTAGTGGGCCTGAGGGGTGGAGAGTAACAGTAATTTCCGCCCGTCTCTCATCAGGACATCAAGCGCTGCGGGTCTGCTATCGGGGAACCCAAGGTAGGCCTGGAAACAAAAAAGCAGACATTCGGATCCGGTTACCAGGCAGCCGGTCGCCTCGACCCGTTTATCTTCGCAGTTCTCACGAGTCTGGAGAACTATCTGTACTTTGCCTTACTGACGCGGAAACGAAACTCCCTGCCGTCAATCTCGGCATCCGCAAAATTATTCAACCACTCGTCACGCTCGAACGTCGTCGCGAGTGTTTCCTTCATGATGTAGTCGCCGTGTTCACTCGCGGCATTGAGCAGCTCGGCATCGCCATCGAAGCTAACGGCAATTCGGTCGGCTACATGCAAACCCATCTCTTTACGACGTCGATTCAACCGATTGACAATCGCGCGTGCGTACCCACCTCGAACCAATCCGTCATCCAACTCACAGTCGAGGTCCACTGCAATGAATCGGTTCGACAAGGTGTTGGTACCGGGTCGTGGTTGTTGCAGAACTCGAATTTCATCGAGGTCGAAAGTTTCGCCTTCGAGCGTGATGTTACCTTCGGCTTGAAACTCGCTGATTTCGGCCGCCGACAGGTTCTGTATGAGGTTTTGAAACTCCTTCATGCGTTTGCCGAGCCTTTTGCCCAACAGCGGAAAGTTCGGCCTGGCCACAAGTTCGATATAGGCACTCTCATCGGCGTCGTAACTGACAGACTGAACGTTCAGCTCCGCTTTCACATAGTCTTCCAGAAGCGCCATGTTGGTGAGTAACTGCGGATCCCGATTGATGATCGTCAGAGATTTGAGTGGTGTGCGCAAGCCGATCTTCACCTCTTCGCGTCTCTGCCGCCCGAGCAATACCACCTGCTGCATACGTTCCACGGCGACCTCGAGCTCCGGTTTTACCGCGTGCTCCTCGGCTTCGGGAAAGTCGCAAAGATGCACGGATTCGGGTCTCGCCTGTGTTCCCCCGAGCTTGGCGAGCTCCAGGTATACATGCTCCGCAAGAAACGGTGCGAAAGGCGCCATCACCTGGGAAAGTTCATAGAGGGTGGTGAAAAGCGTACTGTAAGCGGCGATCTTGTCGGCAGTGATGTCTTCGCCCCAGAACCTGCCGCGATTCAGCCTGATATACCAGTTGGTGAGATCTTCGATGAAACCGAACAACTGAGGCACGACATTGTACAGTTGGTAACAATCCATCTCACGAGCGACGTTCGTCTTCAATGTCTGCAACCGTGAAAGAATCCACTGATCCAGAATGTTGTCGCCTCTATGCACGCCTTTGTCGGGCGACCAGTTATCGATCTCAGCGTAAGTCTTCAAGAATGAGAAAGCGTTGTACCATGGCAGCAAAGCCCGCCGAGCCATGTCCCTGACGCCTGAGTCTGCGAACGATTGTTCTTCCCCGCGTACAAGACCGGAGGTAATCAGGTACAGGCGCAAGGCATCGGCACCATAGGTCTCCATGAGTTCGTCGGGAGGCGTATAGTTCTTCAACCGTTTCGACATCTTCTTGCCGTCTTCGGCGAGCACCATGCCGTTCACGATGACGTTGCGAAACGCTGGCTTGTCATAAATTGCCGCCGCGAGCACGGTCAACGTATAAAACCAACCTCGAGTCTGATCCAGACCTTCGGCGATAAATTCCGCCGGAAAACCTCCTTCGAATAATTTCTGGTTCTCGAACGGATAGTGCAGTTGGGCATAAGGCATGGAGCCCGATTCGAACCAGCAGTCGAGCACTTCCTCGATCCGCCGGTATGTTCCTTCCTCACCCTCGATTTCGAATGTGAGTGGGTCGACATATTCACGGTGAAGATCGTCAACGCGTACACCCGTATATTCCTCGAGCTCATCGAGGGAACCGATGCAGATTCGCTTGTCGGTCACATCGTTGACCCAGATGGGAATCGGCGTTCCCCAGATCCGGTTGCGGCTGATAGCCCAGTCGACCGAACCTTTGAGCCAGTTGCCGAAGCGCCCGTGTTTGATGTGATCGGGCACCCAGCGGATCTGCTCGTTGGCCGCAATCAGCTTGTCACCAAATGACGAAACCCGTACATACCAGGACGGAATGGTCCGGTAGATCAGCGGCGTATCCGAGCGGTAGCAGAACGGGTAGCTGTGCTGAATCACATCCTGCACGTAGAGCATGCCGTTGCTCTTGAGATCTTTGATGATTTGTTTATCCGCTTCTTTGACGTCGAGCCCCGCGTAGGCTGGTACTTCGTCAGTGAATACACCGTGAAGCGTAACCGGGCAGACGAACGCCTCGATGCCGGCTTCTCTGAGTACCCGATAGTCATCCTCGCCGAAGGCCGGCGCCTGATGGACGAGACCCGTGCCGCTTTCGGTGGTGACGTAGTCATCCATGACGACGACGAAAGCACCGCGCTCGACTTCGTGCATGAAAAACGGAAACGGTGGCTCGTAGTGTCGCCCGACAAGTTCGCGACCGGTCAATCGGGCCTTGATTTCGAACTCACCGTATTCGCCAAGCCGCGCCGCGGCGAAGTAGATATCGACATCTCGTTCAGGATCGTGGGCTTTGACGTAGTCGATGTCCGGGCCGACGCAGACAGCCAGGTTTGAGGGCAAGGTCCATGGCGTGGTCGTCCATACCGACAGGTAGGCGTCCTCGTCGGAAAGTTTCAACAACACGGTGATCGCCGGATCCTGCACGTCCATGTAGTTGGAAGTTGCTTCGAAGTTCGACAAGGGCGTACCGAGCGCGGTGGAAATCGGCATCACCTTTACACCCTGGTAGATGAGATCTTTTTCCCAGAGTTGTTTCAACACCCACCACAGTGACTCCATGTACCACGTGTCCATGGTCTTGTAGTCATTGTCAAAATCCACCCAGCGTCCGAGCCGGGTGATGGTATAGCGCCACTGGTCGACGTACCGCTGCACAATGGAGCGGCACATCTGGTTGTACCCATCGACTCCCATCTCCTCGACGGCTTGTGACGCCGACATGTTGAGTTGTTTATCGATTTCGTGCTCGACGGGCAACCCGTGGCAATCCCAACCAAACCTGCGCATGACGTATCGACCGCGCATGGTCCAATAACGTGGCACGATATCTTTGATGGTATTGGCAACGAGATGCCCGTGATGAGGCAGACCCGTGGCAAAAGGCGGCCCATCGTAGAAAATGTAAGGCTTTTTCTCTTTCGTGTTATCCAGAGATTTCTGAAAAATCTGCCCGGCTTCCCAGAACGCGAGAATCTCGTGTTCCATGTCTACGAATGAGAAAGTTGCCGAGCTAGGGGCGGGTTCAGCCATGACCAACGCTGCCGCGAAAAAGAGCCGCGGATTGTACACGTGAATTTCGTTCCTAGCTCGGTTACCGTTCTATCCAAGACGGTGCAAGGCGATGACATGGAATTTGGTGCGGTTTTTCCTCACAACGAGATCGGTACCGACCCGGGTGCCATCAAGGCATATGCGCAAGGGGTGGAAGCGCTCGGCGCTACCCATCTGCTCATCTACGATCATGTGCTCGGTGCCGATCCGAACCGCGCTGGTGGCTGGAAAGGTGCCTACGACAAGGACGTCGCATTCCACGAGCCATTCACGACGTTTGCCTTTGTCGCTGCGGTAACCGAAAAACTCGAGATGATCACCACGGTACTGATCCTCCCACAACGCCAGACGGTGCTGGTGGCCAAGCAGGCCGCTCAGGTTGCCCTGCTCTCCAACAACCGTTTCCGCCTTGGTATCGGCACCGGCTGGAACGAGATCGAATACGAGGCGCTGAACGAAACCTTCACGAACCGCGGCAAGCGACAAGCAGAACAGGTGGAACTCATGCGCAGGCTCTGGCGGGAGGACACGCTCACCTATCGGGGCGATTACCACACCATCAGCGGTGCCAGTATCAATCCTCGCCCAAGCCGACCCATCCCAATCTGGTTTGGCGGCTCCGCGCCCAAGTTACTCGAACGCTGTGGCCAACTCGGCGACGGCTGGATACCGCTCATGGGCGCCAACGACGCCGCTCGTCAATGTGTGGACACCCTTCGCAGGAGCCGCGAAGCGGCGGGTCTCAGCTTCGAAGGTTTTGGCATTCAGGCGCAGGCCCAATATTCCGGTGGCAATCCGGACCGGTGGGCGTCACACGCGGCAAAGTGGCGCGATATCGGGGCAACCCATCTCGCCATCGCCACCCACAACGCAGGGCCAACCGATGTCGACGGACACCTTGCTCGAATCCAGGAATATCTGAGTGCGGTAAACGCTTGAGCTTCACCGCCCCGGCGAATCGACCTTAATCAGTCAGTCATCCACTCCGGGAATGATGTCTCCTTCGTAGTCGTCCGGTGCCGGAATCTCTGCGATGCGTTCTTCGACGTTGTCGTATTCAAGCTTCAAGGCGCGGCACATGGTCGCGTGCATATCGTACATACAGGTAATGTAAGTGAACTCGAGAATTTCCTCATCGGAGAGATGGGATTTGAGGGCATCGAACAAACCGTCCGGGGTACGGCCGCTTTCGAGAACCAGACAGTCAGCATAAGCGAGCACCAGTCGCTCGAGTTCGGAAAAACAGTCCGCCGCTTGCCAATGTGGAATCGCCTCGATTTGTTCTTCGGTGAAATCCAGCGAGCGCATGGATTTGCAATGTTGCGAAAACACGAAGTGGCTGCCGCGAACATAACCGGCTCGGGTCTGGCCGAGTTCTCTGAGCTTCGCATCGAGCATGCGCTTGGGGCTCTGGTACAGGCGAAAACCATCTACGGCGTGGTCGAAACAATCGGGGACGAGAGCAAAAACCGTCCACCAGTTTCCGGGCGTGCCGGTTGCAGTGCCCGGTTCGGCTACGGGGTCACGGTCTCCGAACAGAAATCCGTACATGTGCTGGACTTTTTCCGGGGCATCTTCACGGCTGACTTGGCGTAGGCGCGGCATCGCTCGTCCCCTCCTTGAGGATGAGACAATTATGCGCGGTTTTCAGTTGCTCTGCTGGTAAAGCGCTTCACGGAAGTGGGGCGTCAAGGGTCGACCCATGGCGTAGGAATCCAGCACGAACTCCCGGATGACGGCCAGAGAATTGTCGCCTGAAACTTTCTCGCGCATGAGTTCCTTGAGCATGCCTGCTTCGATTTCGGCTTCAAACTGGGATTCGTAGGGCCCAACGTCCACACCTTCGCGGGTGTGAAAAAACCACCGTCCATCCACCAGGAAAACCCGTTCCGAGCGGAACCATGTGTGGGGTTCTTCGTTATTGCGACTTTCACTCATAGCGGGCAACCACCATGGAAAGGCGCTAGTTTCCTCCGTCGAACACCAAACTGTCTGTGCGGGGGATGTAACCGGAAGATACCAAAAAGTTACACTTAACCCGCTGATTTAGCTCTATTTTATGTTATCGAACAGCGCTCGTCAGTTCCAGCATGTTGTCCACCCGACGCGCAAGCCGGTCAATGTTACCGGCCATGAGTGGAACGATGAGTTGTTCGACGCCAAGATCCCGGTATTGGGCAACACTTTCTGAATTGATCGGTTTGGTGCTCGGACCCACAAATATCCGCAACTCCGAAACGTCCCGATTTTTCTCTTCGGCCAATTGCCCAAGCCGTTGCAGGCGCTGCTCGAGTTGACCCGGATCAAGATCGAAGCCGTACCAGCCGTCACCATGCGACACCACACGCTTGAGTGCAGCATCGCTTTCGCCACCGAAAAAGATGGGCGGATGGGGACTCTGCACAGGCTTCGGGTAAAAATGACAGTCACTAAGTCGGTAAGTCTCGCCTCGGTAGGAACTCAACCCCGGTGCCCAGAGCGCCTTCATGACCTCAATGTACTCCAGGCAGCGGCTTGCACGAGTTTTGAAATCCATCTGCAGATTGTCGAATTCTTCCTTCAGCCAGCCAATACCCACACCAAAGTCAACGCGTCCGCCCGACAGATAATCGAGATCCGCCACCGCCTTGGCCGTATAAACGGGCTGCCTTTGCGGTACCAGACAGATACCGGTGCCAAGTCTGATGGTTGAGGTCCGGGCCGCGATGAAGGTCAGTCCCGCAAACGGATCGAGAACCCCCTCGGGGTTCCCGGGGATTTTGCCATCCTGAGAATAGGGATAGTGTGACGCGTACTCGGCGAATAGCAGTACATGTTCGGGTAACCAAACGGAGTGAAACCCCGCCGACTCCACCAGTTGCGCCGCCTCGACAATAAAGCCAGGTTCCGTCAAGTGGCTGAACGCCATGGTCGCGCCGATTTTCATCGTCGTCCTCCGAAGGGTATGAGCAATGTTCTGAGGGTAACGGTATGATTACCGGCAAACAACGAGCGCCTATGTCCGACACCGAGAAACCCGCCCGGTCTGCCTTCCCTTGGTATCTGACCAGTTCCAGCCTCTGGATGGCCGGGATGAGCCTGCAGGGGTTTCTCTTCACCTGGCTGTTGGTCGGCGTATTGGATCGACCCGCTGACGAAGCGGGTTTTGCCCGCTCGCTTGCCGAGTTTCCGCCCCTCATCGTGTTGTTAGTCGGCGGCATCCTGGGCGATCGCATCAACGGTCGTACCTACCTGAGCCTGATGCACATGCTCATGGTTCTGCCACCATTGTTAATCGCGATGATCTTCAATCTGGGGCTGTTGAGTTATTGGTGGGTCGTCTTGTTTGGTGTCTTGATGTCGAGTATTCAAGCGTTGAGCGACCCGGCCCGTCAGTCGGTGTTGAGCCGCGTAACCCGTATCGACATTCAGCGCACGGTTACCGTGATGACCATTGCCACCTCGCTTGTTGGGATGATGGGCTTCTATCTCGGCGGGCAACTCGACGTGCTGGGCCTGGAGATCGTACTCATGTTGCAGGCCTCGTTATTTTTTGTCGGTATTTTTGCAACCCAACGCCTCCCACAACTACCGATGCCAAAACAGTCTCCCCCGAACATGGCTGCTGGAATCAAGGCCGTGTGGGGGCACAGGCTCATTAGAAACATCGTGGGATTGAACTTCCTTTCCAGCCTCTTCAACGCCGGGGCGTATATCGTCGCGGTGCCCTACATCGTCAAGGAAGTCTATTCGGGCGACGCCGCATTGTTCGCCACGGTGATGATCGTATTCACGGCCGGCGGCATGGGCTCAAACGTCATCCTGCTGATGTTTATGCCGCTGCGTCATCCGGGCCGCCTGTTCCTGCTGCTGCAACTGACCCGCATGCTGATTCTATTTCTGCTCTGGACCGAGCCCAGCCTGCCGCTCTTCTATGTGATGATTTTCGCCTGGGGGCTGAACATGGGATCCACCACCACGATGGTACGAGCCACCGTGCAGGAACTGGCACCGATGACGTTTCGAGCACAGATACTGTCGGTGTTGTTGTTGAGCTTTATGGTTTCCTCACCGATCAGTTCGATATTGCTCGGCGTGCTCATTTCCGCAACGAGCCCACTGACCGCCCTCGTACCGGGAATTGTCATCTCGATGGTGATCTTCGTCATTGGGGGCTTGAAGAGCGGTCTGTGGCAATACACTTCCAGCTCCGCGCTCTCTCGGCAAACCCAAGACCCGGCCGAGGAGTCTGCACGGTAGAAAAGACTCCTAAGTTTCGTTTTTCTGGAAAGTGAAATAAGACCAGCGCAGTCCTTCCACCTCATGGATGTCCTCATCGAACGCTCCGCGGGTATATCCGGAAACGGCGGCGCGCCAGAACGGCAGCGCGGGTAGATTGCGCTGCAATACCCGAACTACCCATTTCCCCGGATACAGATTCCAGACGTGTTCGGCGAATATTCGGCCAACCCCTTTTCTTCTATATTTGCGAACGACGAAGAACTCGACGAGATCGCGAGCGGTTTCGTCTCCAACCCAATGCTCTGCAGAACCGACAACCGCAAACCCAATAGGTATCACCTCCGAATACGCAACGAACACAGCAAACCCGTCGCCCCAGAACCGGTCCGTAGCGTAGGAATAGCTGCCGTCTTCCCGGGAATCGAACTCGAACCACTCGGCCATATCATGCAGGTAGTGTTCCATCAGATTCCGAAGAATCTGATCGGACGAACGACCCACTCGATCTACCCGGAAATCAGATGCAGACATTCGGCTTCCCTGTCGCGCAGGATTTTTCGGCTCCATCACCCTTGGCGCTTGAAGAGTCGATAAACGATCAACAGTATGAGCGCCCCCCCGGTTGCCAATCCGAGGCTCGGCAAGTCAAAACCACCGACGCTCCCGAGGCCAAGCGTTGAGCCGAGGTAGCCACCCAGGCCCGCACCCGCGATGCCGATCAAGATGGTAACAACCAACCCGCCGGGGTCTTTGCCAGGCATGATCAGTTTGGCGGCGACGCCAACCACGAGGCCCATGATGATCCAGGATACGATCCCCAATGGCTCACTCCCCTATCTTGCTATCGAAAGACGCATTCTCATCGACTATGAACCGCGCCACCAGACCAGGATCCTGCATAGGAATGAAGTGGGTCAGATGCGGCAGATAAACGTCCCGCCCTTGCGGAAAACTGCGGGCCAACCCAGGCCAGGTAGGTGACTTGGAGAAATCCATTTCCGGCACCGCGCCGAGCAGTCGAGATTCGGCACGTAACACGACCACCGGCATGTCGATCTCGGGGATGCGATGATGGATATCGGTCTGGGTATTAGCCAGATATATCGACGCCTCGACAACCGGCGGGCAGGCGAGTTCGTAATCCTCGGCATGTTTTCGCACCACCACGCCATAACGACAGTAATCCACGAGCGCTTCGGTTTTCCACAACGAAAACGGCTTGCGGTTCTCGAATCGCTGGTACATGGCCTCCCAGGAAACCCAGCGGTTGTGTCGTCGGGCTACCGGAAAATCCTCTGGATTCGGGAATCTCGGATGAAGGTTTACGCCGTAAACTTCCGGAGCGAAGATGACGGGGTCAACCAGCACCAGGCGGGTAAAACTATCCGTCAGATCGGCAGCCACCTGTATCATGCAATGCCCGCCCAACGAGTGACCCACACCGACGGTTTCACGTAGATGCAGATGTTCCACAAGCTCTCTCACGTCTTGCGCTAAGGTTCCCCAGACGTAGGGGGGCACCTTCTCGCTACGTCCGTGGCCTCGCATGTCGACGGCAATCACATGATGAGCCGCTGGCAAATTCGCGATCACCTGATCCCAGCACCGAGCGTGAAAGCCGGTCGCGTGCAGCAGCACGACGCTCGGATCGCCCAGGTTTCCCCATTCGAAGTAGCAGATTCGGGCACCACTTGCCTGAAAGTAGTGTTGGGTAGGTTGGTCGTGCATTCCTTCGTCTTACCGCAAAAGCCAGGCATGGTAGACAGCCGCTTGCGGGGCGTCCAGCGACACCGCCATACTGAAGCGGTGACCCAGTCTTACTTTCGCATCGGCGTTGTTGCGCCAATGCGCATCGAATTCGAGCAGATCACGCCTATGCGATCTGACCGCTTGCTCATCCGACGCTCGGGAGTTGGCCCCGCCAGGGCCGCGGCCGCTGCAAAAACGCTGATCGGTGACGGCTGCGAACTGATCATCAGTTGGGGTTTCTGTGGAGCACTTACAAATCTCACACTAGGAGATATCGTGCGCGCAGGCTGTGTGATTGACGAGTCCACGAATGAGCGATTTACCTCGTCACTTTTACTGCCCGACACGGTGATCTCTACCGAGGAGGTGGCGGATCGAACCCGCAAGTCGGAGCTTGCCTCGGGCGGCGCGCTGGCTGTCGACATGGAAAGTGCTGCGATCGCACGCACCTGCGACGCTGCAAACGTTGCTTTTACCGTGTTACGGGTAGTCGTAGACGACAAGCGGGCAAACTGGCCTTCGAAGTTCGACGGCTTTGCGAACATGAGCCTTCCGGGAAAGCTGGCAGTCGCGATGAAGCACCCACTCGAGTTGATCGTCGCCGGGTACAGCATCTATCGGGCGAAGGTTGCTCTGAAACGGTTGTCAGTCGAGCTTGCAGGGTTTTTAGGAGAGTGAAACTATTTTGCCGGTTTGATCGCTAGCGGGAATTCTCCGCATATACGTTCCCACTCCATCTTGAACCATGGGGTAAATCGTTCGGGTTCGGTATCGAGCTGTGACGTCAACACTTCACCTTCAATCCAACGCCAGCTCGCGATTTCAGCCGTGTTGATCACCGGCTCGCTACTCGCTAATCCGCAATACACGGAACACAGTTCGTGTTCCGTACCCTGATCTTCGAACGATGCCGAATATTCGAATTTGTAGAGATATCGTAGCGCGATGTTCAAACCAAGCTCCTGTTCGAGCCTGCGGCCAACCGCTGTCTCAATGGACTCCCCCCGCCGGGGATGGGAGCAACAGCTGTTAGACCAGAACGACGGCCACAGGCGTTTATTCTCAGCGCGCTGTTGAATGAGTAGCTCACCGCGTTCGTTGAAAACGAACAACGAGAACGCGCGATGCAGCACGCCTGCGCCATTGTGGCACGCGGACTTATCGAGGAAACCCAGTTCGCGGTCGTCAGAATCGACGAGGATCAACGATTCCTCGTCGGACGACACGATTTCATTTTTACTCAACGGCTGGCTCACGATCAAACGGATCTGGTGGGGAATCGTCAGTGTACTGAATTCGAGGGAACCCGTCGCCAAGGTATGCGCTCAAGAACAAACTTGAGAAAAATTAACCCCTTTGTCACCAACCCGACGTTTATTACCAGGTGACGTTCAATCAAGGCGCAAAGAAATGATGACCCAACGGTATCTGATTATCCTAATCCTGAGCGGTGTGTTGCTCGCCTGCAGCACCGCCAACAATGACCCGCAGCCCCGGGAGGTCCGCAACGAACAAGCGCAACCGGGAAAGATCAGCGTGCAGCCACGACAACATGATGACCTTGACTCCCGCACCCCCCCCGAAAACAAGCCCACGGCTCCTACCGTCGCACACCAAGTGGCGATCGAGGAGATGGTCAACACGGCCAAACACCACTCGGCATCGAGGAATCCCGCCGGCATCTCGAGAATCAGTTTCCGCGCTGACCATCGAGATGCGTCCCTGCGCCTGCCTTCAGAGCCCCTCGATCGCGAAAATTACCTCCACTTCGACGACAACCCCGTGCACCTGGTGAGCGAGGATCCGGTTTCCACGTTTTCCATCGACGTCGATACCGCTTCCTACAGCAATCTGCGGCGACTGTTGAATCAGGGCAGGCTGCCACGCCAGGATGCCGTGCGGATCGAGGAACTCATCAACTACTTTTCTTATGACTACCCGACCCCTGCCGAGGACGATACCCCGTTTGCGGTTTTTACCGAGATTGGGCCAAGTCCCTGGCATGCAGACCGAAAGCTACTGCATATAGGCATCAAGGGCTTTGAGCTGACAGGGTCCGAAATACCGGACGCAAATCTGGTTTTCCTCATCGACGTTTCCGGCTCGATGAGAAGCCCAAACAAGCTGGAACTGTTGAAAACTTCGATGAAACTCCTCGTCAAACAACTCGATGCCGATGACACGATCAGTATTGCCGTCTATGCGGGCGCCGCCGGTCGGGTCCTGGAACCGACATCGGGTGCCGAGCGTGGAAAAATTCTCGCAGCGATAAACCGACTGGCGGCAGGTGGCTCCACCAACGGCGGTGCTGGAATTCGTCTGGCTTACGCGATGGCGGAAGAAGCCTTCATCGAAGGCGGTGCCAACCGCATCATTCTCGCAACCGACGGTGACTTCAACGTCGGCACCACAGATCTGCAGGCACTCAAAGACCTTGTGGAGGAGAAACGCAAAAGCGGTGTGGCACTCACGGTGCTCGGTTTCGGCGGCGGAAACTACAACGACGCACTGATGCAGGAGATCGCCCAGATCGGCAACGGCAACGCGGCTTACATCGACACCATCAACGAAGCGCGCAAGGTGTTGGTCGACGAGTTGGTGGCGACCCTGAACATCATCGCCAAGGACGTAAAAATCCAGGTTGAGTTCAATCCCAACGTGGTCAGCGAATACCGACTCATCGGTTATGAAACACGCCACCTGAACCGGGAAGATTTCAACAACGATAAAGTCGACGCCGGTGACATCGGTGCAGGGCATACGGTCACAGCCATCTATGAGCTTACCCTTGCCGGGTCTAGGGGCCTCATCGACCCTCTACGTTATGGCGAAGATCGCTCACCGGAAAACCGCAGTGACGCCGAAGTGGCTTTTCTCAAACTTCGTCACAAGGCGCCCGGCAGCGATACCAGCATGCTGATCAACATACCCATCTATACTAACGACATCCGCGAGTCACTCGCCGACACCAGCCAGATTTTCCGTTTCTCCGCGGCGGTCGCCGCGTTCGGTCAACTGCTTCGCGGTGGTGACTATACCGATGATTTCGGCTACCAGGCACTGATCGATCTGGCCAACGAAGCCCGTGGCAAAGACCCCTTTGGTTATCGCGGTGAGTTTATTACTCTAGTGCGTACTGCGGATGCCCTCACCACACCACCGCGCGACGCCGTGCAGGTGGGGCAACGCCAGAAATAACGATCGCTACCTATGCAACAACATGTATGACTGAAAAGGAAACCTTGCCGGATGGTGAGGTTTCCTCGAGTGCCTTGCCGGATGAAGAACTCATGAAAGCTTACGCGGGCGGTAGTCAGCGAGCGTTTGAAATCCTGTACGCCCGACACAAAGGTGCTTTATACCGTTACTTTCTCCGTCAACTGGGCGACGAGCGCGCCAACGATTGTTTTCAGAATCTCTGGATGCGCTTGATTAAAGCGCGTGATCGTTATGAACCCAGTGGCGCGTTTCACGGTTATCTGTTCACTCTGGCCCACAACGTGCTGATGGACGAGCACCGACAATCCATGCGCAACCCCGTGTATAAAGCGGATGAACTGGAAACGATCGACAACGGGTCACAGGTCACGGAACTAGCCATCGACGGAGCTATCGACAGAACTATCGACCGCGACCAGCTACGCTACCGGTTGCATCAATTGCTGCTCACATTGCCGTTTGCGCAACGTGAGGCGTGGGTGCTGAGACAAGAAACGGAGTTGTCGACTCAAGAGATTGCTGAATTAACGGACACCTCGGAAGAGGGCGTGAAGAGTCGATTGCGTTACGCAACCTCAAAACTCAAAGCAGGAATGGCGCGTTATGCCACAAGAAACTGATCAGGATCGCGATGAGCTTAGTGTTATTTATCGCGAAGGAAGCGATGCGCAGCCGCCTGCGGAATTGGATGCGGCTATTCTCGCGGCAGCCGGAAAAGCCCTGACACCCTGGTACCGACGACCCGCAGCAGCGGCAATCAGCACCGCAGCAGTCGTTATTCTTGCGGTCGGTCTGATTGTAGACAACCCTGACCTGGGCGTTCCTGACAATGAGTCGTTTTCCATATCAGAGAAAGCACGATTGCCAAATTCGCTGGACGTAACCGGACCCTCGTCTGCTAAAGTGAATCCAGTAAACCACGTTGCCAATAAACCCGTCCCACCACCAGCCGAAGAATTGCCTTGGCAGGAAGCGCGCATAGCAGATGTTAAGGCAAAGCCTTTGCCAGTTTCACCGACCGCGTCGAGCACGCTACCGGTCCCCATAACCGTCGATGAGGATTCACCGCGGCAACGGTCGGATATTTCAGCGTCGGCTCCGCCTCCACCGGTGAATCAACTTCGCCGCGAAGAGCTGGTTCAACTGCGCAAGGCGCCGATTGAATCCCAACAACAAACTTTTTCGAATCTCACAGAATCGACTGACAACGTTACCGACCCATCAGTGGCTGTGGAGAAACGTGTCGAGCCGGAACCAGAGACATCTACTTCGACTCGTTCCTTCGGTTTCAGTGCGAGCTCGCGCTCGCGGGACACGGAAACCGCGCAAATAGAAGAAATCATCCCAACCGCGTCTTATTTAACTCGGGCAAACGGCAACTGCGCGGATGGACGGCTTCAGCGCCTCACGCCCCGGGAGGCAGCGCCTCTGGTGATTTGCAGTTTTCCCGACTATTCGCAGGTGCATGCCGAAGGTTGTGACTCTCCGTATCGAATCGATCCCGCCGTGACCGCCACCGTTTACCGGGTCGGCATCGAACTAACCGGTGCAGGGACCGCGTTTCGTCTGCGGTGCGAGCGCGGTCGTTGGTTCAACGTCGCGTTACCCGTTCAGCCAACAGTCGATTAGGCATTCTGGTCAAGAAAGAAGCGGGCCTTACAGCAAAAGGTAAATACCCAATACGATCAGCAGAACACCGATTACCTCACGCCTTCCGACAACTTCTTTGAAGAACCATACCGAGGTGGTAAACGTAAAAACCAGCTCAACCTGTCCGAGCGCTCGCACTACAGCCGCGTTCTTGAGCGTCATGGCACTGAACCAGCCTGCGGAAGCCACCATGCCGAACAGACCCACCCAGAGGGCTGCCCGCCAGGCAAGGGCCACCCGTGCGAGTTCCCCTGGCTCACGGGCAATCAGATAGGCACCCATGATGAGCGTTTGCAGAGACACAGTGACTGCAAGCGTCAGTGCAGCCCTGACGAGGAAGTCACCTTCGGGTAGTGACAACGCTGCCCCCCGAAAGCTGACGGCGGCGAGGGCGAAACCCGCCCCGGCGAACAAACCCAGGGTCATGGATTTATCGATGCGGCGCACCTCGCTCACGCTGATCCGGGTGGCCAGTAACACGACGCCAACCAGGCTCACGACAATACCCAACATCACCGCCAGCGAAACCTCGTCGCCCAGAATCACCAAGCCGATCAACGCCGTCTGCGCCACCTCGGTTTTCGAAAACGCGGTTCCAACCGCAAAGTTGCGCCGTGTGAACGAGGCGATGAGGCAAGCCGTGCCGACTATCTGCCCCACCCCACCGGCGAGGCAGTAAGTGAAAAATTCGACGCTCGGCCGAGGCAGGGAGTCAGTGCTACCGAGCAGCCCCAGGTAGCCCCAGGCGAACGGCAGCGCGTAGCAGAATCGCACATAGCTCGCGCCTTTTACCGACAGTTTACCGGTCAGGCGTTTCTGCAGCAGTGACCTGACATTCTGCAAAAAAGCCGCCGCGACGGTAATCGGAATCCAGAGTTCTATTTCGCCTCACAACCCATATGATTGCGCACTAACCTTACGGTCCATCCTTAACGATGTCGTGCGTTGCGCGCTTCAGGTATGCTCAGGCGCTCTTGGCAACACGCTCCAGCTTACCTTCAGAGTCGACACATTGAACGATCAGCGATTCCATATCCGTGATCACTTCACGACGGTTCAGCTTACCTTACTCTCGATTATCGTCGCGTTGGTTCTGGAGAATCTACTGAGTGCGTTCTGGGATCGAGAAGCTTCCAGCGTGGTCGATCTCATCACGCTGTTGTGGTGGCTCCAGGTTGCGTTGGTTCTATTGTCAGCGCTCAGCGCCTGGGCGGGTTTCACGTTTGCGCTGAGCACGAATTCACGCCGCGTCGACTTCGTCGACGTTCTCGCTCCGTTTGCGCTGCTGATCACCTTAAATCTAGCGATTGGCGTGTTGCACCCTGGCAGCATCTCCGCCTACCTGCTCGCTATTGGAAGTGCGTCTCTCGTTGCGGGGTTCATGCTCTTATCCGACGTGCGCGCTTCCTCCCCTGATGCGGGCGCAGCAACCACCGGCATCGACGGGCTCGAAAGCGCAATGAAACTGCAACTGAGTATCGGCGCCTGGGACTTTATCGGTGTTGTTTTGCTCTGGTCAGGCATCATCGAGACGCTCGGCGGGTGTATCATCATCACATTGGCCTGCATCGGACAAAGTTTTGGGTTGTATCGGACCATTCAAGGTTGGCACAGCGCTACATGATCACTGAAATCGCACCGCTGGTCGTGATCCCGGGAGAGGAAGAGGCATTCGAGGAAGCCTTTGCGGAAGCTCACCAGATCATCGCCAGCATGCCCGGCTACCTCGGTCTTGAACTACAGCGCTGCCTCGAAACCCAAAACCGTTACACGCTCATCGTTCGCTGGGACCGACTGGAAGACCATACCGAAGGTTTTCGCGAAGGTCCCGCCTACGAAACCTGGAAAGATCTGCTTCATCACTATTACGATCCACATCCCGAAGTGTTGCACTACCGGATGGTGCTCGCGGATTAGCCATGGGAGTCCGGCTCAGCGAACCGCGAACTCCCTGATGCGGGTCTCTTCGCTGGAAAGCCAACGAAATCTCGCGACGAGGATCACCGAAGCGACAACCAACCCGACTACCAGACCTACCCAGTAACCCCTCACGCCCTGGAAACCATCGACTGGCAACCAGCCGGATCCAATGGCGATTCCGATTGGCAAGCCGATGAACCAGTACGCGAATATCGCCACCCACAAGGGTGTGCGTGTGTCTTTGAACCCGCGCAATGCACCCGTTGCGGTCACCTGTGCATCGTCGAAGAACTGATATACCACGATAAACAGCAAAAGATCCGTGGCCAGGATCAACACGGGCAACTCCGTGCTGTAGAGACCAGCGATGAAGTCTCGCGAGAAGAACACCCCCACCGCCGCTATCGCTGCAAATGCCAGGGAGACATTGATCGCCACCCAGCCGCTCAGTCGCGCCCCGGGTAAATCGTTCGACCCAACGTTGAATCCGACCCGAATGGATGCAGCCATACCCAGAGCCAGCGGTACCATGAAGGTCATTCCACCGACGTTGCTGGCAATCTGATGAGCGGCTACCGCGTCCACACCCAGACGTCCGATAAGCAGGGTGACAACGGAAAACATGGAGAACTCCAGAAACATCGTTGCACCGATGGGCAAGCCAAGTCTCACCAACCGCTTGATCTCGGTAAAGTCCGGCTTGGCAAAGTGGGTAAAAACACCGGTGACCTTTATCCTGGAAAACGCCACCAGCAGCGAGATCGCGATGAGTTCATACCACATCACAATGGCACTCGACCAACCGCACCCCTCGCCTCCCATAGCCGGGATGCCGAATCCCCCGTAGATGAACAGGTAGTTGAGCGGAATCTTCAACATGAGCCCGGAGAAAGCGATCAACATCGCCGGAAGCGCCCACGACATACCTTCGCACAAATAGCGCATCGCAAAGTAACCGAGCAGCGGAAGCAGTCCCCAGGAGAGCGCTTTGAGATAGGCTACCGAGATGGGGATGGCCAACGGGTCGACGCCGACCAGGTGATAGATGGGCTCCACATTGCGCAACACCACCGTGAGCAGCCCGCCGCCGATCGCCGCGATCCAGAGCGCCTGCTGAACGACTTTTCCCGCCTCTTTCTGCCGTCCAGCACCGTGTAGTTGAGAGACCGAGGGGGTAATGGACATGATGATGCCGGAGATCAAAAGCAGCACCGGCCAGAATAAGTTGCCGCCCAGGGCAACCCCGGCGAGGTCTGCAGCACTGACTCTACCCGCCATAATGGTATCGGCCACACCCATGCCCATCTGTGAGAGCTGAGTGAGAATCATCGGCAAAGCGAGCCTCGTTAGCTGAACCAGTTCTCGACGAATCACGTGATCGACCTGACAAAGGGCGCGCATTGTAACCGAGCGCGTGACCGGCACACGATGTTACTTCGGGTATGATTCGTTGCGATGTCATTGCATGATGTGGGTGTTAAAAGTACCCATCGTCAACAGACGCAAAGTTTAAGAGAGGCACGACGTTGTGGATCTGAAGGACAGCGCAACTTTACAAAATCTGAAGGACGCCTTTGCGGGCGAATCCCAGGCCAACCGCCGTTATCTGTATTTTGCGGCAAAAGCCGACATTGAAGGTCAAAACGACGTAGTCGCCGTATTCCGTTCAACCGCCGAAGGAGAAACAGGCCACGCGCACGGACACCTGGAATACATGGAATCGGTGGGTGACCCCGCAACCGGGCTTCCCATTGGCGGTACGGAGTACCGAGGGTCGAGAGAATCTTTACAAGCGCCGAGATTGCCGAAGAAATCAATACGTACAATCCGCTTATCCCCGACGGCAGTAACTGGAAGGCGACGCTGATGATCGAATTCGCCGACGTCGAGGAACGACGAGCGGCACTTGCGCGCATGGTCGGCATCGAACATCGGGTGTGGGTAAAAGTGGGGGGCAACGATCAGGTAGTTGCGGTGGCCAACGAAGATCTTGCGCGCTCGACGGATGAGAAGACCTCTGCGGTACATTTCCTGCGGTTCGAGTTCGATCACGCGATGGTGGTTGCCATCAAGGCTGGCGCTGACGTTCGCTTTGGCGTCGACCATGAAGCCGTGCCGGACGAGGTTGTTCTAGACGACGTTTTACAAAAAAACCTTGCCAAAGATCTCGAGTAGAATGATCCGTTCGACCGCTTCGAGCTGAGCCGATGAGCTTAAACGTTGTCAAGCAGGCGAACGATACGGTTGTGCTCGACTTTCAGACACATCCCGAACGCTACCAACACTGGCAGCTTGAGATCACTCCGCCTTGCGCCACCTTGCGCCTTTCGGTCGCGGAGGATGGCGGCGTGTTTCCCGGCTACCAGTTGAAGCGCAACTCCTACGACATTGGCGTGGACATCGAACTTCATGACGCCATTCAGCGCCTGCGCTTCGAGCATCCCGAGATCCGGGTGGTAATAATCACCTCCGCACTCGCCAGCTCGTTCTGTGCCGGGGCGAACATCCAAATGCTCGCGCAGGCCTCCCACCACCACAAAGTGAACTTCTGCAAGTTCACGAATGAGACTCGCAATGCCATCGAGGATGCAACCGCCCACTCCGGGCAACGTTACCTGACGGCCATCAACGGCACGGCCGCTGGAGGCGGGTACGAATTGGCATTGGCAACCGATTACATCGTACTGATCGATGACGGCCGAGCAGCGGTCTCGCTACCCGAAGTATCGCTGTTAGCCGTCCTCCCGGGTACCGGGGGTCTTACCCGCCTGGTGGATAAACGCAAGATCCGCCGAGACATTGCAGATGTTTTCTGCACCTTGGAGGAAGGAATGCGCGGGGCACGCGCATTGGAAAACAAGCTGGTCGACGAAACAGTACCTTCTTCGAGTTTCGACGAAAGAGTCGCGACCCTTGCCACGGAACTTGCCGATAAATCGGATCGGCCAAGCGACCAGACAGGCATCTCCATGACAACTCTCGACAAAAACATCAGAAGCGACGGTGTGGATTATGAGTACGTGTGCGTCGACTACCAGCCCGGCGTCGCGACGGTCACGTTAAGAGGGCCGACAAATTCTGCTCCCGCTGACATCGCGGGGGTGCACATGGCGGGCGCGAGCTTCTGGCCATTGGCCTTGTTGCGAGAACTGGATGATCTGCTGTTACATCTACGTTTCAATGAACCTTCGCTTGGATCTCTGGTGTTCAAAAGCCGCGGTGATCTCGAATGTGTACTGAACTACGACGCACTTCTCATTGAGCACGCTGACGACTGGTTGGTTCGAGAGGTCAATCTGTATGCCGCTCGAGTCTTCAAGAGACTCGATCTCACCGCGAGATCTCTGTTTGCATTAATCGAGCCGGGTAGCTGTTATGCAGGATGGCTCAGCGAAGTGCTTTTTGCCGTCGATCGCAGTTACATGTTCAAAGGAACGTATGACGTGGAGGAGGAAATCGAACCCGCGGTCATCGTGTTGAGCGAAAACAACTTCGGCCGTTACCCCATGGTCAACGGTCTCAGTCGGCTGCAAACTCGATTTCTGGGCGAAACCGATAAGGTGACGAGCGTGCACACCCAAGTCGGCGTCAGGCAAACGGCGCAGACCGCACTGCAACAGGGATTGGTGACGTTTGCACTGGATGACATCGATTGGGAGGATGAGATTCGCCTGCTCCTGGAGGAACGGTCGAGCTTTTCACCCGACGCGCTGAGTGGCATGGAGGCAAACCTGCGTTTTCCGGGTCCGGAGACCATGGAAAGCAAGATTTTTGCGCGCTTGAGTACCTGGCAGAACTGGATATTCCAACGGCCAAACGCTGTGGGTGAAAACGGCGCGCTGCGGCGGTTCGGTACCGGGAGACGCCCGGATTTTGATAAGAAAAGAGTTTAGGAGTTAATACTCTGTACTCCTTCGACTGGATATTACCCGAACGCAATGGATACACGTGTCTTGTCAGCGCCTCTTTCCCTCGGGAGCGCGCCTAGCCACACACACTCCTCATTACTAAAGAGTGGGGCGCGTTGAATTTAACCGAACTAAAGGACAGGACAGAAGTGGCAACACTAAATTACGACACCCTGATACCGAACAACGTAAATCTATCTACCGACCGTCGGTTGCAGCGGGCCCTGGAGCAGTGGCATCCCAAGTTCTTGAACTGGTGGCTGCATCGAGGGCCAAAAGATTTTCAAACCAACGAGATTTATCTGCGAACGGCCGTGGGCGTCGAACGGGGTAACTGGGCAAAGTTCGGATTCGTCCGGATGCCGGATTACCGGTGGGGTATCCTGCTGGCACCCGCCATCGAGGACCGAAAGATTCCGTTCGGGGAACACAAGGGCGAGCCCGTCTGGCACGACGTACCCGGCGAGTATCGCGGGCTGATCAAGCGTCTGTTGGTTGTCCAGGGCACTACCGAACCCTCATCCGTC
>JACZXA010000017.1 GCA_022571865.1 Pseudomonadota bacterium
GTTTAACTTAAACCGGAAGCGGAGAAACATAGGGAAGAGGCGCGGTCGGGGCTAATACCATGGATCAACGTGGCGCCATGGACGGGCCACAACCCAATACCCAAAAAAAGAAACCGCCGGCCTGGGCCCGAACCGGTCACGGCACAGGCCGTGACGCGGAGCACTGCTCCGCGAGGTGAGGGCGACGCGCCAAGGACGGCGCGGCCGGGGCTAATACCATGGATCAACGTGGCGCCATGGACGGGCCACAACCCAATACCCAAAAAAAGAAACCGCCGGCCTGGAGAGGAAGCCGGCGGTTGAGCAGACCTTATTAACTAGGTCTTGGGGATAGAGATTGCCTTTTGGGGAAGCAGCTTTTACCGCTGCTTCGGGTACTAATATGCTGGAAAGCTGTTTCTGGAGGATTTCTGACGGAATCGATTTTGTGTCATTTTGTTACAAATCTACTGGTTCAAGTTAGACGACAACCCGCACATCGGTCCCTCCCGAAGGCCCCTCCAGGATGTTTACCCGCCAGCCGTGTACCTGACAAAGTTGTTGAACAATCGCCAACCCCAGCCCGCTACCTCCGGTCGTGGTACTTCTTGCGCGATCGAGCCTGAAAAAGGGTTGAAAAACCTTCTCGCGAAACTCCCGTGGAATGCCCGGGCCGCTGTCGACGACATGAATCTCTCTATCGGCGACCATGACTCTGACGTCTTTCCCATGCTGCTGAGCGTTCACGATCAGATTCACCAGTACCCGCCGTAACGCGCCCGGAGCCGCATGAACGCGAAGTGTGTCATTTCCTTTGTTCTGGAACGGTATCGGCAGATCGAAGCCACGAACCACCTCCTCTACATAGGGGCAGAGCACAATTTCCTGCGCGGTTTCCCCCGTTCCGCGGGCAAATCGCAACGCATCGCCAATCAATTCATCCATGGATTCGAGATTTCGCTCAAAACGGGAGATGAGCTTCGGATCGACACCTTCCGGCAACAGTTCGAGAGCCAAACGCATCCGCGTCAATGGCGTACGCAGATCGTGGGAAATACCGGCCAACAACGTGGTTCGATTGGATAACAGAGTCGAGATTTCGCGAGCCATCGTATTGAAGTTTCTCGCCAGTGACACCAGTTCCCGAGGTCCCTGTTCGGGCAGCGGTTCGAAGTTCTCCCCACCACGGAACGTTTCTACCCGCTCGGCCGCCTGTACCAGGGGGCGGGTTATTCTCTGCACGATGAACAACGAGGTCGCGAACACGATAGCGGCGCCCAGGCCGATGATGATAATGCCCACGAACAACGGTTGAACACCACGCCGAGTCGGCGAGAAGCCAATCTGCACGTTCACACAAGGCGCCCGCTCACTCACCGAAGGACAGGTTCCCATCGGCAGGTTCACCCACACCAGATCTTCTTCTTCTCCTCGCAGAATTTCTATGCGGGTGTCTAAGCGTTCACTGAGCCTTTCTTCGAGGATATCCAAATAGGGTTCCGTGAGTTCGGCCCGAATCAGATCTTGAGTTTCGGCATTGATGATCAAATCGTGATTCTGTGCGAGCTCGAGCTCGAAGGCGAGTTGCACTTCGGGCGGCAACTCCACCCAGGTTTGCGCAGAAAGTACGAGTAACGCCGATTCGTCATCCGCAGAACGTTCCGCAATCGGGTCCGTCACAAAATAGTTCAACGCAGCGATCGCAATGATAGCGATCATGAGCGAACTCACAGCCAACGTAAGGTTGGTCCTGGCAAGCAGGGAAGCGGGGACTAACCTTCTAAGATTTACCATCGCCTTCGGGGCAGAACATATACCCTTTGCCCCAGATCGTTCGGATGAACACCGGTGCGGACGCGTCGGGTTCAATCTTGCCTCGCAGCCGGGTCACTCTGACATCGATGCTGCGATCAAACGGCGAACGTTCGGCACCCGTTAGCAGATCCAGAATTCGATCGCGATCGAGCACCTTGTTCGGATACTGGACGAGTATCGCCAACAAATCGAACTCTCCCGAGGTGAGCGGAATCAGTGTTCCCGAACGGCTGAGCTGGTGTGAGGAAAGATCGAGCACGAACGAACCAAACCGCGACACGGTACCTTCATCGGTAACATCAGCGGATGAACTTTTCCGTGAGCGTCGCAGCACCGCTCTCACTCTTGCGAGCAGTTCTCTCGGATTGAACGGCTTCGGCAGGTAATCGTCCGCGCCTACTTCCAACCCGACGATTCGATCGATTTCATCACCCTGAGCGGAAACGATGATGATCGGAATGTTTCCTTCGCGTTTGAGTCGACGCGCAAGTGACAGCCCGTGTTCGCCAGGAAGCATGAGATCAAGAATGATCAAATCGGTGGTGTTTTCATCGAGGAACGCATCCATCGCTTCACCACAGTCGACGCAGTCCACTTCGAATCCCTGGCGGGTCAGATAAGCCTGGGTGAGTTCACGAATCTCCGGGTCATCATCCACCACCAGGAGTTTGGCGTTTTCCGAATCCATGGGTGAATCGAAATTTACCGTGAGGGGTCCGTTACCTTGAGCACAGGCGCGGTCTTCGGTGGGGCGTCTTCGCGCTGCGCGTGACGCTGCTTGAATCCCACCCCATAAACCTGCTCATTGGGTACGGGCCGAATTCGAATGACCCCTGCCTGGATGCGCAGCACTTTGCCGTCGGATCTCCGTACGATACGTCCGAATCTTATTTCGGGTCGAATACGTATGGCACTGCGTTGATCCCTGTTGCGGATCATTCTGAGCTTGACCTCTCGGAACAGGGCGCGTCGCTCGACTTCCTGCAGGCTATCCGAGTCTGCCAGCAGGTTATTGAGTTCCTGGTCGGTCTGTGTCGAATAACTGACCGGGGTTTCTTTCTGTACGACTGACAATACGCCATCCTCGGGTACGGTGGCGTACCCGGCGAGAGGCAGTAGCAGCATCGACAAACAACCCAGCAGCTTCTTAATAGAAGTTACCCCCAATCTAAGTTTCCCACAGACACCGCTATTGTCCACGATGGCTGTTTCAACACAATTTCCTTTGGGTTTCAATTTGTAACCCAAATTGGGACCTATCGGGTCCCAATAAGTTTCCGTCCGCTTATGCGGCTTCGAATAGTCCTGCCGCGCCCTGACCACCGCCGATACACATGGTTACGACGCCATATTTCTTTTTGCGATGACGCAACTCACGCAGAATCAGCCCCGTCATCCTGGATCCCGTCATACCAAAAGGATGGCCGATGCTGATGCTACCGCCATTGACATTGTAAAGATAATTGTCAATATCTAAAGCATCCCGACAGTAAACACACTGGGAGGCAAACGCCTCGTTGAGTTCCCACAGATCGATATCGTCCTGGGACAATCCCGCATTCTTCAACAGTCGCGGTATGGCAAATACCGGACCGATACCCATCTCATCGGGTTCGCACGCAGCCGCGGTAAATCCGCGAAAAATGCCCAGCGGTTCGATACCGAGTTGGCCCGCCCGTTCGGCACTCATGAGCAATGTCATGGAGGCACCATCGGAAAGCTGGGAAGCGTTGCCAGCGGTGACCGTACCATCCTCTTCCTGGAACACTGGCTTCAGCCCAGCCAAACCTTCCATCGTCGTGTTCGGACGGTTGCATTCGTCCTTGTCGACGACCACGTCATGAAAGCTCTCCTCACCCGTTTCTTTGTCCGTCTTACGCATGTTTGCGTTCATGGGGACAATTTCCTCGGCAATACGCCCGGCTTCAGCCGCTGCGGCATATCGCTGCTGGCTCTGCACGGAATACTCGTCCTGCATTTCCCGCGTTACCTGGTAGCGGCGCGCGACCACTTCCGCGGTATGACCCATCGCCATGAAGATATCTGGCTTCTCCTCCTCCAGTCGCTTGTTTTTCTCGTACTTACTCGAGGTCTGCCGGGTTTGCATGGAAATGGAGTCGACACCGCCACCCATGGCGACTTCCGTCTGCCCCGAAGCAATCTGATTTGCCACGATTGCGATTGATTGCAACCCCGATGAACAGAACCGATTGATGCTGAGCCCGGCGGTGGTGATTGGCAGTTTTGACAACACAACCGCCAGACGCGCAATGTTACCGTCCTGCTCGCCCGTGTGGCTCGCGCAACCCGCGACAACATCTTCCACCTCGTCCGGCGACACATTCGGATTCCGATCCAGAAGCGCATCGATACAGTGAGCCAACATATCGTCCGATCGAGTCAAGTTGAAGCTGCCTCGAAAAGACTTTGCCAAGCCCGTACGAATACTGTCCACCACCACCACGTCACGCATGATTCTCCCCTTATTCGGATCCTACGGCCTTTAGATAAGGCCCCCAGAAACGACCAATTTTACTCAGATTCGCAAGGCTAGGCTACGGGCAGGGAGGAATATCCGTATCGAATCGACAAACCAGGGTCAAACGGCTATTCGTCTGTCTGTTCACCTATCTGATCTGCGGTGTCCTGGGCCGCATCTTCAATCGCTTTAGCGGCCTCTTTGGCTTTATCAACCGTCTCTTGAACACCTCCTACAAACCCGGCCGCGGCCGATTCTTCTGTGGCCTCTTCAACCGTCCCACTTGCGGTGGTTTCGGCGGTTTCGACCGTTTCGGCGGTTTCAACCGTTTCAGCGGTTTCCACGGCATCAGCGGCCTTGTCCATTGCCGGTTCCGTATTGCTTGAATCGCTGTCACCACAGGCAGCGAGTCCAAGGCCCAACAGCAGCACCATAAGTATTCTAATCAAGTTCATTTACTCCTAACGTGTGACAGGCCGGAACACCCCGACCATGGTACCGGGGAGAATACCCAAAAGAGCCAATCATCGACAGTGGCAAAGACACCAGGGGCTGCGTGTTAGGCTGTGACTTCGCGAATAGTCCGTATATGGACTCCTCCTCATTGCAAGCATCCCGTTGTTGACGTTGAGGTATCGACTGCTCACGTATATTCGGCCTCTAACATCTTGCACCGACGTTAGTCGATGCTGGGCCATGATGGGCTATTCGCGCGCGGGTTCCCTATCGGTTTTACGGGATTGATGTCCCTCGGACTAAATCGGGGTTTACCAGCGCCGGTTCGACCTGTTCGCCATCGTTGGGGTACTTCGCAATCGTGAGTGAGGGTTCTCCTGGTTGTTAATACTTCTACCTGGATTGGGTGCTTGTATTTAGGCTGCTCTTTTGATCATTCCATGTTTGTTCGGTTCGTAGTCAGTTCCATTGTGCAGCATCGCCCACGCCATGCGCGCCGTCTTGTTGGCCAGCGCCACCGCAACAACGTTGGGATGACGTCGTTGCAACAGCTCATTGATCCACCGACTTAGCCGATCATCTTTATTCTTCGCCATTTGGATGACGGCTCGAGCACCGTGGATGAGTAGTGTTCGTAAATGCGCATCGCCGCGCTTGCTGATTCCCAGCAACCGGTCCCTGTCACCGGAGCTGTGCTGCCTGGGTGTGAGCCCAAGCGAAGTCGCCATCTGCCGACCGTTGCTAAACTGATCAGCGTTGCCAACGGTAGCCACCAGCGCGGTTGCGACCATGGGTCCGACACCTCGTAGCTGTTGTAGTCGCCTGGCATCGGGATCGGTCTTCGCAATGATGTTGATCTCTTGGTCAAGCTCGGTAAGCCTTGATTCCAGTTGCTTTAGATCCTCCCAGAGACCGCTCAACAGCCGTCGAAAGAGAACGCTGAGACCATTCTCCGCATCTTCCAGCCAATCCGGCACCGCACGTCGCAAAGCGATCAGTTGTCGCGGCGCGACCAATCCGTATTCGGCGACTAAACCGCGGATCTGGTTTGCCTTCGCATTACGGTGCCTGATGAGCTCCGAGCGAATACGATGAATCGCTTGGATGTCTTGTTGCTTAACCGTCTTGATCTCTACAAATCGCATGCTGGGGCGACTCATCGCTTCACAAATCGCCTCAGCATCTCGTGCATCGTTCTTGTTGGTCTTTACATAAGGTTTTACGAACTGGGGTGCGATCAACTTCACGGGGTAACCTAGTGTTTGCAACCGACGCGCCCAGTGGTGGGCACCCGTGCAGGCTTCCATACCGATCTCGCAGCCCGGCTCCACGGTCTTTACGACCATTTCGAGCCAACGCTGCCGCGTCAATCGTCTTTGCCAAACTAGTTTTTCAGTTTGATCAACGCCGTGAACTTGAAAAACGTTCTTTGCCAAATCTACTCCAACACGAATAAGCTCCATTGTGGACTCCTTCTTTCCTGTAACTGGTGAATAACGCTTCCAGTTTGGCACTTAGATGCCGTTAAGGGAGGAGGAGTCCATCCCATTGGTTTTGGAGAGAGCCATGACACCAGAGATCTTGCTAGATGGCCTCTGCTTCGGCGAAGGGCCCCGCTGGCACGAGGGCAGGTTGTGGTTGTCGGACATGCACGCACACCAGGTTCTAGCGGTTTCCGCGGACGGCCAGGTCGAGACTATTGTCGAGGTCCCCAACTGGCCTTCCGGGCTCGGTTGGCTCCCGAACGGTGATCTGTTGGTGGTATCGATGACCGATCGCTGCCTGCTCCGTTACGACGGGACGAACCTCACAACTCATGCCGACCTGAGCCACCTGGCGAGTTTCCACTGTAACGACATGGTGGGTGCCTCCTGCGGGCGAGCCTATGTGGGCAATTTCGGTTTCGATCTACAGGCAAGGGCCGAATTCAGAACCGCACAACTCATCTGTGTGGAACCCGATGGATCCGCTCGTATCGTCGCGGACGACCTGAGGTTCCCCAACGGGTCGGTGATCACACCAGATGGAAAAACATTGATCGTGGGAGAAACTTTTGGTTCGCGGTTGACCGCCTTCGACATTCTGCCGGACGGCAGTCTCGACAACCGCAGGGTCTGGGCCAGTCTTCCCGACGGGGCAGTCCCCGACGGAATATGCCTGGATGCCGGGAACGGAATCTGGTCTGCCTCTCCCGCCAGTAACGAATGTATCCGGCAAACCGAAGGTGGCGAGGTCACCCATCGCATCGCGGTCGAACAAGGCGCATTCGCGTGTATGTTGGGTGGCGACAAGGGGGATACGCTGTTTATCCTCACTTCCGGTTCGTCCGACTCGCAAGAGTGTCCGCAACAGCGATCAGCCCGCGTGGAGACCTTTCTCGCGCCTTTTCCTCATGCCGGATTGCCCTGATGTTATTCGAAAATCACCAATCTCCATGGCTTGATGAA
This sequence comes from Pseudomonadota bacterium, assembly GCA_022571865.1. Taxonomy (GTDB): domain Bacteria; phylum Pseudomonadota; class Gammaproteobacteria; order Pseudomonadales; family Azotimanducaceae; genus SMWK01. Next base: position 7,177 of record JACZXA010000017.1, read on the forward strand.
GAGTTGAGGATCCTGCAGGAAGCGGTTCGGAAGTTCTATCACAAGGAGTTCGTTCCGTTGAACGAAAAGTGGATAGACCAAGGGATTGTCGATCGCGATGCCTGGTCGAAAGCCGGCAAAGCCGGGTTGTCGTGCGCCGAGATTCCAACCGAGTACGGCGGCGCGGGCGGTGACTACCGCCACGAGACGGTCATCATCGAAGAGATGCTGCGTGCCGGTATTTCGGGGTTCGGCAATCAGGTTCACAACTCCATCGTCGCCCCTTACCTATTCAACTACGGCAACGAAGAGCAGAAGCAGCGTTGGTTGCCCAAAATGGCCTCCGGCGAGATGGTGGGCGCCATCGCCATGACCGAGCCGGATACCGGTTCGGATCTGCAGAACATTCGCACCACGGCGATCCGGGACGGCGACGATTACCTGATAACGGTGCGAAAACCTACATCAGCAACGGTCAGCATGCAGACCTCGTCATCGTTGTGGCAAAACCCGATCCGACAGAAGGCGCGAAAGGCATCACCCTGGTCGCGGTGGAAACCGAAGGCAATCCAGGCTTTGAACGAGGTCGGAATCTGAAGAAGATGGGGCAGAAATCGGCAGATACTTCGGAGCTGTTCTTTGCCGACTGCCGCGTTCCTGTTGCCAACCGACTTGGCGAGGAAGAAGGCAAAGGATTTTATCAGTTGATGCAGCAGCTTCCTCAGGAACGACTGTCCATCGCCCAGGCGGCGGTAGTCAGCATGGAAAGGGCAATCGAAATTACGCTTGCGTTTGTCAAAGAGCGTAAGGTGTTTGGCCAGCGGGTGCTGGATTTTCAGAACACCAAATTCAAGCTGGCCCAATGCAAGACGGAGGCGTTGATCGCGCGCACATTCGTCGATCAATGTCTCATCAGGCATCTGCACAAGGAACTCGATGCCGCTACGGCCTCAATGGCCAAATATTGGTGCACGCAGAAGCAGTGCGAGATCGTCGATGAGTGTCTGCAGCTTCACGGTGGCGCGGGTTACATGGACGAATATGAAATTTCCCGGCGGTATACCGATGCGTGTGTGCAGAAGATTTACGGCGGCACCAACGAAATCATGAAGGAACTCATTGGCCGGACACTCGGGTAACCGTGAGTCCGAAAATGTCCTTTCCCGACAAGTGAAAACGTACTGGAAGTTCTACTGGCCGCTGGCCTTGACCGGCCTCGCCATGGTTCTGTCCATGCAGTTTCAGATCGCGGCCCTGGCCCGTTATCCGCAGGCGATCACGGAACTCGCCGTTTTTGCCCTTGCCTTCAGCACCTTCGGCTTATTCAACGCTTCGCTGAACTTTACCGCCCAGCTGTCCAACGTTTATGCCCGCAGCATCGAAGGAACGCGCCGTTGTCATCGGTTCGTTTTTGCGGCGAGTCTCATCGTCATGTTGCCTTTGCTGGTTATTACCTATACAGACGCCGGTGCTAGCGCATTGTCGGCCCTCTATAGCATCGATGACGATCTGACCGCCCGAGTCATCGAATACCTCGTTTACCTTGCGCCACTCGTCCTGCTGCGCGCGGAGCGATTTTATCTTACCGGCTTACTGGTCCAGGCACGCCTTACCGGGTGGGTGACGATATTGAACATCATCTACCTTGTCGCCGTGGTCTGTGGGTTGCTCATCGGCTTCTCTCTCGGATATAAGCCGGTTCATGTACTCGTCGGCGCAGATGCCGCGGCCATAACGATTCAGATCGGTTGCACCCTCTCGGTTCATCGGCGCTATTACCAACTGCCCGAGACCAGGGAACATGAGCATTTGAGTTATCGGGAGCTTGCGTCCTTTTTCATTCCGGTTTCCACCACCGGCATTATGTTTGCACTCAGCCGGCCGGTGCTGTTCGCTTTTGTAAGCCGCACACCCGAAGGCATTGTTGCGATTGCCGCCATGCGGGTTGCGTTCGACTTTTCCTCGATATTTCAACAGGCGGCGAACCAGTTCCGCCATTTCTTCGTAACATTCGGTCTTGACGATCTCGAACGTAAACGTCGATTCATGATGATCGTGGGTGCGGGCCTCACTGGAATCATGTTGCTGTTCGCGTTGACTCCTCTGTCCAACTGGGTATGGCAAGATCTCATGCAGATACCCGATGAGGTTCGCATCATGTCCGTGCAGCTGATTCTCGTCATGTGTCTGATGCCCAGCGTTATCCTGTTCCGCAACTACTTCCACGGCCGATTGATGGTCGAACGCCGCACCACCGGCATGGCCGTCGGCGGCGTATTGCGCGTAGTGGCGATCTATCTGACGGCGCAGACGTTATTCGGCTTCGGTTTGCTCAACTACCTGACGGCGTCAGCCGTCTTGATTATGGGGTTTGTTGTCGAATCGCTCGTGGTGATGCGGGTCGCAGTTCAGAAAGGCCAGGCCTGACGGCTCATCGCTACGGCGAAGATGTAAGCGACGCTCACAAGCGCACCAACGAAACCCAAAACCTTGAGGCGGGTGTTCGTCGCACGCATCGTCAACACACCAAAGCCGATGTAACTCAATAGCCCCACAAACTTTGCCGCCAGCCAACCACTGAAAGGAGACATGCTCAAGCTGATCGCCATGGTTACACCGGCGGCGAGCAGCATGGTGTCGACCACGTGCGGCGCAATCTTCACCCACTTCTGTTGACGGATGGGTACTTCGAGGATCGCCCAGATACCTCGCAGGATGAATCCGACAACTGTCACGTAGGCCAACGCCAGATGAATAGTTTTGAGCATGCCAGTCCGTTATCCGTCAGCTTCAGCAGGGAAGATCATTGTACCCCACCCGCCTCCAGAGCTTCGATTCGTTGTAGTAGAAAATCTTTCTCGATACCGTTCCGGGCTAACGCCAATGCCTCTCGATAACTCTTACACGCCTCGCTGTTGCGACCGCTGCGCCACAACAACCCGGCTTTTGCGCTGTGAAAAAGATGATGACGCATCATCGCCCGGGAGCCATTCATTAGTTCGAGCACCTCGAGTCCCGCATCGGCGCCATCAGCCATGCCAATGGCTACTGCCCGATTCAGCCGGACGACGGGTGTGTCCTGGAACTTGAGCAGCCCATCATAAAGCGCTCGAATTTCCTGCCAATCGGTCGCCGCCGGACTCGCCGCATTGGCATGAACGGCCGCGATGGCGGCTTAGAGTTGGAAAGGCCCCGGAGGCTGTCGGGCCAACAAGGCTTTTTCCAACAGCATCGTGCCTTCGGTAATCGCACGTCGATCCCACAGCCCGCGATCCTGATCTTCCAACAACACCAACCTACCAGCAGCGTCCACGCGGGCTTTGCTTCTCGAATGTTGGAGCAACATGAGACTCAACAGACTCAACGCTTCCGCACCCCCTCTCACCAATCGATTCAACTGTCGCGTCATTTGAATAGCAATTTGACACAATTCGAAACGTATCAGTGCATCACCTGCTGTCGCCGAATAGCCTTCGTTGAACACCAGGTAAAAAACCGTCAGCATACCTTGCAGGCGCCGGGGCAGATCCCGGGATTCCGGGACGGTGTAGGGGATTCCCGCCTGCTTGATCTTGCGTTTTGCCCGGACCAACCGCTGCTCCATCGTCTTCTCGCTGACGAGGAAAGCCCGAGCAACCTGGGTAAGGCTCATATCCACCACGGTTCGAAGCGTCAGCGCAATCTGAGCTTCGAGATTGAGGCTGGGATGGCAACACGTGAATATCAAGCGCATCAGATCGTCGTTGAACACATCCAGCTCATCGCGATCTTCTTCACCAGCCGACAACAACCCGACCGCTCGATGATGAACCTGCTCTCGTCTCAACACGTCGATGGCGCAGCGTTTCGCGACGGTGGTCAACCAGGCAGCCGGCGATTCCGGAATCCCATCCACCGGCCAGCTTTTTACCGCCCGCAACAGCGCATCCTGCAAACTGTCCTCGGCAAGATCAAAGTCCCTGAATTCACGAATCAACCGAGCGCGAACCCGGGGAGTCTCCGTCTTGACGATTGCGGTGAGGCGATCGTCAGCCAACCTCGTCAGGCATCCATCTGCATGATCGGCCGTACCTCAACGGAGCCGTGCTCCGCAGCGGGAATCTCCGCGGCATGTCCAAGCGCCTGATCCAGGGTCTCGCAGTCGAGAATGTAGTAGCCGCCAAGTTGCTCGGTAGTTTCCGCAAACGGACCGTCAACGTTGGCTACTTCTGTGCCATTGACTTGAACCGTGGTTGCCGTTTCGGTTCCCAACAGTGGATCTCCCGCTTCAAAAACACCGTCCCCACGCACCTTCTGGGTGAAGGCGAAGTAACGCTGAAAGTTAGCCCCCTGTTCCTCTTCGGTTCGCTTCGACGCCAGCGCTTCGTTTTCGTATATCAACAGCATGTATCGCATGATGAACTCCTCTTATCTGGTCGTCAGCGACGACCAACCCGCCCTTTTCTCGCGGTCGTATCCGTTGTCTTTACCTTGACGAACAACCCACCTTTTAACCGACAGGTTATACTCACTCAAAGGCCCGACGGATGCCATCTCATGGAAGGACCCACATCTCACATATACTTCTCGCAACGCCTGCGCCTGCATTATGTCGACTGGGGCAACGAAGACGCGCCCCCGATGTTGCTCGTTCATGGAGGCCGGGACCATTGCCGTAACTGGGACTGGGTTGCGGAGCGGTTGCGCGACGACTACCACATCATCGCCCCGGATCTACGCGGCCACGGAGATTCCCAGTGGGTCATCGGTGGCGGCTACAACCAGATCGATTACGTTTACGACATCGCCCAACTGCTTAGCCAGAAAAACATGACGCCGACCACCATCATCGGTCATTCCCTGGGCGGTTCCATCTCGCTGCTCTATTCGGGTCTGTATCCGGAAACCGTGGCGAAGCTGGTCTGTATTGAGGGTATGGGGCCGCCTCCCGAGATGATCAAGGAACGCATCGAACAACCGATGGAAGATCGCCTGCACCTGTGGGTCAATGAGTTACGCAAACTTTCCGGAAGAATCCCCAGACGTTATCCGAGCCTGGAAGAAGCATACGAACGCATGCAGAAAGAGAATCCGCACCTCACCGAAGATCAGGCTCGCCACCTCACCATTCACGGCAGCAACCAGAACGAAGACGGCTCCTACAGCTGGAAGTTCGACAACTATGTTCGGAACTTTCCGCCCATTGGTCTCAACTTCGAGGACCAGTACGGCCTCTACAAACGAATAAGCTGCCCGACGCTCCTCATCCGAGGCGCCGAGTCCTGGGCTATGGACCCTGAGAAAGACGGTCGCGCCAATACCTTCCAGAACGTGCAGGTGGCCAGCATCGAAGAGGCCGGACACTGGGTCCACCATGATCAACTCGAGGTATTCATCAAGCTCGTCAAAGGCTTCCTGGCCGCCTGATGAGAACGTGAGCGAGCGAACACAAACACTCCACGCGACGCCCTGGCAGGGAGTGTTCTACATCACCGGTGGGGGTTCCGAAATACTGTCTGAGCTGCTCACTCAGGCGGGAGCCTCAAACACAGTACTCGAAGCCCGTGTGCCTTACGCATCACTGGCGCTGGCGGAACTGCTGGGCCACAAGCCTGCCCAGGCCTGTTCTGACGCAACTGCCCGATCGCTTGCGATGGCCGCTTTTCAACGAGCGAGGAATTTGAGCCACGCGCCCGTGTTCGGCTTTGCCTGCACCGCAAGCCTCGCGAGTGAGGTTGAGAAACGAGGTAAACACCGCGCTCATATTGCCGTACAGACCGAACACAGTACTTCTGCCTTCATCGTGAACCTCGAAGGCACGAGAGCGGAGGAGGAACGGAAGTTACTCGAACATCTCTGGCATGCGCTCGACACCACGCTGAAACTGGAGCTGGACCTGTTCGATCCAGATCTAAAACCCGGCGAACGAACACAAGCCAAGAGCCATTGGCGGCAACTCATCCTGGGAGAGATCACCGCTCACACCACCTCCGACCACAACGGCAAACTCATTTTCCCCGGCGCCTTCAATCCGTTGCACAAGGGTCATGAGAAGATGCTCTCGATCGCAGAAGCGAAAACCGACCTCATAGGCGCTTATGAACTTTCCATATTCAACGTGGATAAACCACCGCTCGACTACACCGATATCAGCACCCGGTTGAAGCAGTTCACCAACCCGGTGTGGCTGACACGATTACCAACCTTTCTGGAAAAAGCCCGGCAGTTTCGAGCAGCCCACTTTGTACTTGGCGCCGACACACTGGATCGCATCAACGATCCCGGGTACTACGGCAGCACCACCGCTCGCGACGATGCGCTCGCCGAGTTGGTCGATCTTGATTGTCGTTTCGTCGTGTTCGGCAGAGCGGCAACCGATGGTTTCCTCACTCTCGAAGACATACCCGGACTCCCGGAAAGCATTATCTCACGCTGTATCGAGATCAAACGTACGGAGTTCGAAGAAACAATTTCGTCGACGGCCCTGCGGTCTTCGAGCACGTGAACCAGAACGGTCCATATCCGCTACCTGCTCCGTTCATGCTGCCATTCTTCTTTGTTCCCATTCATCCAGCCTGATAATGAAAGACGCCGGACAGCGATGTTCCTGCGTGGCGCGACCTGTCATCAGCCTCCTGATCAACCCGAGCTAAACCGCTACTCTAAATCCTCGATGCGTTTCGGCCAGCTGTCTTTCAATAACCGAGCTAACGATCGATCAGATAACAACCGACCGCCGGTCTGACATTTAGCGCAGTAATTCGCCTCGTTCTGCGCATACACGATACGCTGTACCGGGCTGCCACAGACCGGACAAGGTTTTTTGTATTTCCCATGTACCGCCATCTCCTCGTGGAATGCAGTCACTTTGCTGGGAAACTCGCCGGCGGCCTTTTCCCTCAGCAGGTCTGTCCAGCTGGCAAGCACGCCTCTCACGGCGTCATACAGACGGCTGCATTCCTCGTCACTCAGCGTACGTGCCTGTTTGAATGGCGACAATCTGGCGTGCAGCAGAATCTCATCCGAGTACGCGTTGCCGATTCCGGCAAACACGTGCTGGTCGGTTAGAGCGCGTTTCAACGTGTGGTTGGTAGCATGCAACCGAACAGCAAATTCCCCCTCGTCGAGGCGTGCTACCTCCAGCCCGCCAGGGTCCAGTTCGGCCAACTGCGCTGCCCCCTGTACCAGGCGTAACGAGGCGCGTTTCTTTTTGCTCGCCTCGGTGAAGATCATGGTGCCTGAGCTGAAGTCGAAACCGACGAGACCATTACGTTTGGGCAACCGAACGCCTGCTTCGCGCCACTGGAGACGTCCGGAAATCATGAGGTGAATCACGAGGTAGTGTTCACTTTCGAGTTCGATCACCAATTGTTTGGCGAGCCGGCTGCAGCCGAGAACCTTGCGCCCACACACCTCTTCGACTGAAGGTGTGACCGTTCGCAGCACAAACGGGCTCAATAATCGAATACCCGTCAGAACCTCTCCGCGAATTCGCTGTTCGATGTGTTCCAGATAGACGGTAAGGTCCGGTAACTCAGGCATTCTCGATACCCGTGCATTTGGTGCGTGGCGATTTACTCGCTGATGGTGTCCTGTGCGACCAATTCGCATCGTTTCAGCGTGATTCTCAAGGTCTTCTCGCGAGCCGCAGGCAATGGTGGGTCCATTGTGTCCCTTGCTAATATCTATATATTAACTGCCCAGACACGAGGCGGAAGCAAGGTTCCGTTTTGCGGAACGTAGTTCCGCCCTGTTCTTGATAATTCTGCGTTCTCTGAAACATCGCGAATCAATCGGACAGGGCACTATATTACCCGCTCATTATGGGGATGGAAAAGATGACCGACTACACCGACATCGCGGTGACGCTGACCGACTACGTTGCCACCGTGGAGATCCAACGCCCACCGCACAATTTTTTCGACCACAGCCTGATCGGCCAGATTGCCGACGCGTTTGACGAAGCGGACGACAATCCGGATTGCCGAGCAATCGTGCTCGCCTCCCAAGGGAAATCTTTCTGTGCCGGTGCCAACTTCGGCACCGGTCAGAACGATGATTCCGGGAGCAGGGATTTTACCGAGGAAGGCTTCAAAACCACCACCGGTGATCTCTATCGCGAAGCCGCCAGACTGTTCTCCAATAAGACCCCGATTATCGGCGCGATACAGGGTGCCGCCATCGGCGGCGGTTTTGGCCTGGCCCTGGTACCGGATTTCCGCGTGGCGGCACCCGAAGCGCGTTTCGGTGCAAACTTCGTCAAGCTGGGTATCCATCAAGGGTTCGGCATTTCCGAAACGCTGCCGCGACTTGTGGGCCAGCAGGCGGCCAACTTGTTGCTCCTCACCGGCCGCAGGATCAACGGCGAACAGGCGCTGGCCATGGGACTTGTGGATGTGCTGACCGATCAGGAAAATCTACGCGCCGAAGCGACCAGGCTGGCCCGGGAAATCGCCGAGAATGCACCGCTTGCCGTCGCATCCGTGCGGGCAACGATGCGCAGTGGTCTCGCCGACGCCGTAATCCAAGCGACCGAACACGAGCTTTCCGAACAGAGGTGGCTACGCGGAACCGAGGACGCTGCAGAAGGCATTCGCGCGGTTGCCGAACGCCGCCCGGGCAACTTCACCGGCAAGTGAACGTGAGCCTGCAGCTGAGGCAAAAGCCATGAGTGAATTCACGAATCGAGTCGTTCTGGTAACCGGGGCGGCAGGCGCTCTCGGTCGAGCCGTAGTTGACCATTTTGCCCGCAACGGCGCTATCGTCGCCCAACTCGACATAGTAGGAATCGACAACCGTCACTACTCAGCCATCTGCGATCTAACGAATCCAGAAAGCTGCACCAAAGCTGTAACAGATATCGTCGAAAGCCTCAGCAAAATCGATGTGCTGGCAAACATCGCAGGTGGATTCACCATGGGCACGCCAGTACACGAAACGAGCGATGATACGTGGGATTTCATGTTAGGGCTGAACGCCAGGAGCGTGTTCAATATGGCGCGGGCGGTAGTACCTTTTATGCTGCCGCGGCAAACTGGCAAGATCATCAATATCGGTGCACGAGCGGGTTTACGGGGTGCGCCCAACATGGCCGCCTACAGCGCATCCAAGAGCGTCGTGATGCGGTTGACGGAGTCGCTTGCCGATGAGTTGAAAGAGAAAGGCATCAACGTGAACGCCATCCTGCCAAGCATCATCGATACCGAACGTAATCGAGAGGATATGCCTGACGCCGACTTCAGCCGATGGGTTTCTCCGGAGGCGGTGGCCGGGGTTGTAGCGTTCCTCGCATCACCTGCCGCGGACCCTATTCATGGTGCCCTGGTGCCGGTCGAGGGCTTGAGTTAGCGATCCTCAAGGCCACTCGAGTCCTCTGAATCGCCCATATCCACCGCGCAGGAAAAGCAGCGGCGTTATTTCCGCGTCCAGAATCGCTATATCCCGTACCCGCCCCACCGCGATGGTGTGATCACCCGCGTCGTGTTCCGTTTCGAGATTACAATCCAGGTAGGCCGGCACACCCTCGAGCACAGGAGAGCCCGTCATGCCCTCATGCCAGGCAATCTCGTCGAATTTGTCGATACCGGTTCGGGCAAAAACGTCGCAGATGGATTTCTGGTCGGCGTTCAGGATGTTGATACAGAAACTGCCTGAATCTCTGAGCTTAGGCCAACTTGTGCTCGTTCTCGCCGGGCAAAAGCCGACCAAAGGCGGTTCCAGCGACAAGGAGAAGAACGATTGAACGGCAAACCCGGCGGGCTCACCGTTCAAGCGGCCCGTTGCGATGACGACCCCAGTGCAAAATTGACCCATAACCGAACGAAACGCTCGATCATCAAATTCCGGCATGGCGCAATGCCTTGAATGAGTGAAAACAAGGACTATAACCAGCAGCGTGGTGAAAAACACGCTGCTGGATTCTGGCCAGGCGCTTGCAGAGCAAACGGCCGATGGCATAAGCGCAAGCAAACGGCCAGAGTAGTGAAACACCGGGTCTCGCAGACTGTGCGGCGCGGACCGAAGAGTGCGGGTCGCGTCACCAAGGGACGGGGCGCACATTGACAGCAAAAGCAACTCGCCTGCGAGTTGCTTTGCAGTTTGCGGTGCAAACTGCCAGAGCACCGGTAGGGAACACGCACGGTGTTTTCGCTGGTATCAACGCGCAGTAGTTTGTTCATGAATAATCCTAACCGAGTCCTCCTGCCCCTGGCTAACGATGGACTTTGCTTTAGAATCTCTGCTATTGAAACGAACGAGGGTCTACTCTTGACACAACTCGATCGGGGAACAGAAACCGACATGGACGCTTTTCGCGCCGAAGTCAGCGCCTGGCTCGAAGACAACTGCCCGGCGTCCATGCGCACCCAGACACCGGAAAACGAAACCGTCTGGGGTGGTCGAGGCGAGCAATTCATCAACCCGGATTCGAAAATCTGGCTCGAGAAGTTGGCCGAGCGTGGTTGGACGTGTCCGACCTGGCCGAAGGCATATGGAGGTGGTGGGTTAACGCTCAACGAGAACAAGGTTCTGGCCGAGGAACTGCGCGCAATCAATGCCAGGTCTTCGCTGCAGAGTTTTGGCATCTGGATGCTGGGTCCGGTGCTGCTGGAATTTGCCAGCGAAGAGCAGAAACTCGAGTACCTGCCAAAGATCGTGCGGGGTGAGATCCGCTGGTGTCAGGGTTATTCCGAACCCTCCTACGGTTCGGACCTTGCGGGACTACAAACCAAAGCCGAGGACCAGGGGGATTATTACCTGGTCAACGGGTCAAAAATCTGGACTTCTTTTGCAGATCAGGCCGATTGGATTTTCTGCCTGGTGCGCACGGCACCCGATGCTCCCAAACACGAAGGTATCAGCTTTCTACTATTCGATATGGCAAGCGAAGGCGTGAGTACCACACCGATTCAGCTGATCAGCGGCGCATCACCGTTCTGTCAGACTTTTTTCGACAACGTAAAGGTACCCAAGGCCAACCTCATTGGAGAGTTGAACAAAGGCTGGACGATTGCGAAGCGGTTGCTACAGCACGAGCGACAAATGATTGCGGGCATCGGCGGTATTTCCGCCCTCGGCGGTGGTCGGCGGAACCTGCAGGACATCGCCAAGGAGTACGTTGGGGAAGAAAACGGACGAATCGCCGACGCATCGATACGTAACAAGGTCATCGAACACCAGATGAACGATCGCACGTTTCAATTGGCTCTTGCCCGGTCTGCACAGGAGTCGCAAGCAGGCAAGGAGAACGGCAGTATCGCCAGTATGGCCAAGTACTACGGTACCGAGCAGAACAAACGCAAGTACGAGTTGTTAATGAACACCATGGGAACGGCGAGCATAGGTTGGGAGGGATCGGAGTTCACTGACAAGGAACTGAATACAACAAGACAGTGGTTACGCTCCAAGGCAAATTCCATTGAAGGCGGCACCAGCGAAATACAACTCAACGTGATCGCAAAACGAGTACTGGGGTTGCCAGATTGAGAATAAACATTGAATTTACGAAAGCAATCACAATATCTTGACGAACGGTAACAATCAAAGCAGGTAGATATTTTATGGAAACCATCATCACCCTGGTCGTTCTAGCTGTTCTGGGCTTCTGGATTGTCTCGATCTACAACAAGCTCGTTACCTATAAAAACCGGTTCAAAAACGGGTTTTCACAGATCGAGGTACAACTCAAGCGTCGCTACGACCTGATTCCCAATCTGGTGGAAACGGCAAAAGGTTACATGTCCCACGAACGGGAAACGCTCGAAGCCGTCATCGCCGCACGCAATCAGGCGATGGCCGGACTGGAAGCCGCCGCAAAAGATCCGGCAAACGCCGGAGCAATCAAGGAACTGGCCAGCGCCGAAGGCATTCTTGGCAGCGCGATGGGGAATTTTAACATGGTCATGGAGGCTTATCCGGATCTAAAAGCCAACCAGAACATGATGCAGCTATCTGAGGAATTGACCACTACAGAAAACCGCGTCGCGTTCTCCAGACAGGCTTACAACGATGGCGTAACAGCCTACAACACCTTCAAACAGACTTTTCCTCCTGTGCTGTTCGCGGGTTTCTTCGGCCATGGCGATGACGCAACGCTGCTTGAGTTCGAAGACAGCGCCGCGATGCAGGAAGCACCCAAGGTCGCCTTCTAGCCCTGTCCAGAGAGGTAAAGCGGGTGGACTTTTTTCAGGCACAGGACGTTGCGAGGCGCAAAACGGGGCAGCTTGCATTGTTGTTCATCGCGGCTGTTGTCAGCCTGGTGATCCTCACCAACATACTGGTAGCTGCCGTTTACCTGTGGTCAAACAACTACGCAACGGCGCAGACGGTTTCGATGGGCGAGCTGCTCAGTCAGCTCCCCGCCGAGTACTGGTTCTGGATCAGTTTTGGGGTAATCGGGGTAATCGCGACCGCGGGCATGTTCAAGTATATGGCGGTTCGCGGCGGCGGTCGCAGCATAGCCGAATCGTTAGGCGGCAATCTCATTCTTCAGAACACCACCAATATCGGCGAACGTCGATTGCTGAACGTCGTAGAGGAAATGGCGATCGCAGGCGGCGTACCTGTGCCTCCGGTGTATCTCATAGAAGAACCCAGCATCAACGCGTTTGCAGCCGGATTCGGAACGGACGATGCAGTCATCGGCATCAATCGGGGCACGGTCGACCAACTCACACGCGACGAGTTGCAGGGTGTGATCGGACATGAGTTCAGTCACATTCTAAACGGCGACACCCGTATCAACCTTCGCCTGATCGCAATTCTGCATGGCATATTGTTCGTCGGGATCATCGGCTTCGGAATCTTAAGAATCGGCGCCGTCAGTCGACGCGGCAACAATAACGGCATGCCCATTCTCGCGCTGGGCATCGGGCTACTCGTCATCGGTTACGCGGGAACGTTCTTCGGCAACCTCATCAAAGCCGCGGTCAGCCGACAACGGGAGTTTCTAGCTGACGCAGCTTCCGTGCAATTCACTCGAAACCCACATGGCATTGCCGATGCGCTGAAGAAGATCGGTGGCTTCAGCGCCGGTTCGACGATGTCCAGCGCATCCGCCAACGAAGTCAGCCATATGTTTTTCGGTCAGTCGTCAAAACTTTTTCTCAACAGCATCATGTCTACCCACCCGCCCCTGGACAAGCGCATTCACGCGATCGAACCACAGTGGAACGGCACCTTTCCATCGGTCGGGGAAGTCGCCTCGACGACAGATACACCCGCGGGTGCTGCCGGGTTTGCCGGTCGTACGAGCCTCAGCGAGAACTTTGCGAAGCGCAACGTCAAGATCGAGGTAGAACCATCGGTGCTCACCGACGAGATTGGCCAACCTTCGAAACACAGCCTCGACAACGCCCTGGCCATCATTGACTCGACCGCCATGGAGTTACGCGAAGCGGCACACGACCCCTGGGCAAGCCGCGGTCTGATCTATGCCATGCTGCTCGACACCGACGAGACGGTGCGCGACCGCCAGTTGGCTCATATCGACGATTATGCAGAGCCCGGCGTCCCCGAACAGGTACGACGCCTGCACCCATCGGTGCTCGACACCGACGCGCTCCACCGGGTAACCCTCATTGAGATGGCGATGCCGGCGCTCAAGGAACTGTCGGAATCGCAATACAAGCGATTTATGTCCAACACAGTGGTTTTGATAAAGGCCGACCGGAAGATAGATCTTCACGAGTGGGTCCTGCACCACATCCTCGTGAAAGAACTCAAGCCTCATTTCGAGGGGCCAAAACGGGTTCGAGCCCGATACGGGTCGATCTCCCAGGTCAGAGATCACGCAGCCACTTTGCTATCGGTGCTCGCCGAACACGGGCACACCGAGGCCAGTCAAATCCAACACGCATTTGCGCAGGGGATTGCCGAACTCGGGATCTCTGTTGAGCTTGACGCGGCCCCCGACGATAATTTCGTTCGATTGACAGAAGCGCTGCGTGAGCTACGGTCGTTGAAACCCTTAAGCAAGCCGAAACTTCTGAAAGCATGTGCCGCCGTAGCCTTGGCCGACAACCATCTAACCACCAACGAAGGAGCTCTGCTGCACGGCATAGCAGCAGCACTCGACTGTCCGTTACCTCCGTCGATATACGGCTGATCGCACAAGTCAGATAACCGTTGTATGGAAACAGCGACTTCAAACCCGCCCACGACGAGCTCCGTACAGCTCGCCGCCCTCGATCTAGGTTCCAATAGTTTTCACCTGCTTGTCGCTCAGGAGAACAACGGCCGCATCCAGGTCATCGACAGAATCAAGGAAATGGTCCGCCTGGCCGAAGGGCTCGAGGCAAAGAACCGACTATCCGATGAGGTTGCCGATCGAGCGTTGGAGTGTCTCGAACGGTTCGGGCAGCGGTTACGAGACCTGCATCCACAGAACGTTCGCGTGGTAGGCACAAATACCCTACGCAAAGCGCGTAATTCCAAAGGCTTCCTTGCCAAAGCAGAAAAAGCATTGGGACACAAAGTCGACGTCATCTCCGGGCGAGAAGAAGCGAGACTCATCTTCCTCGGTGTTTCGCATGCGGTGGAAGATCATTTCGACCGGCGCCTCGTGGTCGACATCGGCGGTGGCAGCACCGAGCTGATTGTTGGGGCCCGGTTTGAACCGCAACTCATGCAGAGCCTTTACATTGGGTGTGTCGGCTTGTCTCGCGCTTGTTTCGAGGATGGGCGCATTCGCACTGGTAACTTCAAGGCTGCCATCAATCAAGCGCGCCAGGAGTTGGAGCCGCTTCAACTGAGCTACCAGGAAAGCGGTTGGGACACCGCAATCGGCGCATCAGGCACCATCCTGGCGATTCAGGATGTGCTCGCTGAAATGGATGATCAGCCCGTCGGTATTACCCTGGCAAGCCTCGAGGAAATCAAGAAACAACTCATCAAAGCGCGTCATGTCGACAAGCTTGATCTGCCAGGTTTATCGAGAGAACGAGCGGCGGTATTCCCCGGAGGAGTCGCGATTCTCTGCGCAATCTTCGAGGCCTTGGATATCGAAACCATGCACGCCACAAACGGGGCGTTACGAGAAGGGTTGTTACACGATCTGCTCGGCCGAGTGCAGGATAAGGACATCCGCGAGAATAGTGTTCAAGACTTGATGAACCGATATCGCATCGATCAGTCACATGCCAGACGGGTACGGGAAACTGCCCTCGAGCTTCTGGCACAAGTTGCAGTTTCGTGGTGTCTCACCCAACCCAATGACAAACTGCTGTTGGGATGGGCGGCGCAACTTCATGAGATAGGTATCGATATCGCCCACAATCAGTATCACAAACACGGCGATTACCTGCTTCGGCACATGGATCTAGCCGGTTTTTCCAACCTGGATCAGCAACAACTTGCATCGCTCATAAGAGCTCATCGACGCAAGTTTCCAACGGAGGAACTCTCTTGCGTAAACGGTGAAATTTCACCCGCAGCGCGACTGGCAACAGTTTTGAGACTCGCGGTTGTGCTGCATCGAAACCGAAGCTCGGAACATCTACCCCACGTCGCCATCAGTGTTAAAAACAACAAAGTGAAGCTGGCCCTACCTGAGGCTTGGCTCAAGAAACACCCTTTGACCAGATTGGATCTACAACAGGAAGCCGAATACCTGGCGGCCGTGCCACTCAAAGTAGAAATCTGCAAAAGCTGAGATACAACCTCCAGGAGTCTGCGCGGTAGAAAAGATTCCTAGGCATCATGTTTAGGCCTGTCCTACCTCAACGATCGTGGGTTACCAGCATGATCCACCGTCGCAAACTGCTGGAGTGTCCTGAACCATGAATCTGAACACAAGTTACTCAACGTAGGATATGGGACAGAGGAATCGACAAAGTCATAGAAATACTTGACGGGTTAAAACATATCAGCCCGGATGTTGCACGAGTATGGCGCATATGATGGTTAACATTTTGAAATATTGGAAAATTTCTATATTTCGAATGCGTTCGAAGTGTCGTTGATGCGCCTGTGCAGTGTCTGGCCGGATCTCGCGGCCGCCACTCATATGACTCGTCAATCGTCCGCGAGCTCGTTGAGTAACGTTTCCTGCGCGCTACGCCTCTTGGCCTTCGTCGCCTTCATTTGTTTATAGCTTCCGTCGGCCTGCAAGACCCATGCCTGGGAGTTGTCTGACAGATAAAACTGAGTTTCACGCAGGATGCGCCTGCGTAACCCTTCGTTTTCGATTGGAAAACAGGTTTCTACGCGGTTGAAGAAATTCCTACCCATCCAGTCTGCACTGGATAGATACAGATCGGGATCATTATCGTTGTCGAAATAGAAAAAACGTGTGTGCTCGAGAAAACGTCCAACGATGGAACGAACCCGAATGCCGTCGGACACGCCCTTGACTCCAGGTCGCAACGAGCAAACACCCCGCACGATCAGATCTATTTTCACCCCTGCCTGAGACGCACGATATAGCGCCTGGATTATCTGAGGCTCGATCAACGAGTTCATCTTGGCGATGATGCGACCCGGCTTCCCTCTTGTTGCCAGCCCAGTCTCGCGTTCTATCAACTCGATCATCGTTTTGTGCAATGTAAACGGCGATTGGAGCAGCTTCTTCAATCGCCTGACTTTGCCCATTGAGGTAAGTTGCTGAAAAACCTGTTGAACATCCTCACCAATGGCCTCATCACAGGTAAACAACCCGTAGTCGGTATAAAGTCGTGCCGTGCGGGTATGGTAATTGCCCGTGCCAAGGTGCACATAACGCCTCAGCGTACGGCCTTCGCGGCGAATCACCATGCTCATCTTGGCGTGGGTTTTGTGACCGACCACGCCGTAAACTACTTGAACGCCAACCATCTGCAGGTGAGTGGCCAGTTCGATGTTGGCCTCTTCGTCAAATTGAGCCATCAACTCTATGACAACCATGACCTCTTTGCCGGAGGACGCGGCGTCAACCAGCGCTTCCACCACCGCAGACTCCTTACCTGTGCGATACAGTGTCTGACGGATTGAGACCACCTGGGGATCTCTGGCGGACTGGCGTAGAAAATCTATGAACGGAACAAACGACTCGAAGGGATGGTGCAGCAGAATGTCGCCTTGTCGAATCGCTTCGAAGATGTCGTTTGTCGTGCGTAACTTCTCGGGGATACTGGGTGTAAATCCCGGGTACTTGAGCTCCGGGCGATCAACCAGTTCGGGGACCGCGGACAACCGCATCAGGTTTACCGGACCGTTGCAGCGATAAACGTCATCTGGCGACAAACGAAATTGTTCACTCAGGAAGACTTCCAGCTCTTGAGGGCAGTCTTGAGCCAACTCCAGGCGCACTGCGTCCCCGTAGCGACGCGACGAAAGCTCCCCCTCCAAAGCGCGCAACAAATCGTCAACTTCCTCTGCATCGACGAACAAATTGCTGTTTCGAGTCACCCGGAATTGATAACAGCCCGTGGCCGTCATTCCGGGAAACAGATCCGAGACATGCGCATCGATGATCGAAGAAAGCAGAACAAACTCGTTGGGAGTCTGCGCGCACGATTCCGGCAGACGCACAACACGAGACAATGCTCGCGGCACCTGTACGATCGCTTTGCCGCTGCGCCGTCCGAATGCGTCTTCACCTCGCAACGTGACAATAAAGGCCAGGCTCTTGTTGAGCGGTTCTGGAAAGGGATGCGCCGGATCCAAACCAATTGGATTCATGATGGGCGCAAGCTCTCGATTGAAAAAGCGTTTCAACCATCGAGCCTGTTTGTCGTTCCAATCGTCTCGCTCCAGGATGCGAATGCCCTGAATGTCGAGCTTAGGCAGCAAAACATCGTTCAACACGCGATATTGCTCGTTGACGAGTTCTCGCGCCACGTCGGCAATGGCACGAAGCTGTTCCGATGGGGTCATGTTGTCCGGACCCCGCTGCTCGGCCCCATACGCTTCCTGCTGTTTCAAACCGGCAACACGAATCTCGAAAAATTCATCCAGTACGGAACAGGCAATACACAGAAATCGCAGTCGCTCGAGCAACGGTATGCCGTCGTCCTTGGCCTGCGCCAGCACTCGGCGATTGAACTCCAAAAAAGACAGCTCACGGTTAATATAGAGTTCCGGGTTGCTGAGCCAGTCGTCTTTCATCGCTTACAATACAGTACCCACAGGGCACACGAGTCTAGCATGTCAAAGATACTGAATTTGTGATGAGTAACCCGCCTAAAAGTCGACAAGGCAGCGGACAAGATCGGGTGTTCAGCAAAGCAAGCCAACACATCGTTGATTTTGTATTCGACGATGCGGTTGCCGATGTATTTCCAGACATGATCAGACGCTCGGTACCAGGCTACGAAACAGTCATCCCGATCACCGGATTGATTGCGGCCCAACATGTCAGACCAGGAGGTCGGATCTACGATCTGGGATGTTCCCTCGGCGCGACCACGCTTGCCGTACTAAAGCAGTTGAACGACATCCCCTGCGACATCATCGCGGTGGACAATGCCCCGGCAATGATCGCGCGCGCGCGCGAACTCGTCACCGACACTCGGGTAGAGTTTCTGGAAGCGGATGTTCTGGATCTGGAAATGGAAAACGCCAGCATTGTGTTACTCAACTATGTGCTCCAGTTCATCAGCGTCGATGATCGATTGACGCTGCTCAACAAGATCCAACGCAGCTTGCTTCCAGACGGTCGCCTGATTCTCTCTGAAAAGATCTGCTTCGAAGAAAGAGAGATTCAGTCCTACTATGATGCACTGCATTTACAATACAAACGTGCCAACGGGTACAGCGAACTCGAGATTTCTCAGAAGCGTTCCGCGTTGGAAAACGTCATGATCGTCGATAGTGTCGATGTGCATCTTGCCCGCTTCGAGGAAGCCGGCTTCTCCCATGCCGATGTATGGTTTCGATGCCTGAACTGGGCTTCTTTTCTCGTTTCACCGTGAATTTTTCTCCGCTATACGAGGCGATTCCCGAGTGGCATACGCTGGATGAATCGTTAGCCACCTGTTTCTCATCGGCCCGGCACGGAGACTACGAACGCTGGCAATCCGCCGTGCAGGACCTACCCGATTTGAACGTGGACAAGGTAAAGCTGTCTGACACCGTGACGCTCGAGGGCGCAGCCACGTTTTCGCAGATCACAGAACTGGAGGCGGCACTTCGCAAACTGCATCCCTGGCGCAAAGGACCTTTTGAACTCTTTGGCGTGAAGATCGACAGCGAATGGCGCTCCGATTGGAAATGGCAGAGGGTAGTACCGCACCTGGACGCGTTGACCGATCGCCGAATACTCGACGTGGGATGCGGCAACGGATATTTCGGTTGGCGCATGTTGGAAGTACATGCGCGGCTCGTTGTCGGTGTGGATCCAACGCTGATTTTCTGCATGCAACATCAGGCGATCAACCGCTACCTCAAGAGCGTTCAGAACTGGGTAATACCGCTGCCGTTCGAACAAGTACCCGTTGTGCAATTTGACACGGTTTTCAGCATGGGGGTAGTTTATCACCGCCGCGAACCTCAGCAACATGTACATCGCCTCTACACGTTCACCCAACCCGGGGGGCAACTCGTATTGGAGTCGCTGGTCGTCGAAACGAAAGAATCACTGGTTCCCGGCGACCGTTATGCACGCATGCGCAATGTATGGGTGATACCGTCGATTACGGAACTCACCCAGTGGGTAAGCAGCGCCGGTTACGTGGACATCGACGTGGTCGATGTGACCGCAACAACTCCCGATGAGCAGCGCTCCACTCCATGGATGCGTTTCGACTCGTTGCCCGAAGCGTTACATCCGGATAACCCGTTACATACCGCGGAAGGATATCCGGCACCGGTGCGGGCTGTTGTTGTCGGTCGCAAACCTGAGTAGTGTTAGCTGGTTTCTCTAACACACGTTACGAGCGCAGTAGGGCTGTCAATCAATGATAATCGGATTTGTCCCAATATCCTTCCGGTTCCGCGGCAAGCTGCGCCGTCTTGCGGATATCTATCACTGTTTCCGGGAGCATCCAGGCGTGGGTTTACACCCTACCCAGATATCGAGATATACGGGGATGGGTTTCGCTGAGGTCAACGTGCGTCTGAACGCAACGCCGGAGCTTTTTATCAAGCTACCCAGGCGGCCGGACGGGATCACCCGTTATCGGCTCACCACCACCATCACCGTGAAATCTCCCGAAGAAGTCGAGCGGTTTCTCATCAGTGCCGCTCGCAGGGAAAGCTTCATCCTGTATGCAATGGGGGCAATGCTCCTATGCGCCATGTTGATCGTCGTGATCCTCATCGGTCCATCACTCTAGCCTTCATGAGTTCGTTTCAGCAGATATCGATAACGGCAAAAATCGACCACAGGACTATCCGATGCCTGAGTCGCTAACACCCGCCCAACTTGAGCTGCGGGAGAAAGCCGCGGCGTTTGCCCGAGAGGAACTCCTGCCGCGCCGCGATGGCGCAGACCAGGCAAGGATCGAAATCCTCAATGCAGCAAAGGCCGCATCACTTTTCACCATGACCCAACCGAAAGCGTTCGGTGGCAGCGAAGCATCTACCCTCGAACTCAGCATCGTTCGCGATGAACTGGCCGCACACAATCCCCCGTTTCTACATACCGTTTTCGGCCCCGGGCCTGGCGTACTTGCAGGTGTTGGAGAACCGCTCAAGACAACACATCTGGCCCCTCTCATTGCCGGAGACAAGAAGTCTGCTTTCGGATTCACCGAACCAGATGAAGCACCGCGCGCAACCTGGGGGGTGCTTGACGGCGATGAACTGATCGTCAACGGTCAGAAGTCATACGTGACTGGCGGTGCGAGCGCAGATTTCATCAACACGCTGGTGCAAATCGATGAGCACGGGCCGGCACTGGTGGTAATCGATACGGCCACAGAGGGTGTTGAACGAGTCAGGGATTTTTGCTCTCTCGACGGCAGCGCCCACGCTGCTTTCGAGTTTCACGATGTACACATCCCCAAAACGTACATCATTGGCCAACCCGGTGAAGGGCTACCCAGGGCGATGAAACAAATCGGCGATACCCGCCTCGCAATTGCCGCAAATTGCGTCGGTTGGATGCGATGGCTACTCGACTACCTCACCGATCACCTCAAGGCTCCGACTCGTGGAGGCAAGACGAGAGGTGACAAGGAAGGTGTACGACTGCGTTACGCTGAGTTGCGAATCAAGGCTTACGCCGCACGCAGCATGTTGTATCGAACTGCCCGCCTCGCAGACGCCGGGGAGAACATCGTCAATGAGGGAATTGCCTGTAAGGTGTTTGCCAGCGAAGCAGTCGGCGAAATTGTCGACACCTCGATCCAGTTGGTAGGCGGCGTTGCGCTCATCGAAGGTCATCCACTGGAAACGTTGTATCGTCAGGTCCGGTCCTTGCGTCTCGCCGAAGGAGGCAGTGACGTACTGCGGCTGAACCTGGCTAGAGGTAAATTGGAACTGAATAAAGGAACAATATGATGCGCCAGTTGTTGATCGTCATGACACTGCAGATACTCGTGCTGGGTGGTTGCACGTGGATCAAGCTGACCGAAGGCGGCGCAACCGTCAGCACGGCGACCGAGGCGGACGTCGTGAATTGCCAGAAAGTGGGTATGGTCTCGACCAACACCAAGGACAAACTTGTGGTCAACCGCAGCGACAGCAAGGTCCGCGAAGAGCTACTGGTATTAGCGCGCAACGAAGCGGCGCGACTCGGTGGCGATACCATTGTTGCCCAGGGTCCACCACGAGCAGGCGAACAGGACTTTGCCGCGTATCGGTGCCGCTGACGGGAACTAAGAAAAACTTCAAGCCGGGGGGGAGCTGTCGCCTTTCAGGCCGTATCGCTCACGGTTTTCGTCTTTCTTTAGCGGCGTTTTCTTCAACAAAGCGTATACCGCACCCGTGCCGCCATGGTGGTTCTGCGCACTGTGAAAAGCAATGACCTCCGGGATCTGCTCCAGCCAATGCGCAACACGGCTCTTGATCCTCGCCGGGGTCTTGCTCAGCTCGCCGCGACCGTGAGCGATCAGCACCGTCCGCCAACCTCTCACAAAAGCAACGTTGAGAAACTTGAGCATTTCAATGCGCGCTTCTTTGACCGTGCAACCATGGAGGTCTAAAGATCCCTCGATGGGGTAGCGTCCGGATTTGAGCTTCTTGAAAACTTCGTGTTGTACACCGTCCTTTTTCCACTCCAGAATATCCCTCGGCCGTTTTTGAGGTACTTCGCCAAGGCTCAAATAGTTTGGATCCACTTTCGGGACCCTGGTGTTGCCAAGCGCGGCTTCCCTCCGCTCCATCTGGCTGGTAGTCGCTTCCTGCGGGACTTTTTCATGGCGAACGCGCCTTTGTTGTAAAGGCGCAACGTCGCTCATCGCATCCTTGAAAGACTCTTCTTCGTTCATGGACTATCGGGTCTCACAGGTACGCTCGGATACTGAGCCGAACGTGTTCCAGGAATAGGTCTGTTCGCTCCTGTGTGATAGGTGAATACACTCGACAGTTTTACCTCGTCGCTACGGTTTTTGTCTGCCGCATGAAAAAGCCGGCAATGAAAAAACAACACGTCGCCAATCGCAAGGTCGATGGAAACCGCTTGCCTGATGAGTTGCCTGTTCTCACTGAGCTCCGGTCGCAAAAACAGATCCCTGTCCAACCGGCCTCGCTCGATTTCCAACACATGCGTTCCTGGAATAACCTTCAGCGCGCCATTGCTGCTGTTCTCGTCTCCCAGGGCCAGCCAGACCGAAATCAGTTCGGGTACATCGAAAGACCAGTAGCGGATGTCCTGATGCCACAATGTAGCGCTCGAGTAGCCGGGGTTTTTGGTCATCACACAGTTGTGGTGGCTTTGAGACAGACACACGTCCTGATCGTCCAGCAAAACCGACAGGTAAGATTTGACCTCGGAGCCCGCAGCCCAGCCGCGGAATGCGGAGTGCCGGGCGTAAGCGTGTAATAACCTGCGTGGCGTATCACCGCCGAAGACATCCCGCGAAGACGGTGCTCCCGGATAACCCACATCGGTTTCGAACTCGGCGGGACCGATGAGGGGATCGAGACTCGCCAGTATCTGCTCACGCATCTCGTTGCAAAGTAGCTTATCGCACAGCCCACGGACAACCACGTATCCGTCCCGCAGAAATGCAGGGCGAACAAGATCGTCTATTGCTTCACCAGCAATGTGTTCTCGGGAGCTGTTCATCGGCTGCGTTGAATCAGGGAATAATTCGAAGTCTAGCCTGTGCAACCCAAGATCGCGACATCGAAAAAAACATAATGGAGAGTAACGAAAACAAACGCGTTGCGCACAACACGACGAAACCGGTATCCATCTCGCAAGTTGTTGTTACTTAAGTTTGTTCGAGACCGAAACGGATTGGAGTAACCGGTAACAAATAAAAATCTACTAACGTGCGTGTCAGATCAGAGTACCTGAGAAGAATTCCAACACGTTTTACGTTGCACATAACGTTGACATAGTGGTCATCAATGGTTGATGCTGAACCTCCCCCCCCCATGGAGCAGAACGTGGCGAAAAAAAAACGAGCAGTTAAGAAACGAACGGCTGGTGGTACTGCAAAACGTGCAGTGAAAAAACGCGCTGTTAAAAAACGCGTAGTGAAAAAACGTGCAGCCGGTAGCACGGCAAAACGTGTAGTGAAAAAGCGAGCTGTTAAGAAACGTGCAACCAAAAAACCTGCAGCGAAGAAGCGCGCAGTCAAAAAAAGAGCGGTGAAAAAAGGCGCCGTTAAAAAGCGCGCGGTCAGCGCAAAACGGGCTGTCAAAAAACCTACCGTTAAAAAGCCCGCAGTAAAAAAACGAGTCGTGAAAAAACGTGCGGTGAAAAAACGCGCGACCAAAAAATAGCTAACTAAAGACTCCATGGGCGCCAACCATGTTGGCGCCCATGGAGTCATATAAAAAATCGACCGAGCCAGCCTTCGAATAACGCTAGATCGTAAAGGGCTTCTCTCTGATAAACGCCTTGTTTCTTAGTACCTATAACTTCCATATTGGGCGACTGGTCATCTGGCATCTCCAGAAGAATCTCTGTGCGCAGTTGCGAATAATCTCCCGAAAAACTGCCACCATCCCATGCGTCGATCACGCCTTGAGTGAATAGTCCGTGACCCATGGTCTCACCCGATAACTGCTTATCCTGACATCCCGAAAGCAGCAGAATGCAGGCATCCGATCGCGGCAGAATTTTGGGTATGTCAATTTGTATGCTGTCGTACAGATCGTGCTCCCGCAGGTAAATTTCGTTACACCGTTTGCGAGTCAGTGCGCGATGTACAGGATTGGGTTGTCCGAATTTTGCGATGTTCTCGTCCGTTGTCAGACTATGGTCTCTATGACCACGGGTCGCAGTGCCGCTGTGACAGGAATCGGAAAGAACGAGGATGCGAACACCCGGTTGGAATTCGCTCCACAACATGGCCAGTTCATCATCGATTTGTTGCCGGTCGAAGAGGCACCAGGTTTCATCCAGATTATCACCTTTGACAAATCGGCCGTCTTCTCCTCGGCGTTCGTCCTTGTTGACGTCCCGCACCTGTCCTCCGTGTCCGGCATAACTGAGAAAGAAGATGTCACCCTTGACAAGGTCCCGGGCCGCTTTCTTGATGCCGTCACTCACGGCTTCACAAGTTGCGTCCGTCGAAAGTAACAGCGTCGCCGGATCAAACCCCTGCTGGGTCGCAATTTCCAACATCGACTGGGCATCGGCCTCACAGAACGCCAGAGCCTCATCCGAACCCTAGTGGGCTGGATCAACTCTGTTGACGCCGATGTGTAAAGACATTCCCTTCGCCATATAGAGTCTCCCTTGTGTCTTTCAGTATCCTCCAACGAAGTGTCGCACGGGTTGTTTTCGGAAAAAAGGTTCTATATACGGCAATTTGGGTAATCCACCAATCAACCTGTCGCAAGACCTTCAAAAAGAATTTCTCCATTAACGGTCACTTTCAGATGGCCTGAGCCCGGCCAATAGCGGGCCTCGATGTACTGGTGTTCTTCCCACAGGAGTTCCACGTTAGTCCAGACGTATTGTGGTTCCCGTTTGCCCCGTACGCGGCGCTTGCGCAGGCAGCCATCGACATACAACTCCAACGATCCATCTTCTGGCAATCTGATGGAAAAATTCTTGCTCCGATGACAGAATTCCATTAATCGCCCCCCGCTGCGGCCACCTCGTCATGTTGTTCGATTATTCCCTTGTTGAACACGAACCGGCTCCCTCGATGAATCGCTATTCCGGTATGCTAAGTTCCATTGTGACAACCCGAATCCCTGGACGCCACACTCATGGAGACATCTGAAAAAACAAATCGTTTCGCCCGGGTGCTGAAGGACCGCGAAGTCATCACGCTCGCCTTTGGCGCAATGATCGGTTGGAGCTGGGTGTTGATGACCGGGTTCTGGGTACAAACGGCAGGATCACTCGGTACGTTGATCGCTTTTGGCGCTGGCGGCCTGGCAATCGTGCTCATCGGTTTGACCTACAGCGAACTGGTTTCAGCCATGCCTGAAGCTGGCGGCGAACACGTCTACACCCACCGCGCCCTGGGACCAACCTGGTCATTCGTGTGCACCTGGGCACTGTTGTTCGCCTATGTGAACGTGTGCCTGTTCGAAGCCGTCGCGCTGCCCACAGCGATTGAGTATCTCGTTCCCTCCGTTCGCCTGGGAACACTCTGGAAGGTTCTCGATGCGGACGTCGACCTGGGGTTTGTGCTGATCGGGGCCGGTGGCGCGATCATCGTTACCTGGGTGAACGTACTCGGGATCAAAACCGCTGTTCGTCTCCAGGGTGCTGCAATCGGACTGATCTTTTTCTCCGGCGTTCTTCTCGTCACCGGCGCGCTGGCCTTTGGTGAGGCAAGCAACGCCGAGCCATGGATCGCGAGCCCTGCGACGGGAATCTTGAGCGTGCTGATCATGGTGCCCGCTATGCTCGTGGGGTTTGACGTCATCCCGCAGTCCGCAGAGGAAATCGACCTTGAACCTGCGCGGATCGGCCGCTTGCTGATCGTCTCGGTGTTCATGGCGGTTGCGTGGTATGGGTGTGTTTCGTTTGCCGTCGCGTTTGGTTTGAATTCAACCGAGTTGGCCGCGAGCTCCATGGCTACGGGAGATGCCGCAACCTCACTGTGGGGCTCACCGCTAGCGGGTACGTTGCTGGTGCTCGGCGGAGTGGCCGGGATTGTTACGAGCTGGAACGCATTCGTCATCGGGGGCAGCCGGGTGTTATTTGCATTGGCTACTTCCGGACTCGTACCCGCTATGTTCGCTCGCATACATCCCCGATATAAAACCCCTTACGTCGGTGTCATCGCCATTGGCGTGTTATCCAGCCTCGCACCACTATTCGGGCGCACGGTACTCGTCTGGTTGATCGACGCCGGCAGTTTTGCCGTGGTGGTTGCCTACTTCTTCGTACCGCTGGCTTTTCTGGTGCTTCGCAAGACCGAACCCGACATGGAGCGACCCTTCCGCATTCGCTATCCACGCCTCGTCGGGGTCAGCGCTGTGGTACTTGCCATCGCACTGCTGTCTGCTTTTATGCCATGGAGCCCGTCCGCACTCATCTGGCCATACGAGTGGGCCATGCTGTTGACCTGGGGAGTTCTCGGCGGCCTGTTGTTCCTGCGCTACCGGATCAAACAAGCGCGCCAGGTGCAGGCGACGGCTG
>JACZXA010000183.1 GCA_022571865.1 Pseudomonadota bacterium
CCGTTTGAAGCGGTGGGTACGCTGGTTGAGGAATCTTATCCGGAGCTATATCTGTTTTCTTCGGACTACCCCCATGCCGAAGGCGGACGGGATCCCATCGGTCGTTTCGAGAAATCCACCGAAGCGCTCTCGAAGTCGGCTCGTGAGCAGTTCTTTTCAACCAACTTCACTGACTTGTATCCCGCTGCTCGTAGCTGAATCCGATTAAAGGAAGCTGTATTGTGAATGGTTCTCATGCCACTGACGCTTCAGCACAAGCGTCGCCCTCCTATCCGCCTTTCACGACATAGCCACGGTTGCGGATCATCGACAGATACCCATCTTGACTCAAGATTTCTGGAATCGGCAGGATGGCAAACGTGACCTCATTGTTAGCGAGTGCGTTTTCGATGGCCTTTATCCAGTTGTCTCTCATTGTTTCTTCCGCGTTGGTGAGTCCCGAAGATTCCATCAGGTCGGTCACATAGGCAGAGCCCATGATTGATTTGACACAGGACATATTCTGGTCTTCGTAAGGTAGCGACCGCAGTGCGGCTAAATCGCCAGACGCCCAGGCAGACGCTCGCAAACGCATGACTTTGAGATCGGTTTCAAGACGGTCGATGACTACCTTGAAACAGCCTATGTCATCGATCGATGTACGTTTAAAGTTCTTTATTGCCCGTCGGGGGTCCTCAATCTTCCCGCTAACTCCGGTATTTGTCGTTCGAATCCTGTACTTCTTGATTAGCTTGTTGACTACCGGATACACAGTTCCTCCAGAAGCCAACCCTGATTGCTCCATGGCTTTTTGATACAGTTCAAAGGCTGCGAACAGGGGTCTTCTTTTTTCGATTTTTTTCCCACTTCCCAGATAGCGGTTTTTTAGCACTGACCATCGTTGGTAGAGCTCTTCCGGAAGTATTTCGTGGAGCGTTTCTTTGCCTGGGTTGTTGCGTATTCCCCAGAGCAGTGGAAGCGAGAATATTCCCTTCATGACACCGGCTGTTAGGGAGATGCCGGGCGGAAAAATCACTTCTTCGCTGTCTGCCAGAACAGCTTCCACACTGTCTGAATCCCACTCCATATCTTTTGGAAGCGGTGAAAGCACTCCCAGTATCCACAACGGGGGATGTCCCAAACTCTGTTGAACTAATCTGAAATAAATGTGGCACTTCCTTCCCTTGTCCGTTAGGACAGGGGGTGTCTTAAACCAAAAAGGAGGTGCCACATGGCGCAGCATCGCAGTAGTAGACAAAAAAGCCAAGCCGAGAAATCCCAAAGAACGATCCAGCTCCCCATACCGACATTGGGCGTGTTGCTGGATGCCCGGACCGCGTTTCACGAGTTGTGTATCGAGACGGGGTGTGAAGTCTTGAAATCCATGATGGAGGTAGATCGCGAAGCGATTTGCGGAGTCAAAGGACGGCACGATGCCGAACGTCGCGCTGTGCGAGGCGGCAGCACGCCGAGTCGCATCACGTTGGGCGGACGTCAGATACCGCTATCGCGACTTCGGGTCCGATCAGCGAGTGGCGAAGTACCCCTGGCGAGCTTCACCTGGGCAGCTTCTGTAGACCCGCTCAACACCCATACTCTGGAGGCGATAGCGTCCGGGGTGTCGACCCGAGGTTACGGGAGAACGCTCGATCCACTGCCACCCACGATGGCAGACAGCGCCACCTCGAAGAGCGCGGTATCACGCCGCTTCGTGGTGCTGAGCCAGAAGCGATTCACGGCGTTCTTGTCACGCCCCCTCGAGGATCTGGATGTACGCATCGTGATGATCGACGGTAAGGTGTTCAAGAAACACTGTATCGTGGTGGCGCTGGGGATCGCGAGAGACGGTAAAAAGCACGTCTTGGGGCTTCGTGAGGGTTCCACCGAGAACAGCCGGATGGTGACCGATCTGCTCACCGACCTGGTCGATCGTGGGCTGTCGAACGAGCGAGCGGTATTGTTCGTGATCGACGGCGCGAAGGCGTTACGCAAAGCCATCCGGGATGTGTTTGGGGACGACCACGGTGTTGTGCAGCGGTGTCAGGCCCACAAGTTGAGAAATGTGCTCGACTATCTACCGGACGACATGCGAGCCAGTGTGGAACGCACGATGAAGCAGGCGTGGAACGCAGAGTCAGCGGATCTTGCACAACGCCAGTTACGTCGTCTCGCGAACTCACTGGATCGCGAGTATCCGAGTGCGGCGGCATCCGTTCGTGAAGGTCTGGAGGAAACATTGACGGTTCAACGTCTGGTGGTGAACGATGCCTTACGGCGCATGCTTCGAACGACCAATGCGATCGAGAACTTGAACGGCTCGATCGCGATCTACACACGCAATGTGAAGCGCTGGCGTGGAGGGTCGATGATCCAACGATGGGTCGCCTCTGCGCTGGTTGAGGCTGAAGGAAAGTTCCGTCGCGTGCGTGGTTATCGAGACCTGCAGGAACTCGACCGCGCCCTGGACAAACTTTCTGAAATCGAAACGGAGAACACAAAAGTCGCGTAGAATCCATAAACAGGGAAATGCTGCCTGCAGCGAAGTTCAACAATCTACGGGACATCCCCTCCACAACTCGTGTTCACCTTTGCTCACGCGCCACATCTTTGGGCCGGGTTGTTTTCCGACCACTCGAACTTCTTCGAGCACGGACTCGGAATCGCTCAATGGCGCGGCCGAACCTGCGTGGATGACACACGGCATGGCCAGAACTGATAGTGCAAGGAAAATGCGGGTCATGATCCCTCCGTCGATTACGCCCACACTTGAACGCGAGAGTTCAGACTGAATGATCGATCGATTGTTCCGCATCCGAAAAATCGTCCTTTTCCTCGCCATAGGCAGAGCCTGTGCCTACCGGTAGACTGATCCACCAATCCGGTAGCTGTGATGGCCGAATGAATTTACCCGGGAACAGAATCAATAGAAACGTAATCAACGTAGTCACCCTCGGTTGGCTACTTGCTTTCGGCGTTGCCGCTCTGGGTCAGCCGCTGCCGCTGCAAACACCGCTGGATGACTACGTTCGATCCGCGGATACGAGCTTCCGCTGGAAAGTCGTGAGTGTCGAACGGGCAGACGATTATACCGCCGTGGTTGTCGACCTGACTTCACAGGCCTGGCTGAGCAAAGCTGAAGTTGATCGACCAGTCTGGCAACACTGGCTGACCATCGCGATCCCTATTGAGGTGACGTCCGACATCGGGTTTCTCTATATCGGCGGCGGGAGCAACGGCGACGACGTTCCTCAAACCGCCAACGAACGCACGGTGCGCATCGCGCGCTCTACCGGCACGGTGGCGGCGGAACTGGGCATGGTGCCCAACCAGCCATTGATATTTCACAACGATGGCAAACCCCGTTTCGAGGATGACTTGATCGGGTATACGTGGGATCAATATCTTCAGACCGGCGAAGCGCGTTGGCTTGCGCGCGGACCCATGGTCAAAAGTGCTGTCCGGGCGATGGATACGATCACCGCCGTCCTGGCCCGCGACGAATTCAACATCAAGGTAGATCGATATGTGGTGTCCGGCGGATCCAAACGCGGCTGGACAACCTGGCTTACCGGTGCAATGGATGAACGCGTGGTTGCGATCGCGCCGATTGTCATCGATGTGCTCAATGTGGATGCATCCATGCGACACCATTTTGCAGCCTACGGTTTCTGGGCTGTCGCGGTAGGGAACTATGTCGACCACAAGATCATGCGTCGTCTGGGTGAGCGAGGTCTGTACGACGCCTATGACCTGATCGACCCGTACAAATATCGACATCGGCTCGCCATGCCCAAGCTGATCATCAATGCAGCGGGCGATCAGTTTTTTCTTCCCGATTCATCTCGATTCTATTGGCGGGAATTACGCGGCGAAAATTACCTGCGTTACGTGCCGAACGCAGATCACGGTCTTCAGGGAACCGATGTGATCGAAAGTTTGATCGCCTTCCAAACGCTGATTAAAGACGGAGTGAAGCCGCCGCAGTTTACCTGGATTCATGCCCCTGATGGGACACTGCAGGTCATGACCCAGGACGCGCCAACCGAAGTGCTGCTGTGGCAGATGACGAATCCCGTTGCGAGGGACTTCCGCGTGGAGACCGAAGGTCGGCGATACGCAAGTTCGCAGGTTCAGGTGAGTGCCGATGGATTATTCCGTGCCCTTGTTCCCGCACCTGCTACCGGCTGGACCGCCTATTTCATGGAGCTGACGTTTGCTGTCGGTGCGGCAGCACCGCTGAAGCTCACGACGGATATCAGGATTACTCCGGACACTCTCCCGTTCGCCGGGAAACCGCCAGACCTGGTTACTTCGGTCACGATGATCTGCACGGCGTCGGACGAATCCCACGCTCGAAAAGTTGCCCAGGAGGTGGAACGGGACTTAGCGGGCGCAACCTTCGCGCTAACGATGGAAACACACGTTTCTGCCAACCGGCTGTTTGTCAACTGGGAACCGACCGCGAGTATTTATGACGGGGGCGAGCAGATGCGGGCGTATCTCAAACAAAAGGAATGTGATCGGTTCAACTACCAGTTGGAGTCCGGCAGCGAGATCACGTTGCCGCCGGTGAACGTAGAATAAAGGCTGTGAGAGAAACGGCTTAGTTGCGTGTGTACGATGTCAGTACGCAGATCGGCTCGGCTGTTCATGACGCATCAAACCAACCACCAACGCTCGCGGTTTTATGCCTCGACGATACAACTCCCTGGAATCTCGGCTACCCATTGGCGCAACAGCGCGACGCCTTCTTGGTGAATCAGCGTACGTCCGAGTTCAGGCATCCGATCACCCGGATCGGTGATCTCCAGGCGATAGATCAGTATGGAGGCATCGGGCTGGCCGGGAACGATCGAATACAGTCGGCCTCCAGAACCAGTACCGGCGGCGATCGGGGCCTTGCAGTAACCAAGCTGGTGGACGGATCTTGTGTGTGCGTCCAGTAGTAAGCCTGACGTATCCGCGGCACCTTTTTCGTTGTGGCAATGACCGCAGTTGATATCGAGATAGCCGCGTGCGCGACCATCCACCGAAGCGGCGGCGTCTTCCATGCGCGCGGTTTTTTGCACCTGATCAAGCGAAGGCATGCCGCTCAGCAAGCCTTTGTTCTGCCATATGGAGAGTTGGTTGTACTCATCGCCCGGATAGCTTCGGTTCAAATGTCTGGCTTTCAATCCAATCGGTTGGATTGCGCCCGTGCTGTGATTCGTCGCGTGACAGGCGGCGCATTCGTTGCGGGATGGCACGAGGTAATTGAGCTTCGCCGTTTGCTGATCCAGTTCGATTTCGAACCGTCGAATGGCCCCGGTGATTTTCAGCTGTGCATCGTTTCCCTGCCAGACATAGGCCAATGCGTCCCACTGATCGGATTGCCGGATCAGCAACCGGGTTTCGATGATTTCGTGGTCGATGAAGTTGATCGCCTCGACATCGCCTGACCAACCCTGCCATGCAGCCAGGATAGTTGGACTTGCGCCGTTCACCCTCGGGTAGAAAAAAGTTTTTGTCACGATGGTACCGGTGGGAAAGTCGAAGGCTTCGTCGGCATTGAACGCTGCCGTCGTCCCGGGCGGAAGCCAGATGGTGCGGAGCTTCAGGGCATAGTCGCTGAACAGCGGAGAATTGAGTTCGTAAGGCTGCGCCCTGGAGGTGAAGACCAAGGCATCACCGCGCCGCACGACGACACCCCATGCAGAAAGCTGCTCCGGGTAAAGGTCTGCCGGAAAGAGGCGAACTTCAGGCGGTTGGCTGCAGGCGCCGAGCCCGAGCAGTATCCACAGGCAGAAATTTCGTGTCATCTATTGTCCGGCGAGTGTCACTTTCGCGAGCTTCTCATGGACGCAACGGTGGTTGGTCATGTCGGTGCTGATGTTCCGATAGCCATTCCGGGCATCGACGTTGACGAGGATTGCCTCGCCGTTGTCGATACAGATCACGCCCATGGCATCGTTTCGCTCAGGGTTGGTCACGCCGTCCCAGACGATATCCGGCAATCTACCGTCTTCGCCGAACGTGGCTACGCGCAGAGCCTCCAGCTCTTTTCGGTCCGGTGCGTTGCCACCTGGCGAGAATTCATTGTCGTAGATGTAGATCGTTTCGGGATAGGGGTCGAAGGCGTCTGCAAAGGTTCGTTCCGAATAACCGGCACTGAACACGCTGCTGATCAACACGTTCGCGGTTTGATTGTTGCCAATTCGGTTGGCGAAAATTTCGACCTTGTCATTCGAGTTGATGATGATGCCTGATCCGGCGGGAACCCCTGCAACTGCAGTGCCAGCGGGTGCGAAGTTGATGGTGTTGTTATCCATGACGTAGTTGTCGAATACTCGAGTGCTGTGTCCTTCCTGTGGCAGGTTGGGCATGTTGAAAACCAGAATACCCCCCGTGTTGTTGGTCGCGACATTGTTGTACACGTCCGCGTGTACGGTATTTTCGATTTCGATTCCTGCAACGTTGAATTCGACGCGATTGTCTCGAACTACAACGAAGCGCGATTGGCCGACATAAATACCCGCATCGGAAGCAGCGATCGCGACGGAACCTTCGATCAGCGTGTTTTCGGTCTGAACTGGATAGATGCCGTAGGAACCGTTCTCGGTACTCGGTCCGTTTGTCCACTCGGTGCGTACCCGGCGGATAATGATATTTTTACCTTCGTTGATCTTCAGCGCATCGCCCTTGGTGTCCTCGATGGCGAGGTCTTCAATGGTGAAATTGCTCGCATTCACGAGCAAGCCCTCCGCACCGGCGATCTGATCCTTGAAGGACAACACGGATTTATCCATCCCTGCGCCACGAATGGTCACGTGGTCTGTATTCAATGTGAGGCCGCGACTGAAACTGTGTACACCCTCGGGGATGACGATGATGTCTCCAGCCTTCGCGGTTTCGAGTTGCAGGCGTAGCTGTTCCTCATAACTCGGCGCAGACGTGGTCTGCGGGGTCACATCACCGGTCGGTTGGCTGCAACCGACGATACCCGCAAGGCTGATGATGGCTAGCACGACGGTTCTCGGCATAAGATCTCCCTCTGAAAATAGCGGAATTGCGCGTTATACGTTAAGCGCGCGGGCGGTTCAAGTGACCAGGACACTAGCCTGGACTATTCATGAAGAAGCGTAGCGAGGCCCGGTATTTTGCTGCTATCGGCGACCGCAGTAGCTTGTTCATGAATAATCCAGGCTAGAGTGCGATCAACACTCGATCGATGGTCCAGAAGGCGGCTGCCCCTCCCATCATCCACGCAAATCCATCTCCCAGCACTTTCTGGTAGGCGGATGACAGGTACCTGCCGATGACGCCGAGTGTCAGCATGATCATAATCACCAATAATTGGCCCGCTTCAATACCTACGTTGAAGAGCAGCAAAGACAAAGCAAGCTGCTCGTTAGGAAGCCCGATGTCGATTAATGCCCCGGCAAACCCGAAGCCATGTAACAAGCCGAAAGCGAACGCCATGAGCCAGGGCTTTGCCAGAGTCAGTCGCGACCTTTTTGCTACCGGGATCACCAGTTCGCGGGCCAGAAACAGTATCGATAACGCGATAACGGCTTCCACCGGCTGTTGCGGAAGTTTGACGAGTTCCAGAACCGACATCGCGAGAGTAATGCTGTGAGCCACGGTAAATGCAGTCACGGTTTTTACCAGCAGCCAGGGCGAACGAACGAACAGCACGAGCCCGATAATAAAAAGGATGTGGTCCACGCCGTACAGCAGATGTTGCACTCCGAGCACGAGGAAACCAGATGCGAGAGGGGCAGTACTTTCCAGATCGAGAGTCGGGCTTCCTGCGCGCAGCAATTCCATCGTGCGAGATTCATCCAGTCGATCGATCTGTACCATGACGTCTGTCAAGGTCCTGGAAAGCCCGCGAATGTGAATGGTGCCCGAGTCCAGGGAGCAAGCCACGCGCCAGCGTTGGAGAAGAGCGGCCCCCGTGTGCTCCGGGGTTGTCTCAGAAATAGTCGTGCAATCGGTAGGGAGCTCAGGCTCCAACGCCAGACGACGATCACCCAGAACGGGTTGTTTCCACAACACGTCGAAGGTGTCTTGCTCGATCTCGCTCAGATGAAGAAAAGCCGGGCGAACTTCGTGGCCATGACTAACGGAGCTCACCAACGCCAGTAATATGCACAGTCCGATTTTCATGGAGTCAGAATGACGTAACGTTTTTTGAGATCTTCGTAGAATGCCTTGTTAGCCTCGTCTCGGCGCTTCATCTGCACATCGTTGGCTACCTTATTAAGTACCTCATCCAATTCTCGGGAATTAGACGGTAGATGCTGTTGAAGGTGTACAACATGCCAGCCATACGCGGAGCGAATCGGTGCCACCCGCTTATCCGTTGGAAGCTGTGCCATGTTTGCGATACTCGCGGCAAACTCGCGGCCAAAAAGTTCGCCTATCTCTCGTAAGGAACGTTCTGCGTAGCTGCGCTGCAGCATGAAAGGGTCACCCTGGGCGTCTTCGTCTGCCAATGCGGCGCGGGTATCCGCCTCGGCGTCATCACGCCGGTCACTACTGAAATATCGATGACTGAAACTGTAACGGTCAGGCTCGGTGTAGCGCTCGATGTTCTCTTCATAGAACGCCCTCAGCTCTTCCGGGGTAGCAGCCACACCGGTTGCAATATCTTCTGTCAGGAAAGTGAGTTTCTGTACAAGTCGCCGGCGAATAATGATGTCGTTGTCGTCAAGGTTGAGACGTAGCGCCTCGCGATAGAAGATCTCCTCTCTGATCCACTGTTTCGTAAGGCCCTCGAGTTCCCTGGTACTCGGCAACCGACCCATTTGCGCCTGCCATTGATCGAGGACCGGCTTGGCGCGCGCGGCGATGTTCGCGAGCGTTCGCTCGGGCGTATCCGACTCTCTCAACATCTTGCCGAAATTGCCGTGGTCGGGGATGCCGTCGCTGCCTTCGCTGACGACGAAGATCGTGCCGCCCTCGGCGACGATCCGCGCGCCGGCCGACATGCCTTTGACCGTTTGATAGAGGTTCTGATCGAGCGGGAAGCCGCTGTTGGAGGTGATGACGATCGGGAATTCCTCCTCGACCGGCGCCATCGAAGTTTCGCGGACCCGGTCGCAGCCGAGGCGGTGGGCTTCGCGATAGTCGCCATTGTAGAAACCCGTGATCAGCTTTTCGGAGTTGAGCGTCACGTTGATCATGAAGTCGGGCGGCG